>NZ_JACSJU010000002.1:0-331832 GCF_018617235.1 Exiguobacterium sp. s132 | reverse complement strand
TGATATAGCTCTTAAATTGACGAAGCTTGCGCTTCATTCAAAAATTGTAAAACTTTTTTTGCCTCATCGTTCAGTTTTCAAAGTTCGTCAGTTTAAATGGTGGGCCTAAGTGGACTCGAACCACCGACCTCACGCTTATCAGGCGTGCGCTCTAACCGGCTGAGCTATAGGCCCATAAAAAAGAATGGTGCACCCTGAGAGATTCGAACTCCCGGCCTTTAGATTCGTAGTCTAACGCTCTATCCAGCTGAGCTAAGGGTGCATATGGTGCGGTCGAGAGGACTTGAACCTCCACGGTGTTAACCACCACTAGGCCCTCAACCTAGCGCGTCTACCGATTCCGCCACGACCGCAGCGTATAAAGTTAAAAAAGAAAATGGTGAGTCATGCAGGGCTCGAACCTGCGACCCTCTGATTAAAAGTCAGATGCTCTACCAACTGAGCTAATGACTCAAATAAAAAGCTGGGCTGGAAGGGATCGAACCTTCGCATGTCGGAATCAAAATCCGATGCCTTACCACTTGGCTACAGCCCAACGTAAATGGCGGTCTTGACGGGATTCGAACCCGCGATCTCCTGCGTGACAGGCAGGCATGTTAACCCCTACACCACAAGACCAGATTACGTTTTTATTTGAAATGGTGGAGGATGACGGGATCGAACCGCCGACCCCCTGCTTGTAAGGCAGGTGCTCTCCCAGCTGAGCTAATCCTCCATATATGGTGACCCGTACGGGATTCGAACCCGTGTTACCGCCGTGAAAGGGCGGTGTCTTAACCGCTTGACCAACGGGCCAGTGTATGTGTCTTCTAAGTAATTTTAAGTGGCGGAGACGGAGGGATTCGAACCCTCGCACCGGTTTCCCAGCCTACTCCCTTAGCAGGGGAGCCCCTTATAGCCTCTTGGGTACGTCTCCAAAATAAAATGGCTCCGCAAGTAGGATTTGAACCTACGACCTACCGGTTAACAGCCGGTTGCTCTACCACTGAGCTATTGCGGAACGTTGCTTGAAATTATCGAAGTAACGATTTATATTGTAACCGCAAACCAGAAACCTGTCAATCACTTTCTTAGAAAAACGTTTATTTCGCGTGCCGTCTCTCGGCGACTTCTATAAGATATCACGGCACAAAAAGACCGTCAACACTTTTTCTAAAAAAAATCAGGTAAAATGAAAAACATTTTACCTGATACGAGTTTCTTCTTATTTAACACTCGGTGCAAGCATCGTTAAACTAATCCGTCCACGATTCACATCGACTTGTTCGATCCACACGGTCACGATGTCACCAACCGCCACGACATCTAATGGATGCTTCACGTATCGATTCGATAATTTCGAAATGTGGACCAAACCATCCTGTTTCACCCCAATGTCAACGAACGCGCCAAAATCAATGACATTTCGGACGGTTCCTTGGAATTCCATACCGACTTGAAGGTCTTCGAGACTCATGACGTCCGTGCGTAGTAATGGTTTCTGGATATCTTCTCGCGGGTCACGCCCTGGTTTGGCTAATGACTTCAAAATGTCTTCAACTGTCGGAAGCCCCGCCTCTAGTTCTTCACTCAAGGCTTTAGCTTCGACTTGTTGCAATCGTTCTCGAAGCGCAGCCGTACCGACCTCTGATTTTGAAGATCCGATCTCTTTTAAAATGGATAACGCGAGCGGATAGCTTTCCGGGTGAATCTCTGTCTGGTCGAGAACGTCCTTCCCGTTCATGATCCGTAAGAATCCAGCCGCCTGCTCAAACGCCTTCGCTCCAAGACGAGGTACTTTCTTAATTTCCTTTCTCGTTTCAAAGCGTCCATTCTCTTCACGATATGCCACAATATTTTTCGCCGTCGTTTTATTGAGTCCTGAGACGTACGTCAATAAAGACTCGGAAGCACGGTTCACATCAATTCCGACCATGTTGACCACGCTCTCGACGACGAACTCTAAGGAGGCTTTCAGTTTATTCTGGCTGACGTCATGCTGATATTGTCCGACACCGACTGATTGCGGGTCGACTTTGACAAGTTCCGCCATCGCGTCTTGAATTCGACGTGCAATCGAAACGGCTGACCGTTCCTCAACTTTCAAATCCGGGAATTCACTTCGTGCGACTTCCGATGCCGAGTAGACACTTGCCCCCGCTTCGTTCACAATCGCGTAAGCAATATCACGTTCCGCTTTCTTCAACCAGTCGGCGACGAATTGTTCCGTCTCCCGTGAGGCGGTTCCGTTTCCGACGACGATAACCGAGATTGGATATTTCTTCGCGAGTCTCGTCAGTACTTTTTCAGCACCGGCGATATCATGTTTCGGTGCCGTCGGATAGAAGACACCGACCTCTTCGACTTTTCCGATTTCATTGACGACTGCCCATTTACAACCAGTTCGATAAGCCGGGTCGATCCCTAAGACGACGACCTCGCGAAGGGGCGGCTGCATATAGAGTTGTTTCAAGTTTTTCGAGAAGACATCGATCGCCTGCTCTTCTGCTTTTTCCGTCAACTCCCCACGAATCTCCCGTTCGATAGCCGGGAAGACCGACTTCTTGTACGCCTCCGTCACAGCCGTCTCGACAACCTCACGTTTTTCTTTCGGAAGTCGTTCATATGTACGGAGGGCTTGATCCATGAAACGCGTCTCGTCGAACACTACTTTCACCTGGAGCACGTCCGTACGTTCCCCACGGTTCAAGGCGAGTACACGGTGTGGGACAATGCCAGCAATCTTCTCTTCATATTCATAATACTGCGCAAAAATCTCTTTTTCGTCTTCCGCTTGTTTTTTCTTCTTCGAGCGCAAAAGTCCTTCTTTGCGTACGCGGTCACGAAGCATCTGGCGCAGTTTCGCTTCCTCTCCCCATTCTTCACCGATGATGGCATGGACGAGCGGCAACGCTTCCTCTACCTCGACGTCTTGAGCGAGTTCTTTTACCTTGTCTGAAGAATAGGGTGATTTGTCCCGGAACCAATCCGCAAGCGGCTGCAGTCCTTTCTCGCGTCCCTGTTCTGCTTTCGTACGTCGTTTTGGACGATACGGCAAGTAGATGTCTTCCACTTGTTGAAGGGTTGTCGCCGCCTCTAACGCTTTCGTTAGTTCAGGCGTGTTTTTTTCCAACTCTTCTAATTTAGCCAGGACATCCGCCTTGCGTTTTTGCAGGCTCTCTTCATATTGAAGAGCATCCAAGATTCCTTTAATTTCAACTTCGTCCAAATTCCCCGTCATTTCCTTCCGATAACGGGCCATGAACGGTATCGTTGCCCCTTCAGATGCGAGCTGCTGAACCGTCTCGACTTGGTTCACTTTCAAGTTTAACGCGTTAGCCACTTTCGTAATCACTTGAATCACTTCCTTTTTTGATCTCTTTCAAAGTGTAGCAAACATTCAAACAAAAAAGCGATGACTCGATTAGTCATCGCTTAAGAATACTTCATTGAGTGGGACCTTGATGGCTTCACGCAGCTTTTCGAGTGCTCGTCGTTGCAAACGGGACACATGCATCTGCGAGATTCCAAGAAGTTCTCCTGTCTCTTTTTGACTCATATTCTTATAGTAGGCGCATTCCAAGATGGCGCGTTCACGCTCGTTTAAGACATTGAATGCCTTTTCTAGAATGAGACGCTGGTCGACCGATTCATACCCGCGCTCTTGGCTACCGACCAAGTCGAGTAATGTGACCGTACTACCTTCGTTATCCGCTTCGATTGAACTATCAACCGACAAGGCTTGATAACTTTTGCCCATCTCGAGCGTTTCGAGAATTTCTTCATCGGACACGCCAAGGTGGTCGGCAATCTCATCGATTCGTGGCGAACGTTGTAATTCGGTCGTCAACTCTTCGACCGTCTTTTTAATCTTTGGTCCGAGTTCTTTGATTCGACGCGGTACGTGGACACTCCACGTCTTGTCGCGAATAAATCGTTTGATTTCGCCGATGATGGTCGGGACAGCAAATGACTCGAAGCTACGACCAAATTCCGGGTCAAATCGACGAAGTGCCGCCAGTAACCCAATCATCCCAACTTGCACAAGATCGTCGTGAATCGCACGGCCACGCGAGAATTTACGCGCGAGTGCTTCAACGAGGTCAGAATAGCGGTTGATGAGGAGCATTTGCACTTCTTCGTTTTGATCGTCTTGTTGATAGCGTTCAATCCACTCTAGTACCTCGTCATCACTGTGATGGCGTTGTTGAGATTTTGCTGGCACTCTGATCCACCTCGTCCCTATTGAGGAGTTTTGTCATCGTCACTTTGACACCGCTGTCTTTATTGATCGAGACATCGTCCATTAATGCTTCGATCAAGAAGAGACCAAGTCCTCCTTCATGGAGCGATTCAATTTCGGTCGTTTCTTCGACCGGAGCGGCTTGACGCTTCACATCATCTGCGAACGTCTTGCCGGAATCCTCAATCGTGATTTCAAGACGATCTGCATAGACGCCACAAGCGAGTTTGACCTCTCCATCTTGATGATCGTCATAAGCATGTTGGACGGCGTTGCCACATGCTTCCGAGACCGCGATTTTAATATCTTCGATCTCGTCGTACGTATATCCCATACGGTTAGCGATTCCTGAAACGACTAATCGAACCACACCGACATATTCGGGTTTGGCCGGGAACGTCATGACCGTCTGTTCAACATTGTTCATTGCGTGCCACCTCTTACGTTCGAATTAATAGAAAGAAGTTTGTGAAGACCCGTCAATTCGAATAGACGATTGACTCGGTCTGTGACTCCGACAAGTGACAACTCTTTTTCGTTGCGCGTGGCAATTTTTAATGCCCCGACGAACACGCCAAGACCTGTCGAATCCATATACTCCACTTCGTCTAAATGAACGACCACATCTTGTTCACTGATGGCCGGATGCAATACTTCTTTCAATTTTGGTGCAGTATATGTATCCACTTCTCCGGATACGTAAAGGTGTAATTGTTCTCCAATGACTTGCTCGCGAATCGCTAAATCCATCGTCTATTCCCTCCTAAATGTCCGTACAGAAAAATTGAGTACGATTAAATTAAATTCCCCTCTGACAAAATCTTAAACCACTTTTTAAAAAAAGTTTAAAAAAAGACCGATACCTATGTACCAGTCTTATCTATGTAAGGCTAGAGAGGGATCAATCCCATACTGATCTCTAGCGCTCTGTCCACTTTATGCATCGTCTCATCATCGAGATGAGTGACTTTATCCGTCAGACGACGCTTATCAATCGTTCGAATCTGTTCAAGCAAAATCACAGAGTCTCGTTCGAGTCCGTGCTTCTCTTGATATACTTCCACATGAGTCGGCAGTTTTGCTTTTTGAATCTGAGCTGTAATCGCAGCGACAATGACGGTCGGGCTAAAGCGATTGCCGATGTCGTTCTGTACGATCAGAACGGGTCGAACGCCACCTTGCTCTGAGCCGACTACGGGCGACAGATTCGCATAAAACACGTCACCACGCTTTACGATCACGCTGCTCACACCCCACTTACTTGACGTAAGAGAGCGTGTTCGGCTTCGGTTTCAATCATTAGCATCTCTTCTGCCATATTCAAGTTAAACGCGGCCATCTCTTGATAGCCTTTCGCCAATTCTTCACGCAGTGTTTGTTGTCGATCAGCAATTTCTTTAGACAAGTATGTCACTACATCGTTCAAGGACAGTGTTTCACGGTCTTTCATCGAAATCGGACCCCCTTGTTGCGAGAACCGATCTGGGACGGACGCTAGCGCACCCGCAGTTCGCTGCTTCAACATCTTACACCTCCAGAATCGTTTCATGGACTGGCGGAAATTCTCCCGCGTTCTTTATCAATATAACACGCGGGAATGGGAAAATATAGAGAAATCGAGAAAGAATTCAGATAATTTCACACGATTTATGATTCACACATAAAGACGTGGCAATCGGCTCGTGAATTGGCAAACGATCTCATAGTTGATCGTCCCAAGATATGAGGCGAGTTCATCAATGGCGACGTTTCCACCGACAAGGGTCACGTCCGTCCCGACCGGAAACTCTTTTGGAAGCCGGATCATGAAACGGTCCATACAGACGCGTCCCACGATCGGACAACGAATCCCATTGACCTCCACTTCAAACCCGCTCGCCTTTCGTAACCACCCGTCCGCATATCCGACTGGAACGGTACCAATCCATTCATCGGCTGACGTTGTATACGTCGCACCGTAACTGATGGTCTGACCTGCCTCTAGCCGCTTCACCTGCATGAGCTGACTTTTTAGCGTGAAGGCCGGGCGCAGGAACGAATAGAACGTCTCCATCTCACGTGACGGATATAACCCATAGAGCGCGATGCCGACACGAACCAGATTATAAGGAACATCTTGTCCGGCCATTCGGATTGCACCGGCCGAGTTCGACGTATGGATATAGCGGAACCGCTCGTGGAGCCCATCCATCAAACGCTCGAACCGCTCTTGCTGTGTATAATACAGATTGCTATCGAGCTCATCCGCCGTTGCGAAGTGGGTATAGATTCCTTCCACCACAAACGAATCGGTCGCTTCTTCAAGTAAGGCATCCAACTGTTCACGGGTACGAAGTCCGAGGCGTCCCATCCCGGTATCGACTTTGATATGAACCGTCAACGGCTTTTCTTCTATATATGGAGCTGCCTCTCGTAACCATTCGGCAGAAAATACGGACAACGTGATTTCCTGTTCTGCCGCCACTCCGGCATATTCAGGGAATTGCGCTTCCATGACGAGAATCGGTGCTTCGATTCCCGCATCGCGGAGTTCGAGCGCTTCCTCGAGTAACGCGACCCCGAGCATCGTCGCTCCGTTCTCAAGGGCAATTTTCGCCACTTCGACGGCCCCGTGTCCGTAGGCGTTCGCTTTGACGACTGCCATGAGGTCCTGCGGAATTCGTTTCGTTAATTCTTTTATATTATGGGCGATGGACGCCCGATCAATCTCGATTCGACTAGGACGAAACATGGTGTCCCTCCTCTTCTAAGATGACTTGTGCGATGGCGTATGTTTGACTATGGCTGATGCTGACATGAATCTTCCCCGTAAACGGTGCGGTCATGACAGGTCGACCCGTCTCATCCGGTAAAATTTCAATATGACGCCACGATAACCCGTGTGCGATGCCAGTCCCGATTGCCTTGGCGTAAGCTTCTTTTGCAGCAAAGCGACCCGAGACAAACTCGATTTGACGCGGGAGCGGATACTGTTGAGACAATTCATATTCCGCATCGGTGAGCAGCCGTTTTAAAAAACGTGGTTGTTTCATCGAGCGAGCCATCCGATCAAGCTCGACGATATCGACTCCAATTCCTACAATCACGGGACACTCGCTCCTTTCCTTTTCTCCCCGTTTCCTTATACAATTGAGGAAAGAGGTGATGTTATGTTTAGTCGTACGGAAAATGTTCAAACGTTTGTACGGGCATATCCACTCGTAACGCTGTTCATTGTAATCCAACTCCTTGTGTTTGTCATCGATTCTTTCGCACCTGGTTTACGAATCGTGGCGACGGGAGGGTCGTTCCATTTGGCACTCGCGGACGGACAATGGTACCGCTTGGTCACGGCCAACTTCATTCATTTGAGTCTCGGTCACTTGCTGTTCAACTCGTTCGCACTGATCATCTTCGGACCAGCGATGGAACGAATGGTCGGACACGTGAAATTTGCCTTGTTTTATGTATTCGCTGGAGCGCTCGCCAACCTGCTCACGTATTTCACTGTCAGCAACTTGTTTTATCTACAGGCCGGGGCGTCAGGCGCCATCTTGGCCATTCTCGGATTCTACGTATTCATCGGTCGTTTCCGTCGCACGTTGATGTACAGCCAAGATGCCCGCTTGGTCTACATCTTCGTCGCCATCAGTGCCGTCTTCACATTGATTGGTTCGAACGTTTCTCTTTGGGGACATGTGTACGGCTTCTTGGCAGGATTCTTACTTGCCATCCCACTCTCACGTTTCACCGTCCCGTATACGCGCCCGATGCGCTACGGGAAGTATAAGCAACGTTCGTACACGCCCCCTGTCATTCATTCCGGGGATGGAAAGTGGTTTTTCTACATCATTATCGGACTGGCCGTCTTTGGATTATTGGCAAGGTTCTTATAACAACAAAGGGTGACACGTGGCGTGTCACCCTTTGTTGTTACGTTAGCAATGTCAGCATCAGTGCTTTTTGTGCATGTAAACGATTCTCGGCTTGATCGAACACCCATGACTGCGGTCCATCGATCACCTCAGCCGTCACTTCTTCCCCGCGATGCGCCGGCAAACAGTGAAGGAAGATGGCGTCGGGGTTCGCAAGTGCCATCAACTCTTCATTCACTTGAAAACCGTTAAACTTCATCAGCCGCTCCTCTGCTTCTCCCTCCTGCCCCATGCTCGCAAATACATCCGTGTAGACAATATCCGCCTCGTTCACAGCAAGCGATGGGTTTTCGAACAACGCGATGCTTCCTCCCGTTGATTCAGCCAACTTCTTCGCTTTCTCATAAATGCCTTGATCAACGGTGTATCCGTTTGGTGAGGCGATGCGGATATGCATCCCACTCAGTGCCCCACCGATCATAAGCGAATGTGCCATATTATTGCCGTCTCCGATATACGTCAACACCTTTCCGGTACGACTCCCGAACCGCTCTTCAATCGTCAATAAATCCGCGAGCACTTGGCACGGATGATGCAAGTCCGTCAATCCATTGATGATTGGGATTGACCCGTGTTGTGCCAACGTCTCCACCGTTTCATGCGCATACGTTCGAATCATGAGTGCGTCCACATACCGACTCATCACTTGAATCGTATCCGTCAACGGTTCACCACGCCCGATTTGCAAATCTTGACCGCTGAGAAAGAGTGGGTATCCACCTAATTCGACCACCCCGACTTCAAATGACATACGCGTCCGTGTCGATGCCTTTTCAAATAGCAATGCGACTTTCTTCCCTGTCAGCACCGTTGCATAAGATTGAGGTGAACGTTTCACTTCGTGTGCCAATTGCATCAACGAATCGAGCGTATCCGGTGTCAATTCCTCCATCGTTAAAAAATGTTGTATCGTCTTCACTGTCATTTGGCTACTCCCTCTCTCATTTGAATGGATTGCAACGACTGAACCGGATTGCCGGTCCGTGACTGACTCATCTGATAATACTGAGCTAACTGTTTGGACGAAATGATATGCACCCCATGGCGAACGGCGATTTCACGTGTTGCTCGTTCGTCAGCCGCATCCGAGAACAATACGGCGACATCTTGAAAATCACTGACGTCTGCGAGTGGTGTATCCCCGACGTGTTCAAACCCTTTCCCGAATACGATTTGCGGACGATTCATCACCCGTGTTGTCACCGCATCATACGTAAAGCGCTCCGGCACATATGAATGTGAACTGAATTGAAGTGTCTCGCCTGTCGAACGCATGACCGGACCTGTCATCGGGTCTACGCCTGGCAGTTTGACGTTCGAGAAGATCGGAGTCTTTACCGCATAGTTTGTCAATCTCGAGGGATGTGTCGGAACGAAATCGTTCAATGCGAGACCGTACGCCGCGTAGGTCGCCCATTCGATTAACGGCTCACCTGTCACTTTGCTGACAATCGGCACAGTCCGCGACGCACGCGGATTGATTTCAAGGACGTAGATCGTGTCTTCCTTCAACACGAACTGAATGTTCAGAGCTCCTTTATAATCGAGCGCCTGTCCGATTCGTTTCGCAATCGACTCCACTTGCTCTTGAATCGCCAGACTCGTCTCGACCGGCGGCAAGATCATCGTCGAGTCTCCGGAATGGACACCCGCCGCTTCGATTTGTTCTAGGACGACGGGCACATATACCGTTTCCCCGTCCGTTACACAATCCACTTCAAGCTCACGCCCTGCGACATATTGGTCGACTAGCGTTGGATAGGCAAGGTTCGGTAACACCTCTGCTAACTGTTCCTCTGAATGAATGAGTAACATGCCCTTTCCTCCAATCACGTAGGACGGGCGCAAGATACATGGGTAGCCTAACTGTTGGATCGCTTCCTGCAACTGCGTCGGGGAAGTGACTTCTTCACCCGGGATGTGTTCGACTTCAATCGAATCAAGGAATTGATAGAAACGTTCCCGGTCTTCCATTTGGTCGATGGTGTCTGCGGATGCACCGAGCAAGTGATACCCCGCCGCTTCTAAATCATGAGCGAGTGCAATACCCGTCTGTCCACCGAACTGGATTAAGACATCGCGGCACCCTTCCGCTTCTAACACGTGCATGACATCTTCACTCGTCAGCGGTTCGACATACAGTTTGTCCGCAATCGAGAAGTCCGTCGATACGGTCTCCGGGTTGTTGTTGATCATAATCGTTTCGATACCAAGTTTTTGAAGTGCCCAGACCGCATGAACCGAACTGTAATCGAACTCGATGCCCTGTCCGATTCGAATCGGACCTGCCCCAATGATGGCAACCTTCCGTTTTTCACTCGGCTTCACTTCGGACGTTCCGTGCCATGAACCGTAAAAATACGGGGTCTTACTTTCGAACTCGGCCGCACACGTATCAATCATCTGATATACCGGTTGAATCGAGGCCGCCTCTCGGAACGCCTTGATTTCCTCGGTTTGCATATGCATCACGGCGGCAATTTGCGCGTCCGTGAACCCAAGTCGCTTCGCTTGAAGCAACTGGACCGGATTCGTCAAATCTTCCTTCATCATCTGAATGAGTCGTTTTAACATGTGAATGAAGTGAGGGGTGATGCCCGTAATCTGCTGTAATGCATAGGCCGACATCAACTCACGGTCGAGCAAAGCGAGACAAGCGTGCAATCTACGATCGGTCGGCGCCTCGACTTCGCCCATCAAAACGTCGACTGTGGCTCCCTGCATCCACTTCGGATAAAGCGGTGCCTGTTCGATTCCGGCACCACGCCATGCCTTCTGTAACGCTTCTTCTAACGTTTTCCCCATCGCCATACTCTCACCGGTCGCCTTCATCTGTGGTCCGAGTGCGCGTTCTGTTTCCGCGAACAAGTCGAACGGGAAACATGGTACTTTCGCCGTAATGTAATCAAGTGCCGGTTCAAAGCTCGCCATCGTATTCGTTGTGACTGGATTGATACAGTGATCTAACGGTTCACCTAAAGCGAGACGTGTCGCAATTTTGGCAATCGGATAGCCGGTCGCTTTTGACGCGAGTGCCGAGCTCCGAGAGACACGAGGATTGACTTCAATCACGTAGTACTCTGACTTCGTCGGATGCACCGCGAACTGAATGTTACATCCACCAATCACACCGAGTTCGGAGACGATTCGAAACGCAGCGCTCCGTAACGTCTGATGCATTTGGTCCGATAAGGTTTGGGCCGGAGCGAACACGACGGAGTCCCCCGTATGCACACCGACCGGATCGATATTTTCCATGTTGCAGACGATGATGCACGTTCCGAGCGCGTCACGCATGACCTCATATTCAAATTCTTTATAGCCAGCGATGCTCTTCTCGACCAAACATTGTGAGATCGGGCTTGCCTCAAGACCCCGACGCGCCATCGTATACGCCTCATCCTCCGTCATCGCAATCCCACCGCCGGTCCCACCGAGCGTGAACGCCGGACGAACGATGAGCGGAACACCGGTCGTCTCAATGAAAGCTGTCAGTTCTTCAATCGTCTCAATCGTCGTCGATGTCGGAATCGGCTCGTTCAACAGCTCCATCTTTTGCTTGAACCGCTCACGGTCTTCCCCGTCACGAATCGTGTCGAGTGATGTACCGAGCAGTTCGATTCCATATTGGGTCAACACGCCAGCTTCCTCGAGATCAAGAGCCAAGTTCAACGCCGTCTGTCCACCGACCGTCGCAAGGACGTGCGTCGGACGTTCTTTTTCAATGATCTCGGTCGCTTTTTGAACGGTCATCGCCTCAATATACGTCGCGTCCGCCATTCCTGGGTCCGTCATGATTGTGGCAGGATTGGAGTTCAATAAGACGACTTCACAACCGGCTTCACGAAGCGCCTGACACGCCTGCGTTCCGGAATAATCAAACTCTGCGGCCTGCCCAATCACGATGGGTCCCGATCCGATAACGAGTACTTTTTTATGCATACGCGTTCACTCCTTGCTGAATCATATCATCAAAACGGTCGAAGACGGACTGCGCGTCCGTTGGTCCGGGACTCGCCTCCGGATGGAACTGTGTCGTGAAAATGGATGCATTCGGATGAATCAACCCTTCCACCGAGTGATCGTTCACGTTCTCATAAAGCAGTTCAAGCGGGCTCTGTTCGATACTCATACGCGCGACCACATAACCGTGATTTTGCGACGTCATCCATACTTCGTTCGTCTTGACGTTTCGGACCGGGTGATTCGAGCCACGATGTCCGTATGTTTGCTTTTCAATCTTGCAACCGAACGCGAGCGCGAGCAGTTGATGCCCCATACAAATCCCGAGGGTCGGATACGATAACGCCAATTCCCGGATGACTTCAATCTGCCCCATGTGGTCTCGCGGGTCCCCGGGCCCGTTCGATACTAAAATCCCATCCGGTCGCAATGCCTCGACGACCTCTTTTGACGTCTGGTACGGAACACTCGTCAAACGATACCCACGTTTCACCATTTCACCAATCATCGACGCCTTCACCCCGAAGTCGAGACAGACGATATGCCCTTTCTCTCCGTTCCCTTCCTGAACGATAGACGTTGTTGTGACGCGCTCTGTTAGATGACGAACATCTGGAACTTCCAACGTTTCATGTATGTCCGCTGCCATCATTCCAAACTGATCGCCTTCATCACGCAACACATGAACGAGTGCACGCACATCGACTTGTGACAGAACCGGAATCCCTTCCTGCTCTAACCAATCCTTTAAGTCAGACTGATCCCCAGAATCGGCAAGTGATTGCACGAGGACGCCGGCCACTTGAATGCGAGCACTTTCGCTCCCGTCTGATTCCAGTCCATATTGTCCGATCAGCGGATAAGTGAACGCGATGATCTGTCCAGCATATGACGGGTCGGTCAACACTTCTTGATAGCCCGTCATCCCGGTGAAGAACACGACTTCACCACTTGCGTGTCGCGCACTCGTCTCCCATGTTCCTGTAAAGTACTTCCCGTTCATTAAGCTGATGCTTCCGTTCATACGACGCCCTCCTTCTGTAAGATTTGTTCAAGTTTCGTCAATGCTTCGTCAATCTCCGATTTCGTGACCAGTAGTGAAGGCAGGAAGCGGATGACGTGCGGCCCCGCCATGACGACCAATAAACCCGCCTCTGCCAATTCTGTGACCCAGTCTGCTACCGGTTCTGTCGAGACAAGCCCAATCATCAGCCCAAGTCCTCTCACTTCGACGAAACGTTCTCCATCCACGAAGCGACTGAGTCCTTCTTTCAAATAATCTCCCATGTCTGTGACATGCTTAAAAGACTCGGGTGTGAAGAGGACATCGAGTGTCGCTTCTGCCGCAGCCATCGCCACTGGATTTCCACCGAAGGTCGAACCGTGACTCCCAGGACCAAAGACCGTCGCCGCTTCCGCCGTCGTCAATATTGCGCCGACCGGAATGCCACTCCCCAATCCTTTCGCTAACGTGATGATATGAGGACGGAGCGGTGTTTGTTCGTATGCGAAACGTGTCCCTGTACGCGCGATGCCGGTCTGCACTTCATCGACGACGATTTTGACATCGTATTTGTCAGCTGCTTCCTGTAAGGCCTGCAACCACAGGGGATCCGCGACGACCACACCGCCTTCACCTTGTACGATCTCGAGCCAAACAGCAGACGTCTCATCATCGATCCAGTCAAGAGCCTCTATATCGTTGAACGGTGCATGAATAAAGTCACTCACCATCGGTCCAAATCCATGTTTCACCTTCTCTTGACCAGTCGCCCCGAGCATAGCGAATGTACGTCCGTGAAACGACTGCGTGAATGTGATGATTTTTGTTTTCTGCGTCCACTTTCGGACTAACTTAAAGGCCGCCTCATTCGCTTCTGTCCCACTGTTACAAAAGAAGGCATGCGTCAGATGTGTTCCTTCCGTCAACTTTTCAGCGACACGTTGCTGACCAGATATCAAATAGAGGTTGGATGTATGCCACACCCGGTTCAATTGTTCTTCAATTTTCTGTTGCACGTATGGATGACGATGCCCCGTCCCACATACGGCAATGCCCATCACAAAGTCTAAGTACGTCTTTCCTGAAACATCCGTCACGTACGACCCGCTCGCCTGCGCGATCTCAATCGTTCGTTTCCCGTATGTCGGTAAAAGCGAATTCATAGTTCCCCTCCCATAATCTTGTCCCTGCGAGCGTCGCGTCACGACCATCTCGGATGCGGGCACTTTTTACCCCTCCTGCCACTGCTGCCAATAGCGCCTCTACTTTCGGCACCATCCCTCCATCAATTTCTCCAGATGCGATGGCTTCTCGAATGTCCCGTTCAGTTAGCGTCGTCTGAAATTCACCGTGTATGCGAATACCGTTCACATCGGTCAATAGTTCCAATTCATCCGCTTGTAACGAAATAGCAAGTGCCACCGCACAATCATCGCCATTACAGTTCAGCGGTCCTTCCGCGCCGGCAATCACCGATGTCACAACCGGAACATGTCCGGAATCCATCAGCCGTTCGAACACGTCATTTCGAATCGAAATCACCTCACCGACTTTCCCAAGTCCATTCAGAGGTTGACCGAAAATCGCACTCCCGTCGACCCCCGATAAACCAAACGCATCGAGGTCATATCGAGCCAATGTCGACACGACGTTCGTCTGCATTTCTCCTGCCAACACACGCCAAGCACCAATCAACACCTCATCTGTCGTCACGCGACGTCCGGCCAAGAACAACGGTTCAATTTGTTGAGACATGCAATAAGCCGATAGTTTCGGTCCACCTCCATGTACGATGAGCAAATCATTTCCTTCTTCCATCCATCCTCGCCACTCTTCAAAGTACGAAGGTGTCATCGACTCCCAGACACTGCCCCCAAGTTTGATGACTTTCCGCTTCTTCATGTCCGGTAACTCGCATTGATTTTGACGTAGTCGTAGGTTAAGTCACATCCGTATGCCTGACCGAACCCTTCCCCGCCATGCAAGTCGACTGTGATGGTGACGACGTCCCGACTCATCTCTTCGGTCGCATACGCCTCATCAAACCAGACAGGCGTACTGTCCTTTAAAACAAGTTGACTCCCTATTTGAATATCGATCGCCTCCACGTTCACAGGGAACGGGACGGCGCCGATTGCAGCAATGATTCGTCCCCAGTTGGCATCCTGTCCATATACCGCTGTCTTCACCAGAGAGGACCCGACGATTTGCTTGGCAATCGTTCTGGCTTGTTGGTCGGATGTTGCGCCACTGACATTCACTTCTATGAGTTTCGTCGCTCCTTCCCCATCTTTTGCAATCGCTTTGGCAAGCTCTAAACATACATCTGTCAAAGCCTGTTGGAACGCGATGTGTGCGGAAGTCCCCTCTTTGATTTCTTCCATTTCTACTGCCCCGCTCGCCATGACGAGGACCATATCGTTTGTCGAGCTGTCCCCGTCCACCGTGATGTTATTGAACGAGGCGTCGACGCTTTTCTTTAATGTCTGCTGCAACAGTTCCGGTGCGATGACCGCATCTGTCGTCACAAACCCGAGCATCGTTGCCATATTCGGGTGAATCATCCCCGACCCTTTGGCGACGCCTGAGATCGTCACGGTCGCTTCCCCTTCTTTGTAATGGACACTAGTTTGTTTCGTCCCGGTATCTGTTGTCAAAATGGCTTCAGCGAACGATTGTCCATCTTTCCATGTCTTGGACGGTTGCAGATGACCAATCCCGTTTATGAGCGGGACCATCGGAAGCGGTTGACCGATGACGCCCGTTGAAGCGATGGCCACTTCTTCCGGTTTTACACCTATATGTTTTGCCGTCATGTCGCGCATCGTGTAGGCGTCCTTTAGCCCTTGTTCACCTGTACAGGCGTTCGCGTTCCCGCTATTGATTAACACGGCTCGAAGATAGCCGTTTGTTTCGGCTAATGACGCTTTTGTCACTTGAATCGGTGCGGCTTGAAAGTGGTTTGTCGTGTAGACGGCCGCCGCGCTCGCTAGTCGTTCACAAACGAGCAGCGCCAAATCTTTCCGTTTTCGTTTTAGTCCCGCATGAATGCCGCACGCTTGAAATCCTTTCGGTGATACGATGCCCGGTTTTTGGGTCGCCATGATGTCGATCATGCTTCATCCTCCTAAATGTATTGTGGTTGATTCAATAGTCCGAGCGTCTCATCGAATCCGAATCGAACGTTCGCATTTTGAAGGGCTTGCCCGGCCGCCCCTTTTTGCATATTGTCGATGACCGATACGATAGTCAGTCGATGCGTCCGTTCTTCTTTGTACACCCAGAGGTCGCAGTAATTCGAACCGACCGCCGATTTGATTTCCGGCTCTCCCTGCTGCACTCGAATGAACGGTTCATCCATATATGCGGCTTGAAGACGCTTCACCCATTCATCCTCTGACACGTCATCGTTCGGTAGAACCGTGATTGTCGCCATGATCCCGCGATTAATCGGCAGCAAGTGGGTCGACATCGAGACTGTCGCTTCTGCGCCACCCATGTGGTACAAGGTCTGTTCGATTTCAGGGATGTGCTGATGCGAATGAATCTTATATAACTGCACATTCTCATTCGATTTGGCATGATGGGTCTTCTCACTCAATCCTTTGCCAGCGCCCGTGATGCCGGAGCAGGCCGAAACCACGATGTGTGCCGGGTCGATCCAATCGTGCTGAACGAACGGCAATAACGCGAGTGAGACAGCGGTCGCATAACAACCTGGATTTGAAATCCATTTTGCTCCCGTCAGCAACTCTCGATTCCACTCGGTCAATCCATAGACAGCTTCTCGTTGAATCGATTCGGTAACAGGCGGCTTCCCGTACCACGTTTCGTATGCATCAGACGGTAATCGCAAGTCCCCACTCAAATCGATGACCACTCCAGGAAAAGATGCTAACTGTCGAATATAGTCAGCAGACACGCCGCTCGGAGTCGCAAGGAATACCACATCAATCCCAGCTAGGGCGTCTGCTTGAAACGGTTCAAGTATTTTTGGATCCGCTTGTAACCACGGATATAGTTCCGACAAGGTCATCCCGGCGCTCGAGTCGCTGATTGCTTTTTCTAAACGGATAGTCGGATGTTGCTCGATCAGTTTTAACAATTCCAAACCGGCATAACCTGTTACGCCGACGATGCCACACGTAATCATCTCTCTACCTCCTCAGAAGAATAAAATGATTGAACCATATGCATATTTATTCTGTCAATTGTATTTTTATTCATACGTGATAGAACGTTCCCTTTTTTATTGGTGTATGAGGGTTTTGGTAAATAAAAAAAAGTCCGATGCGCATGCACCGGACCTGTGATTAGATTTGATTTTTATGACGAGCCTCTTGAAGCGCATCGACTAAGTCTTTCACGTCTTCGACGAGGTTTTGAATCGTATCTTGGTTTTCTTCGTAAAGCGATTTCCATTCCATGACACGGTCTTTCAAGTTGCCTTTCGATGACGCTTGTAGACCGACCGCATGTGCCTCAGTCGACGTGTTCGATGATTTCAACTTCGACTTGATGCCTTTCAGTTGTCTCACTTGTTGATCGCGCGTTTCGCTATGGAGAAGTGATGCTGCTGCGCCGATTACCGCACCCGCAGCCATCCCCAACCAGAAATAATTCTTGTTCATAAAAATCCTCCCCTAACATGACGTTATCTTTTATTATAGATTATCTGACTCACTGACGACATAGTGTTTTATGACGGGACCTGCACCGCGCTGTTCGACCGCTCGCTTCAAGCGGTCTTCAAGGATTGCATAGTCCGCCGTATCACGAAAGTGTTTCCCACCAGACGTGAACTGAATAAAGACGACGGCATGATTATCATCCGGGTCGACACCTAATCGGTATGCCGAAAACCCATCATGACTGACACCGAGTGGCGCCTTTTCCGTCAACAAGTGGTGAAACAACAGGGAGCGGGCATTCTCATCTGCCGGAACGTTCGCGTATAAAATGTTCCCTTTTTTCACAAATTCGCCCGACGCCTCTTCAATTTCAAACACTTTACCGCTCTTGAACGGAGACTTCTCTCCTTCTGCGAGCAAAATCGTTTCGTGTCCATTCGCCGCGATGACGCCTGGCTCCTTTCGAAGACGCTCCGCCACGCTGCCTGACGCAAAAGTCATATAGAGCTTAGACAAGTTCCTCACACCCTTTCGCGAGTGTGATGTCTTTCTCCGTAATGCCCCCTTCGTCATGGGTCGATACGGTCAATGTCACGTTCCGATATTCAATCAAGATGTTCGGATGATGATCGAGCGATTCAGCCAAATCTGCTACAAGATGCACGAACTGAATGGCCTCCGGAAATGTTTCCAGCCGATACGTCTTTTGAATCTCCCCGTTCACTTCTTCCCAACCGTTCAACCGTGACAGTTCCTCTGTCAATTCACTTTGCGATAATACCATCGTCACAATCCCCTTTCCCTATACAGTCTACTGTCTTAATCTACCCAAACCGAAGAAAAATAATCTTCCGTGCATGATGTATAATGAATTAGAATGAGATGGATAGCCATCATTTTCATTACGAGAGAGGAGCATCTCCCATGCGCGCATTGATTGTTATTGATTATACATTTGATTTTATCGCAGACAGTGGTCGTTTGACTTGTGGGAAACCCGGGCAAGAGATTGAAGAACGGATCGTCGAATTGATCGGAACATTCGCAACGGATGACTATGTCGTCATCGCGAACGACGTCCATGATGCAGGTGACACGTTCCACCCTGAAACGACGTTGTTCCCGCCGCACAATATCCGCGGGACAGAGGGCCGTGAGTTGTACGGTTCTGTGAAGGAAGCTGCGAAACAGGCAGACCACTGGATTGATAAGACACGTTATAGTGCCTTTGCCGGAACTGACCTTGACCTGCGTCTTCGGGAACGCGGAATCACAGAAGTTCATCTCGTCGGTGTCTGCACGGATATTTGTGTACTCCATACAGCCGTAGATGCCTACAACCTCGGTTATCAAATCGTCGTCCATGCCGATGCCGTTCAAAGCTTCAACCCGGTCGGCCATGAATGGGCGCTCGAACATTTCGTCACAACACTCGGTGCGACAGTCGTCGGAAAGTGACGTAAAACAGAAAGGAAATCATATGTTACATCGTAATTTAGCCCTTCACACAGATCTTTATCTTCCACGTTGGATGTATATTTACTGGAAGCAAGGTCGCCATAATGAAAAGGTCGTCTTCGACCTTTACTATCGCTCGAATCCATTTAGTGGTGGTTATGTCGTCTTCGCCGGACTCGAGAATATCGTTCACTACTTAGAGAACGTCTCCTTTACGGAGGCGGACATCACCTATTTGAAAGAGCAACTCGGATTCGAAGATGAATTCGAAGACGTCTTACGGAACTTTAAGTTCACTGGTTCACTATATAGTGTTCGCGAAGGAGAAGTCATCTTCCCACATGAACAAGTCGTTCGGATTGAATCGACCATCTTTGAAGCGAAACTGTTCCAAACGGCGCTACTCAATATCGCGAACCATGAATCACTCATCGCCACGAAGTATGCCCGGATTCGTCAGGCTGCTCCGAACGAGACACTCCTTGAAGGAGGAGCTCGTCGCGCGCAAGGTGTCGATGCGGCTTACTACGGAACACGTGCGGCTTACATCGCTGGTTTTGATGTGACAAGTCTCGTGTCAGCCGGTCGTGACTTTGATGTCCCGACAGGAGGAACGATGGAGCATGCTGATATTCAGTTCCATGATGATGAATTGAGCGCATTCCGTTCATTCGCTGAAATGTATCCGGACAACACGAGCCTTCTCATCGACACGTATGACACACTCAAGTCTGGTCTGCCGAATGCGATTACGGTCGCAAAAGAACTCGAGGCGAAGGGCCATCGTCTCAAGTCAGTACGACTCGACTCTGGAGACCTCGCCTACTTGTCGAAGCGTGCCCGGAAAGCGTTGAATGAAGCAGGGCTCGACTACGTCAAAATCGTCGTCTCTGGGGATTTGGATGAGTATGTCATCCAGGACTTACGGATGCAAGGCGCAGAGGCCGATACGTTCCTCGTTGGGACACGTGGCATCACGGCTTACGAGCAGCCGGCACTCGGTATGGTCTATAAACTCGTCGCGCGTGAGGATGAATCCGGGGAATTAAAACCGGTCATCAAAGTATCTTCTTCTAAGGTGAAGACGACGACTCCTCACAAGAAAGAGTTGTATCGCATCATCGACAACGAAACGAAAAAGTTCAAAGGCGACTATATCGCCCTCGCCGATGAACCGGTCGAATCTTACACCGAGATCGACTTGATTGACGTCCGTGACCCGGCCTTCAAGATCAAGACACGTAACTTCAACGTGAAACGCTTGTTGCAACCAATCTTCCTTGATGGGAAACGCGTATACGACCTTCCAAGCACAAGTGAGATTCGTGCATATCATCACGAGCAGATGAACGGATTGTGGGAAGAGTACAAGCGTCTCCGTTTACCGGAAGTGTATTCGGTGACGTTCAGCAAGCCACTATGGGATTTAAAACTCGATATGATTCGCAAAACGCGGGTACCAAAATAAAAAAACGGCTGTGGGTGCATACCCACAGCCGTTTTTTTATACCATTGTCATCTCGCCTGCTTGGCTTTGATCTTCTTTTCTCCGAAAGTAAAGCGCCATCGACAAAGAGAGCAATATCAAGACAAAATAGACGGTCCGTTGCCAAAACGTCGCTTCGGTGTCTCCTTGGAACAACGCAATGATATAATCGCTCCCACTGACTAAAAACAATCCGGCAAGCAAGAGAAAGATCCGATAGCCGGCCCGACTCCGCTCCCGTTTCACTTTGAAGAAAAGGACACCATAATAGACGATTGCGAGAATCGTCACATACCCGATTACGCCAACAACCCAACTCATCTTGATGCCTCCCTCACTCTCTATTTTTCTGTTTCTTCCCCGTTATCTTAACACATTCTATTCCTCAGACTGTGTTAAGATGGTCTAAAGAAAACGCGGAAAGGAACGATCCTATGAAAACGTTTCGCCTCGTCCAAGTCCGACTCGTCCAAGACGAATACGGCAATGAACTGAATTTACCGATCGATTTACTCGATGGTTTAATCATCTCGAAGGAGCACGATTCAGAATGGCTCCTCGAAATGCTCGTGCCGACCGAGTCGGCTGTCACGCTCCATCATTACTTAAACAAACGCATCCTCATCCTCGCTGAAGCCGTCATCACGTCGCCAACGAACGCCCCGGCTGCACTCGCTTTGACGTTCACGAGCGAGCGGGCCTTGAACGACCATCATACGTTCGTCGCTGAAGGACTCATGTTGATGCCGAAACAAGACGCGACGAAGCAAGTACTCGATTCGTTGATTCAAGATGGCGTCGCCACATCGAATTTAAAGCCCGCCTTCTTCGAGAAAAAAGTCGAAATGCAACAATCGTTCAGTCGCTCCGCTTTCAATCAATTGGTTAAAACCGGGTCATTCGAATAATCGGATGACCTGTTTTTCTTTCCCCAAAACCATTCACCTTTCAAACTAAAAAGACGGAGAAACATCTCCGCCTCACACGTAGATAAAGAATAGAATGATCATCATCGTCATCCCGATCACTTTTAAGAGTGTGCTGCCGAGAAAGGCGAGAACGGTTCCGACGCCGATGCTCCACGCTTCACGTGTCGTCTTCCCGAGTGTCAACTCCGCCAAGAAAGCGAAGATGAACGGGAAAATCAAAACCCCGACGAGCGGGAAAATAAACGGTCCCGCAATCAAGCCGATTGTCGCACCCCATTTCGCTCGCTCCGAACCGCCCCGTTTATCCACCGTAGCCCGGGTGACGACATAGTCGACGCCGAATAAGAAGACGAGGAAGACCGATTGCCATACCCAGAATGTCCAGGTCAATGGTTCAAACGAAAAACCGAATCCATAAATCATGTATCCGATGAACAAGAACAAGACACTCGGGATGACTGGATAGATGAGTCCTGCAAAAGCGACCACAAATGATGCGATAATGAATACCCATAGTAAGGTCGTCATGACATTCTCCTCATTTCATAATGGTCGGATCGGTGATATGGTCAGCCACGTTGACCGCCTTCACTTCAAACTGACCTTGTTGATGGATGATATAGTTCGAGCAGGCGTTTCGCATGGCGTGACGGAACGTATATGTCCCATCGATGGCAGAAAGCGCCGCTTTGATTGCATGGGAATGGCAGACGACAACGATGCGCTTCCCTGGATACGTATCCACCAAATGGTTCATTCCTTCTAAGACCCGGCTACGCATCTCGTCTTCTGTTTCGAGACCAGGAATCCGCTCCTGGTCATCTGCTTGGACCGCCTCGTAAATTCCTTTCACGGGTTGCCCGGATGCCGTTCCGAATTCACGTTCAATGAAACGCTCATCTAGCAGAATCGCTTTATGTTCGATGCCACACGCTGTTGCGATTGCTTGTGCGGTGTGAACCGCACGTGACAAGGGACTCGATACGATGACGTCCCACTCCTCTTGACTCAAAAAAGCTGCACTCTCCTCTGCCTGTTGACGTCCGAGTGCATTCAACGGGTTATCTTCACGCCCTTGAATAATTTCTAAACGATTCCAATCGGTCTGACCGTGTCTGACTAAACATAACTCTGTCACTACTTCCACTCCTTACTCTTTCAATCATCCCCCATCGTACCATCTTCCTTAAAAATCGCAACGTCATCCGAGACATTCTTCAATAAAACGATTGATTCGGGCCATGAGTTGCTCTTCTTTGATTGGATTATCCGATTGGAGGAAGCTCGCAAGCGAGTGGGTTCCATTTGGAAATGAAATGAGTTGAACGTTCGCACCGACATCACTCGCATGTTCGACGAAGTGAAGCGCTTGGCCGAACGGGACAATCGGATCTTTCTTCCCGTGTAGCAGTAAAATCGGCGGGGCATCGGCGTATAGATGGGAGACCGGGGAGCATTTTACCATCAACTCACGCCATTCCTCGCGGCTTCCTTCATAGAACTTTAAATGGGCGAGCCACGTCTGGATGAATTTGAACAATAAAAAGTTCGTCGGTGGATACAAGGCGATGACCCCTTTGATCGTCGGGAGGTCGTCTCCCAAATCACCTGCAAATTGTCGATGACGGTCGAGCGCAGTCGCAAGCATGAGCGCAGCGCCTGCTGAATCCCCCCAAACGAGCAATTGACTCGTGTCTAGCGTCAATAACGATTCATGTTGTTTCAAATAGCACAGTGCATCTGAGACATCAAAAATATTATCGGGGAAGTACACCCCGTCTTCAAATAAGCGATAATCGATGCTGACGACAGCGATCCCTTTCCCCAAAAAGTGGTCAAGCAATGGATGAAACAGGGTCACCATACTCCGATTCCCTCTGACGAACGCTCCCCCATGTGCATATACCGCTACGGGGAACGGCCCTTCTCCAGGGGGGAGATACAAATCAAATTGGAGCGGACGATCGTGAACAATTTTATACGTGTACGTGTGGCGCCGGCGTGTTGTCGGTTGAATCGGCAACTCGGGTTCTTGCCATCTGACAAGGGACCCATATTGACTCCACACGCTAGCCCCGGCTGCCGTCGCCGCAGCAATCGCCGCACCCCCGACAAACCAGGCAGTCTCCTTTCTCATACAATCCACTCCTCGTTCCTTTTTTTAATCATATTCCCGCTTTTTTCAAAAATCTATCCATCAGAAGTCGGACTTGACGTGCTCCGAAGCTCACACTATAATATTACTCGCAGTCATAAAACGTAACAGTTACGATTTAATATTCAGATAACTTGAAAGGTGGAAGATGGAAGATGAAGAAAACTTGGTTAGGCGCAGTCGCAGCCGGTACGCTTTTACTTGGTGCGTGTGGAAATACCGAAGGAGATAACGCATCTGAATCGACAGATGGTCAACTGACCGTCTTCGCTTCAACGTTTGCATTAAAATCATTAGCCGAAGAAATCGGTGGGGACCGCGTCCACGTGGAGATGGTCATTCCACCTGGGGCTGATCCGCATACGTATGAGCCAACTTCAAAGCAAATGACACAAATCGCAGAAGCCGACCTCTTTTTGACGATTGGTCATGACCTTGAACCTTACGTCGAGTCTATGGAGAAGAGTTTAGATGGTCAGAACGTCGCCTTCGTCAAAACAGCCGAGAACGTGAAGTTACTTGATGCGGCGGATACCGTCCATGTCCATGATGAGGAAGGACATACTGAAGACGACCACGCTCATGAAGAAGAAGGACATTCTGAAGATGAACATGCTCACGAAGAAGGAGACGGTCATAGTCACGGTCAATACGATCCCCACGTCTGGCTCGACCCGATGAATGCTGTATCAATGGCAGAAGCGGTCGAAGCCGCATTCAGTGAGGAAGCACCCGACTATAAAGACGAGTTCGCAGAACGGTTAAGCACTTTCAAAGACGAAGCAAACGATCTCGACGCGGAATTGAAGGCAGCCGTCGAGAACGGTTCAAAATCCGAGTTACTCGTGACGCATGCCGCATATGGTTATTTGGCTGAACGTTACGGATTTGACCAATTACCAATCGCGGGACTTACACCGTCTGAAGAGCCGTCACAACAAGCTCTCAAGCGGATCATCGAGGAAGCCCGTCTCCACGACTTGAACTATATCGCATTCGAAGACACGGTCACACCAAAAGTGGCCGAAGTCGTGAAACAAGAGATCGGTGCAGAGAGCGTGACGATCTACAACTTGGAATCGGTCACGAAAGAACAGATGGATAAGAGCTACTTCGACTTGATGCGTGAAAACGTCAAGGCACTTGAGACAGCGTTGAAATAATCAAAATCCCGAAGCGAGGTGACTCGTTTCGGGATTTTTTTCATGCTTCTATTTGATGATCTAACGTCTTCAGTGTGACGAGAAGTAGGAGGAGTAGCGATACGATGACGCTCATCATCCAGAAATCCCCGTCCATGAAGAATAAAGTCGTCCACTCCCCTGTACTCAATCCCAACCACGCTTGACTGACACCAACGCCTATCAGTGCGATTGCAACAAAACGAATCCATGTCATTTTTGGAACGAACCGCTTGCTGACCAAATAACTATTCAATACTAAAAGACCAACATATACGATGAGAAGGACGTTCCAAGCCGTGTCAAATGAAACAGATGCCACCCCGACCGTGACAGCATACCCCCATGTCACCAAGAATACAGCGAATGAGATAAGTGTGATGCGATAAAGCGACTTGAACCCCGTTTGATACGCAAGAAACGGATTGGTGAGTAGCCCGAGCCAGATGAGTGTGCCGAACACATCCATGAGCAAATCCCCTTTATACCATTTATTAACAGTATACCATGGGAATTCACTTTCATTCATAATAAATCAAGACGAGTTCTTCCTGGGACGAAGCGATCTCACAAAACTGTTGCAACCGGGTCCAATCTTCCCAAATCATCTCGAATTCATCTTTTGCAACGAATGCCATGTCTTTCACATCATCTCGCCCGAACGCATGCAACGTATCTTTGACGATATGAAGTAACTGCGGGGTCAAGATACCGACCACGACCGCCTGCGCCTCATTGACAATCAACTCTTCGCCGACGAGCGCCATTTCCATGTTATACGTGTCGGCCCCGTCGATATATACCTCGATTTGACTAAGTACGCGTTGAAACGGTTCCACATTCGGAAGCGTCAGCGTATCGTCCCGATCCCGATATTGCTCATGCATATGAATCAACCAGTCTAAAATCATCTCCGGATCCTGATTAAATGACACCCAAACTTCTGGGGAAACACGTACATAATGCGTCGTCTCCATACATGAACGCCCCCTTTTTATGACATTACCCGTCTTATATATGTAAAAAAACCGCCTACTTGAATTCGTAGACGGTTCCTTATATCAAGAACGACTTGTTCCTGTTTGTTGTTCCTCTGTTTCGCTTTCCCAAGCTTCGATGTATTCACGACCAGGAAGATTTTCAACCGAGTCGACATAGAAAACTGGGTCTTCTCCTTCGCGTCGCTGTGCCAAGTAGTCATCGAGAACGGCGCGAGCCACTTTCGCCAAGCGGAAGATGGCATATAAGTTCACGAGTGCCATGAGACCCATGAACACGTCAGCAATCGACCAAACAAGGCCGGCAGAGCGGACCGCACCAAACAAGACCATGCCGACAACACCGATGCGATAGAGCGTGACATAGATTTTCTTATCCGAGATGAACTGGATGTTCGTCTCACCGTAGTAATAGTTTCCAAGAATCGAACTGAACGCAAATAGGAAAATCGCAATCGTCAAGAACGATGTAGCGACCGAACCGATTTCTGCTGTCAACGCGGCTTGCGTCAATTCGACACCCGCAAACGACTCTGAACCGGCTACGCCTGAAATCAAGATAATCATCGCTGTCGATGTACAAACGAGCAATGTATCGACAAATACGCTAAACGATTGAATCAATCCTTGTTTGACAGGGTGCGATACTTCCGCTGTCGCAGCGGCGTTCGGTGCAGAACCCATACCCGCTTCGTTCGAGAAGAGACCTCGACGAATCCCTTGAAGTACCATGGCGCCAATCGCCCCTCCGAAGAGTTGCTCAATTCCGAGGACTCCTTCTGAGAAGATGAGGCTGAAGACGTCTGGTAGAAGGGAAACGTTCGTCACCATAATCCAAATCGCGAGTAAGATGTAGCCACCTGCCATGACCGGTACGATGATACTCGACAAGAGTGCGATCGATTGGATCCCACCGAAGACGACAATGGCCGTCACAATCGCAAGGACAATCCCGACGACTGTTGTGCTGATCCCGAACTGGTTACTCACAGAGAGTGAGATCGTATTCGACTGTACCGAGTTGAACGCGAATCCGAATGAGAACGTGATTAAAATCGCGAACAAGACACCTAGCCAACGTTGGCCGAGCGCACGCTCCATATAGTAGGCAGGTCCCCCACGCCATGTGCGTCCATCACGAATCTTGTACACTTGTGCCAACGTACTTTCGACGAATGCAGATGCTGCCCCAATCAACGCAATGAGCCACATCCAGAAAACTGCTCCTGGGCCACCTAGCGCAATCGCTGTCGCCACACCGGCAATGTTTCCTGTCCCTACACGAGCTGCCGTTCCGATTGCGAAAGCTTGGAACGAAGACACTTGGCCTTTTTCACGTGCTGTGCCCTCTTTGAACAAGAGGCGGAACATTTCAGGAATCATGCGGAACTGAACGAAGCCCATACGAACTGTAAAATAAAGACCTAAAGCAACAAGTACAACGATGAGCACTTGCGACCACAACAAATCGTTTGCTTGCGAAACGAGTTTCTCTACCAATTTCTCCATACTAATCCTCCATCATTCTAAAAATCTCAACAGAAAAAGTCATGTCAACTTTCTTAACATGACTTGAATTATAGGTAAATTATACGAAAATTGCAATATTAATTCGTTTTTTCAACATCATCTCGGTTCTTTCTAAAAGCAAAAAAACGAGCCGGAGAGCGCATCGCAATCCGACTCGTTCTATATTTCATTTAGATAAAGAGGTTTAAATTTCCGCCTTCTGCTGCGCCGAGATAAGCCGCCACACCACCAAGGTCGACCCCGTCAATCAACTCTTCTTCTTTGATGCCCATGACATCCATTGACATCGTGCAAGCTACCATTTTCACGCCTGCTTCTTGCGCTGACTTAATCATTTCTTCGACAGAAGGAACGTTCTTATCGCTCATGACTTTCTTCATCATTTTTTGACCAACACCACCGAAGTTCATGTTCGAAAGTGGCAATTCGCCTGCATGTCCTGGCATCATCATGCCGAACATTTTCTCAAGACCTTGCTTTTTCACTTCCGGTGCGTCCGGTTTGCGGATGACATTGAGTCCCCAGAATGTGAAGAACATCGTCACTTCTTTCCCCATCGCGGCAGCACCTTGCGCAATGATGAGGGATGCGAGTGCGCGGTCGAGGTCTCCGCTGAAGACGACCATTGATGCACCGTCTCCTGCTGGTGCGCCCGCTTGTTGTGCAGCCGGACCTTGTCCTTTTTGAAGGATGGCTTCAACGCGTCCGTTAACGAATTGTTTCGAGACGAGTTTGTTGCCTGTCTTCTTCGCCCATGCTTCGATATCTGCGAAGAATCCTGGGTCACTTGCGAGAACGCGGAGCGTTTCGCCTTCCCCGAGTTCTGCGACTTTCTTATTTACTTCTAAAATAGGTCCCGGGCATTGTAGACCACATGTGTCTAACATGACCGCTTCCCCGATTGGTGCATTTGTCATTTGTGTTGGCTCCTCTTCTACAACGGTAGCCGCTGTTTCATTTGATGTGTTCGCTTCTTCAAGCGCCTCGAAATCACGATTGATTTGCGACCACGTCTTGTAGCCACCGCTCAAGTTTTTCACCTTGAAGCCGTTTTGACGTAAGATGCGTGATGCGAGATAGCCACGAAGACCGACTTGGCACGTCACGTAAATCGTTTCATTCCGGTCGTAGTTGTCCAAGTTTTCTCGTAATGAGTTGAGTGGCACATTGATTGATCCTGGAATCTTTCCGAGTTCATGCTCCGATTCATCGCGAACGTCTAGTAACGTCGCTCCGTTTTCCACGAGCTCATCGATTTCATCCCAATGTACGACTTCATTGTCACCGAGGACGACGTTCGACGCGACATACCCGATCATATTGACCGGATCTTTCGCAGAACTGAACGGTGGTGCATAACTGAGCTCAAGGTCAGGTAGATCGAGGACCGTCAAACCACCCTTCATAGCTGTCGCAATGACGTCGATGCGTTTATCGACTCCATTGATTCCGACACCTTGCGCACCATAGATTTCACCCGTTGTCGGGTGGAACAAGAGTTTAAGCGACACAGGTGTCGATCCTGGATAATAACCAGCATGCGAACCTGGATGTACGTGAACAGCCTCATACGTCTTGCCAGCCGCCTTCAACCGTTTTTCATTCCATCCTGTCGATGCGACCGTCATATCAAATACTTTGGCGATTCCCGTTCCCATCGTTCCATTGTATTTCACGTCACGGCCGTTAATGATATCGGCAACGAGACGGCCTTGACGGTTCGCTGGCCATGCGAGTGGCACGACAGTTGGTTCTTTGAAGACGTAGTCGAGTACTTCGACCGCATCCCCGATCGCGTAAATATTCGGGTCTGATGTGAGCATCTTTTCATTAACGCGAATGGCACCGCGCGTACCTGTTTCAAGGCCTGCTTCACGCGCAATCGTCGATTCCGGTGTAACACCGATCGACATGATGACCATATCTGTATCGATGACACGACCGCTTGTCAAATGAACTTTCTTTCCTTGCTCTGAGAACGAAGAAACGCCATCAGACAATTGAAGCTCGACGCCATGCAAGCGCATGTGTTCATGAATTGGCGCCACCATCTCACGGTCAAGTGGCGTCATGACTTGGTCTGCCATCTCAACGAGCGTCACCTCAACACCACGCTCACGTAAGTTTTCTGCCATCTCAATCCCGATAAAGCCTCCACCAATCACGGTCGCATGCTTCGGCGCCTTGTCATCGACGTAGCCACGGATTTTATCTGTGTCCGGAATGTTGCGAAGCGTGAAAATATCTTCTGCCTCGTCGATTCCAGGGATGTTTGGACGAATCGGTTTCGCTCCCGGAGAAAGAATGAGAACGTCGTATGACTCGTCATACGTTTCGCCTGTTTGAACGTGTTTCACCGTCACTGTTTTCTCGTCACGGTTAATTTTAATGACTTCCGTCAAATTGCGGATATCGAGTTGGAAACGCTTGTTCATCCCTTCAACGGTTTGAACAAGGAGTTTTTGACGGTCTTGGATGACATCCCCGATATAGTATGGAAGACCACAGTTCGCGAATGAGATGTACTCCCCACGGTCGAACATGACGATTTGATTCTCTTCATTCAAACGACGGAGTCGTGCAGCTGCAGACGCACCACCTGCTACCCCACCGACGATTACGATTTTTTTACTCATTGTCCATTTCCTCCTCTGACGACTTCTCCTGGCCAACTCATCAAGCCATCTTCTATATTGACCACTTTATAGCCTTTCGCCTCCATTTGCCAAGTCGCTTGCGTGCTACGCGCACCTGAGCGGCAAAGAACGACATATTCTTCAGCTGGATCGAGCGTGTCGATCCACTCTGTCATTTCGGATAACGGATAGTTTTTCGCGCCTTCAATATGTGCTTCTTGAAACTCGTCACGTTCTCGGACGTCGACGATATTTACAGGCACTTCAAAGTCCATTTGACGTTTTAAAGCGGATGCTTTCATCGTTGATCTACCTTTCTTTTTTCAATTCGATTTATACCATTCGGCTTGGTTGCTGGCGTTCAACAAGTTTGTGATTTGTTGAACATTTCGCTTCCACGTCATTAATATACCCCCTTAGGTATTTAATTGCAAGAAATAAGTTTGACGAAATGTCGAATTTTTCAACATCATCCATTTGGATAGTTGATGCTCGACACATACTCCCCCATGTATTAAGATGAGCCTACACAATAAATAGTTGGGTAACTGAACAATTTTTCCTATAGAGGTGAATGATATGGAACCGTATGTATACGATGCAAAAGTATTGAATCGCATGAAACGAGTGGAAGGACAAATTCGTGCCATCATCCGGATGATGGAGGAAGGAAAAGAATGTCGCGATGTCGTGACGCAATTAAGTGCCGCACGTTCCGCACTCGATCGCGCTTCGACTATCATTGTGGCTAAGAACTTGGAACAATGTATCATCACCGCTCAAGCAGATGGCGAAGATACGTCCGAAACGGTGGAAGAAGCCATTAAAATGTTGATGAAACGCTAGTTCCCCTTGCTTTCCCTGTCCAAATGGGAGAAAGTTAGAGTAACGACTTACTAAGGGGGATTTCCTTGTGAACTTCGAAGAAAAAGTAGAATCATTTAGAGCGCTCGCCGCTGAACGCAACATGACGTTCAAAGAGAGCGACACTGAAACGCACGTCACGTTCTTGACGCGTGAAACAACAAAATCCGGGGCTCAGCCCGTTATGATTATCGCTTTTAACAAAAAGACGACAGATGCTGAGTTGTATGCTGCTACCGTCACGCACGTCCCAGATTACGTAGAAGATTTACCGATTCTTAATGCCTTGAACGAGTTCAACCAGGAGTTCAAATACTTCCGTTGTGTACTCGACAGCGATCGCGATGTCACACTCGCCTCGACACTCGACCTCGACCTCGGTTTCTCACCAGAGATCATCTTGCAACACTCATTCATGATGTTCCAAGCGGCCGATGAAGTGAACGAGTACATGCAAAAACTCTACACACAAGTACAATAATCAAAAGCCGTCCGGAAATGTTTCCGAGACGGCTTTTTTTGAAACATCTGATCGCCCCCGCTCGTATGATTGGACAAGGAGGCGATTCGACATGACACGATATGAACGATATGTAGAAGCACTAGAGGCCATCAAGACGGCAACAAAGTGGGAACTGACAGATGATTTCCGACGCTTGATGGCCGTTCATTACGCAATTCACGACACCCCGTTCGAGGCATCTCGATTTTCGAACGCACGCGATGTATTAAAACAAAAAACGAAGATGTTCTCGAAGTTTCGAGGCAGTCAAAACCTCGTCTGGCTCTCGTTTCTCGACGCCAAGTATGAGGACATCGGAACCGCAATCGACGAGGCGCTCCGTCTCGATACGTTACTCGACCGGAAACACTTCCGCTTCAGTTCACTACGTCCCTTTTTAGCGAATCAACTGATCAATGTCGAGGAACCCGACCGTCGGCTCGATGAGGCGACCGAACTATATCAAACGTTCAAACGACATCACCCTTGGTTGACAAGCGAGGAAGACTTATTATCGGCGCTCGTGCTCGTGCAAGCGTTTGACGATATCATTGATTTGAACGAACGCATCGAGCAACATTATGCATTATTGAAGGGACGGCTCCCGAAGTCAAACGAACTGCAACTCGTCTCGCACCTTTTGACGTTCAGCGAGTCCTCACCCGAAGAAGCAGTCTCTCGATTGCTCACATGGAAGTCTCAATTAGATGAAGTGCACATCTCGATTCGTCGCGAACACTTACCCGCACTCGCACTACTTAGCATTGTCACGGAACCGAATACGAGCGCGATTCATGCTATTCAGGAAATCGTAGGGGCCGAAAAAGACAAGCAGCGTTGGTTCAACACACATAGCGTGCTCATCGCACTTCAACTTGTAGCGGCCGAACGCATAACAAACGAGGCTAGCGACTTATTGCTCCACGGTACGTTTGCCCACTTATTGGCGATGCAACAAGCGGCGACCGCTGCCACGACTGCCGCCGTTATCGCTAGTACCTCATCAACCACAAATTAAATTAAGAGATTCATCGTGAGACACACCAGTACAAATACAGAGTTTGCGATTTCGACAATCCCAATCTTCATGATTGGGATTTTTTTGCCGTAGAACCAAATAGCACGAATCAAACTCGGGGCATATGCTAAAGCGAGCAGCGGATAACCGAGCGCAATGAACACGACGATTAACAGCATATGATACCCCCACGAAAGGTTACGATACGCGATGCTCTTCTTTTCCCGAATCATCGTCTTGACGAAAAAGATACTTCCGAGGAAATAGAGGTATGGCAAAACGAATACCCATGCAATTGTTTCATCCACGACGTGTGCTCCGTGGTAATAACTCGCCATTCCTCCAATACAGAATGAAGTGACGGCACTGACGTCATTCCATACGTTTCGCTCATCTTTGATTTTGGCAAAATAGGCGTTTGCGAGACCGAATGGAATCATTGCAAAAGCGAACCAGATGAGACTCCATTGCATCCATAAGACTGGGATGATGGATAGTGTAGCAATCATCAGATAGATGATCACGGTGCGTAAAAGCTCACGCGATTTCTTTCGTTGCTTGATGTATTGGAATAAGAAGAATGTCCCCATATAGACAAACAACCATGCAATAGCAAAAGGCACATGTGTCCACACCCATCCCCCGACTGTCCCTCCAAGAACGAACGGTAAAATGAGCATCGACCATGCCCCATGCTGTGTTGGAATCATCCATTTCATCAACCATCACTCCTTCCTCCACTAGTGTAATGGATGGTGAGAGCATGCGCTGTGAGATTTACCACAAAAAGCGAAAAAGAAAACAGGCTGCGCCAGCCACCTATTTCATCACATAGCTTGTTTCTTATTTTTCGCATAGTTCGTTATGAACATGATTCCAATGACAGATAGCGTCAGCATTGCCAGACTGTTCACAATCGTTTTGAGCGTGTGCAGTCCTTCAAGGTTATTCATTACCATCACTGCCATAAGTAATGCGAGGATACTCAAGTTTACGATGTTACGGTTCATCTTCTCACCACCAGAAATTCAATCTATAGTTCATTGTACCACTCTCGATTTGTTAACAGTAATTTTTTTCCATCGGGATTCAAGCCAACCTAACTCGCTCTCACTCTTCATAAAAAAACGATCTCATGCGAGATCGTTTTTTGGTGTCCAATTTGGTGCGACGGGTGTCGCTTTCGGTTCGTCGACGACGAGCATCTTTGTGACGACCCTTCCGGCAATCGATACTGCGATGAGAGTATACAATGCGTTCGATAATGGTAAATAGATGAGTGAAATCCCAAGGACGATCACATCAAAAATAATCAGAATCGTACCGACCGACACACCTGTCCATTTCGATAAGCCAAGAGCGAATAAGTCATCGCCCCCGGTAGCCCCGCCTGACTTCAAGACAAGACCGAGACCATATCCGGTCACAATCCCACTCGCGATGGCCGCAAACAATGTTGCCGGCCATACTTGAATATCAAACGTGAGCAAGTCGAGACGGTCCCACATCGCATAACTAAGCGACAAGGACGAAGCGGCTAGTACCGCTTGCCCGACAAAACGCCATCCTCTCCACCACAAAGCGACGATAAAAAATGGGATGTCGAGCACGATCATCGAAATCGCCGGGTCGATATCAAATAAATAACGACCGAGTAGCGATAATCCGACGAACCCGCCTTCCGCCAAACCAAACTGTTCATTCAAATAATAATAACCGAACGCCATGATCAGCGTTCCGAGCACTATGGTAGCAACTCGTTTCATTCCGATTGTCCTCCCCGTTCTTGACGGAGAGGAGGATCCTCAGTCGTAGCTGCGGTTCCATCTGTTCCATCTCCGATCTTCCGTTTGTTGATTGATACACGTGTAAGCGATCAGTCAACGCTAGAAGTCCGGAAGTTGGAACAGAGGCCATGTCCTCTCGGTATCCATAAAGACCTTCCTTTCTCAAATTGCGCGTAATCTTGTACGTAGTTTACCACACATTTTGATTCAGTTCATGAATTTTACCTTTAGTGCATGTTACGTTTCGGTAAATCTTTCTTTCCGAACCACCACCAGTTCCAATCCCCGAACAGTTTCATGAGAGACGGAACGAGCAGGATCCGGATGATGGTCGCATCAATGAAGATGGCGAGCGCAATCCCCACGCCGAGCTGTTTGATCGGGCTCACACCCGTGAAGGCGAACGCACCCGTCACGACGATCATAATGATGGCGGCTGAAGTGATGATTTTACTCGTCTTCGCAAGCCCCATCTCCGTCGCATAGTCATTGTCGCCCGTCTCGCGGTAATATTCCTCGATTCGCGAAACGAGAAATACCTCATAGTCCATCGACAATCCAAAGACGAGTGAGAAGATGAACACCGGTGTCAAAATACTGATTGTTTCTGCATCGTACACATAACCTGATTCAAAAATGATGACGAGTAAACCGAACGTCGCCCCAAGACCAAGCACGTTCATAAGAATCGCCTTGATTGGAATCAAGATGGATCGGAACGCCCACATGAGGATGAAGAAGGTTGCCAAGATGACGGTGATGACCGCATAGGGAATGCTGTCATAAATCTCATCATAAATCTCTTCATTGAAGGCTGCCGGTCCGCCGACTTCAAACCCTTTGTCTCGCCAATCGCGTACGAATGCTTGCGCTTCTTTGTCGCTCGGAGGTACATCGAAGCTGACATTCACGAGCGCCAAATCTGTATTCCCATCAAGGGTCACAAGTCGCTCAAGTGGGGCGAGTTGTTCTGGCGCCGCTTCGGCGAGTTGCGTAAACGTCTCAGGCGTCAATCCGGATGTCGTTAAGAAAGTCGAGACATTATCGACAATATCGACCTCGTTTAACTCATCTGTGAGACTCGTCAATTCCTCTAAAATCATCGGATCGGTCAAATCGTTCGCTTCAAACAGAAGGACCGCATCGGTCGAGTTATCCCCAAACACATCGTCCCATCGTTCGAGTGCCGCTCGTGATTCATATGAGGTAGGGAGCGCATCGGCGTCCGGAATGTTCAACTCTAGGTCGCGCACGAACCAAAGACTCGGGAGCAGGATCAACAAAGCAATGAGCGTCATCGTCACCGGACGCCTCATCACGAAGCGAGCAAGTTTTTGCCAGCGCTTTTCAGATTTCGTCTCATCTGTCTTGATGATTCGTCCTTTATTCAAGGCGTCACCGACTAAGTAAAGCGACGACGGCAACAAGGTCAGTGCAGATAGCACGGCCCCCGCGACGGCAATGAGGGCACCGAGAGCGACCGCCTGAAAGACATCTACTTGAATAAATAGGAGTCCGGCTAATCCGACAAAGACACATAGACCTGAAAAGAGAATCGAGCGTCCCGCCGTCGCTACCGTCCGGACAATCGCCTCTTCTCTCGATTGCCCGCGCGTTAACTCTTCCCGATACCGATTGACGAGTAACAGTGAAAAATCAATCCCAAGCGCAATCGCAATCATGGCGACGGCATTGAGAACAAAGATAGATAATTCCATGTTTTGTGCAAAAAAGAATAGCGATCCCGCTGCGACAATAAAGGTAATCAACCCGACGAGTAACGGCATGAGCGCGGCGAGCGGTGTGCCGAAAACAAGCAACAACACGAGAAGCGCGACCGGAATCCCAATCAACTCCGCTCGAATCAAGTCATTTTTCGAAGCTTCGTTTAAGTCATCCGCAAAGACCGGTTCTCCCGTCAAGCGGACTTCGGTATCCGTATCAACGATGAGCGCGTCTCGGACGGCATCGATCGAGGATTCCGCCGCATCATAATCTTCGAATTCCAGCACGAAATAGGATACGTCCCCTGAACGCGCGTCCGGATTCTCCGCCGGGGTAATCACGCCATCAATTGATGGAATTTCCTCAAAACGGTCTTGTTGTTCGTCCATGACCGCCTCCAGATTTCCTCCTTCAAATAAGACGATCATTGAAGCACCTGCTCGATCAAATCGTTCATTCAACTGATCTTCTACCTGTTGGAAACGTCCGTCTTGAATGGCAAATCCGTTTCCTCTCAACTCACCCGGGAGCTGTAGCCCGAAATAAACTGAACCCGCGAGTAAAATCGCCCATATGAGTAATACGCCATACCGAAAACGAACCAACTGCCTACCTAACCATTCCATTGATGTCACTCCTCCCTGTCTATCCATCTACTTCCCGTTTCTCGATTCATTCATCATCACTTCACAAAAAATTCCTGAACCTAGGTTCGGTTCAGGACTCTTGTCGTTCAAAGACTTGAAGCCAGCTATGACAAAATCGAGGTGGTGCGGACAAGACGACGAGTCGATCCCCTCGTTCATCTAACAGCATTACCTTCAATAATTGGGTGTCTGCACACACGCTTGAGCAAAATAATTCTTCCTCTCGATGAAACAGTTGGAACGACTCTGTCGATGTGATCGCCGTCGTTTCTCCCACTTGATCGAGAATGACCGTGTCGCGGTTTCCTTCGTATGGAATGCGCCAGGTTTCTTTCGTCTTCACATTTTCAACTAAAAAATGATGAGTTCGTTCATCGAACAATGTCACACACGTTTCAGGTGTGAATCGTTCAAAATCATACGTCCCTTGATACGCTAGCTCGATGATGTTCCCAAAGACAGGGACTTCTTCATAGCGGCTATATCGAAACGTATGATCATGGAGGTTCAAGGCTACGACATCCGATTCGGCTGAATATAAGAAGATGTCATCGCCTTGCCAATAGTGCAAATTGCTAAACCAGTCTCCGTTGAATCGTTGAGGGATCGCATGCGTCTCCATCTGTCCTCGTTGTAAATCAATGACTCCGTAAAGTCCTTTTTCCTGGAACCATGCCACGGCACGTCTTGCATTCGGCTCCACATATAGGGCGCATGGTGTCCATTTCCAGTCGATCTCCCAGCGAATTTGAGACGACTCGTCAAAGAACAAAAATCCAGTTTGCGCCAAGTACAACATCCAACCTTCACCTACACGTTCTAGCCATTCGATCGTTTGATGAAATTGAAAGTCTGCTGTTTGTTTGTACATTTGATCACTTCCTAGTTTCAGCTTAGCAACGACCGAAACGAAATTCGATTTTGAATGTGTTCATTCAACACATTTTCGATTTTCCTGTATACTGACGGTAAAGACATATCGTTTAGAAAGGAGACCTTCCATGCGTCCATTACAACTATCACCAGAGACCGCAGTTGAACTCGCAAAAAAATTAAACGTCCCCCTCGAGGAACTGATGCATATGCCAAAACACATCCTCGTTCAAAAAATGATGCAACTCGAGGCATCTCAAACAGAGGAAGACACACCAAAGGAGACGGATTAACGTCTCCTTTTTGGTTACTGCTCTTTGCGTTTCCGCTTTCTCGATACATACCAGAGACCACCGATTACAGCGAGGGCCGCACCACCGGCCACAGCGTACTTGCTGTAATCTGGGCGACGTTCGGTTACGACTAGTGTCGAGAGTGGAGCGACCGTCATATGACGGTCCTCGACTTGACGTGGCGCCGTCAGATTAACGGTATGGTCCTCCACGTTCACCTCGAACTTGCCAGATGGAAGTTTGACCTCAACCGCCTCCTCGAGTGCGTTGTGGTAGACGATATGTCGTTCTACATATCCTTCCACATGACGGCTCAATTCAAAGGCAATCACACCCTCTGCTTCATCAAAGAAACGCAAGTGTTTGCGAATCTGTTCCGTGTTTTCGAGTCGGAAGAGCGGATATTGCTTACGCAGACGCAAGAGACCTTTCACATATTCCACACTTGGCGCTTCTTGCTCCGCCCGGTTCCAGTCCATACGGTTGATGACTTCGCCTGAATTGAAGCTATTCTCATCCCCGTCTTTTGTCCGGAAAAATTCCTGTCCACTGTGAAGGAATGGAATCCCTTGACTTAGGAGCACAATCGACGTCGCCAAACGGTGGCGACGGCGACGTGTCGTCTCGTCATCTTCCGGATTCGTCACGGATAACTTGTCCCAAAGCGTCAAATTGTCATGACATTCTACATAGTTGACGACCTGGTTCGGCTCATCAGCGAAACTTTGGCTCGTGATGCCACCAGCAATCCCTCGTTTCACATCTGCTGTCATATCCGTGTTTCCACTCACCCAGCCCGGTAAGTCTTCGATGAAGACGTCTCCTCGGACACCGTCTCGAATCCCATCATTGAATTGGGCGATGCGTGGCATCTTATGCGCATTATGCTGATTCGCTTTTTTACGAACCGGGAGCGGTGTATCCAAATCCCACCCTTCCCCGATGACAAGAATCGATGGGTCGACGCGGTCGAGCGCTTTCCGAATCTGGTTCATCGTTTTGACGTCATGGAGTCCCATCAAATCGAAGCGGAACCCATCAATCATGAATTCTTTCGCCCAGTACGTGACACACTCGACCATGAGCTTACGCATCATCGCACGCTCGGATGCCGTGTCATTCCCACATGCCGAACCATCCGCGAGTGTTCCGTCTTCGTTTAAGCGATAGTAATAGTCCGGGACGAATTGCCCGAGCGGTGTTGTCAACGCATCATACGTGTGGTTGAAGACAACGTCCATGATGACCCGGATGCCTCGATCGTGGAGCGCTTGAATCAGTGCCTTCAATTCGACAATTCGCGTCGCCGGGTCATCTGCCGACGAGGCGTAAGATCCTTCGACCGCAAAGTAATGAACCGGATCGTAACCCCAGTTATAATTGTCTTCCCCTTCACGTGACTCATTCACCGAGCCGTAGTCAAAGAACGGCATTAATTGGAGATGAGTGATTCCAAGCGAGGTAATATAATCGAGTCCGGTCGGGTAACCGCTCGTGGTGGTCGTACCCGTCTCGGTCATCCCTAAGAACTTCCCACGGTGCGTCGCCCCACTCTCTGGGTGACTCGTCAAATCACGGACGTGCGCCTCATAGATGACCGCCTCTTGTGAAGAATTGAATAGCGGACGTTCTTTGATCCAATGGTCCGGGTTCAAAGATGCCGGATCGAGCAGACATCCTCGTTTCCCATTCACTCCGACGACTTTCGCATACGGATCGAGCGACTCTATTTTTTTCCCATCAATCAGCGCTTCAAATACATAAAATTGACCTTCGAATAAGGCACGGTCGAGTTCGATCACCCACGTCCCCTTCTCAGCCGGCTCGAGCTCGAGTCGTTCAAACTTACGGGCACGGGCTGTTCGATACAACTTGACCGACATCTGTTCCGCTACCGGAGACCAAACTCGTAGTCGAATCTGTTCCCCTTTGAACGTCACCCCTAGGTCTTTCCCGTGATAGGCAACGTGATCTAAGTCTGCATGTGTGTGTTGATCCATTGTACGTTCCATCTCTTCACTCCTTCACTGCTTCAAATCTGCTATCATTATAACAAAACCACACAAAGGATGGATGAAACATGGCAAAAGACAATTCTTTCGATATCGTGTCAGAAATGAATCTTGAAGAAGTAAAGAACGCAATCCAAATTGCGGAAAAGGAAATTTTGAACCGTTATGACTTCAAAGGGTCAAAGAGTGAGATGTCCCTCGACAGTGGCGACCTCGTCCTCATCTCGGATGACGACTATAAACTCGAGCAATTAAAAGACGTCTTGATCACGAAATTGATCAAACGCGGTGTCCCGACGAAAAACCTCGACTATCAAAAAGTAGAGAACGCACTCGGCGGCACGGTTCGCCAACGTGTGAAATTGAAAAGCGGCATCGACAAAGACGACGCGAAGAAAATCAACAACGCCATCAAGGAATCAAAACTAAAAGTCAAATCGCAAATCCAGGACGACCAAATTCGCGTGACAGGTAAGTCGCGTGACGATCTTCAAGCCGTCATGCAACTCGTACGTGAACTTGAATTGTCCGTCGATGCCCAATTTACGAACTTCCGATGAAACTCGCCATCATCAGTGACCCGCACGGTTCGTTTGATGATTTAAAGGCCGTCCTGGATGACGTTCGTCGCGAAACCGAGCATATTCTCTGTCTCGGGGACCTCTACGAATGCCATGTTGGCAAAAAACGACGTCACGAGCGCTTTCATCATGTAGAAGACGTCGTGACGTACGACCCAAATTATGAAGCGTTACTCACATTCCCGAGTCTACGAGGCAATCAGGAAGAGCGAATCGACGAGGTGCTCGTAATCGACCATCCTGTGAAAACACGGATTTCGTTATTGCCGGAACAGACGACTCTCGAGGAAGCACGCTTTTTACATGGACATCAAGTGAAGTGGAATAAAGACTGGGAACCGATGGTCGAGAAAGGAAAATACCCACTCGTCTTCATCGGACACAGTCACATCCCCGGGATTTACCGAAAGGGAACCTCTCTGCCGTGGGAACTCGGGACACCGTTCCATTTGAAGAAAAAACGATATGTCATTAACGTCGGCGCCGTCATCTTCGATCGGGAATGGTGTCTATATGACACGGAAGCCCGAACGGTCACGCGGATGAAAGCATGAATACAAAAAAGGACCTCAATTTTTTTGAGGTCCTTTCGTCTGTCTTACATTTCTTCCGGAGCTTCGACACCGAGTAAACGGAGCCCTTCTGTCAATACGAGCGTCACTGCCTTGACGAGAGCGAGACGCGATTGTTTGCTCGCATCTTCTTCTAGGACGCGGACGTGACCGTAGTACTTGTTGAACGCTTGCGCGAGGTCGAGTACATAGCGGCTGATGATTGATGGTTCGCGGCGTTCATGCGCACGCGTGATGACGTGTGGGAACGCATTGAGCATCGTGACGACACCCCATGAGTAGTCATCGTCTGCACCAGTGAATGGTGACCCGTCATAGTTTCCTTTACGAAGGAGTGAGTTCGCACGAGCGTTCGTGTATTGAACGTAAGGTCCTGTCTCCCCTTCGAACTTGAGCATGCTGTCGAGATCGAACTCGATGTTGTTGATGCGTTCGTTTTTCAAATCGTGGAAGACGACCGCGCCGACACCGACCATGCGGGCAACGTCTTGTGCGTTCGCAAGATCCGGGTTCTTCTGCTCGATGTTCGCCTGCGCTTTCTCGATAGCCTCTTTCAAGACTTCCTCAAGAAGAACGATGCGCCCTTTACGTGTCGACATCTTCTTCCCTTCTTGCAAGATCAAGCCGAACGGCACGTGATGCATGCCATCAACAAAGTCATATCCAAGCTTACGAAGGACCGAGAAGAGTTGTTTGAAATGGAGCGCCTGTTCGCCACCGACGACATAGTTCGCTTGAACGAAGTTGTACGTCTCGTAACGATAGATTGCCGCTGCCAAATCACGTGTCGCGTACAACGTCGCGCCATCTTTTTTCTTGATCAAGCAAGGTGGCAAGTTCTCCTCTTCGAGCGAGACGACCATCGCCCCTTCACTTTCCACTAAGAGGTTTTTCGCTTCTAGCATCTCGACGACGCGTCCCATTTTATCGTTATAGAACGCTTCCCCGTTGAAGCTTTCGAATTTCACTCCAAGAAGGTCATATACTTTCTGGAACTCTTTGAGCGACTCGTCACGGAACCACTGCCAAAGCTCTGTCGCTTCCGCATCACCATCTTCAAGCTTTTTGAACCAAGCACGGCCTTCGTCTTCGAGTTCTGGTTGTGTCTTCGCCTCTTCGTGGAAATGGACGTATAATTTCAAGAGTTCTGCGATTGGATTGGCGCGTACCGCTTCCTCATCGCCCCACTTCTTGTAGGCGACCATCAATTTCCCGAACTGAGTGCCCCAGTCCCCAAGGTGGTTGACGCCGACGACGTCATATCCGTTTTTACGTGCGATTTGGTTGATCGCATTCCCAATCACCGTCGAACGCAAGTGACCCATCGAGAACGGCTTCGCAATGTTTGGTGACGAGAAGTCCGTCACAATCGTTTCATTGCGTGCTTCGTGTGTCGCATATTCCGATTTTTCCTCAAGCACGGTGTTGATGATTTCTTTTGATACGACATCACGGCTCAAGAAGACGTTGACGTAAGGTCCCGCCGCCTCCACTTTCGTGAACAATTCATCGTTCAATTCATTTGCGATATCTGTCGCAATCATGACAGGTGCTTTTCGGTAAGCTTTCGCCAATTGGAAACACGGGAACGCGAGGTCACCGTGCGCCTCGTGTTTTGGCTTCTCAATCAATGCTTCAATTTGGTCAATCGTGAGTTCTTCACCGATGACACGGGATAGTGCTTCTGCATATTTGCGTTCATAACTCATCTGTATGTCCTCCTTCTTCAATAACAACTCATAAAAAAAACGCCCTTTGCATAGATGCAAAGAGACGGGAATTCCCGCGGTACCACTCTTCTTGCCTGCATGATGCAGACCGCTTTATGGTGATAACGGTTCCCTCCGGCTATGCCTACTCTCGTTTCGGATAGCATCTCAAAAGTGCGTTTCGCGACGTTTGTCAGCCCAGGCTCTCACCAATCCCCAGGTCGCTTTGTTGACTAAACCATCGTTACTCTCTTTTTCATCGACTTTCGTCTATGCGGTTGAAAAGCAACTTCATTATAGAGGATATTCCCTGTATACTCAATGCTAGAATTCAAGCATGATAAAAGAAAGGCAGGACTCGCACGAAATCATGACGAATCTTTACTATTATATCTTGAAATGTCCCATGCTAGGAGGGAACACATGAACCACTTTCGCAAGATGTCCATGCTCGGTTGGAGTATATGGAGTGTTTTGTTCTGCTTCACCATCGGATTATTTGCATTGGATGTGCTGCACGCCCCGACCATTGATCCGTTGTCCTTTATTTTAATCTCATTACTCGTCATCATCTTTCAACTCGATTCAATCGAAGTCAAAGGTGTGTACTTCACATTCTCTGAGAGTATCGTATTAATTCTTTTTCTATTCTTTGGATTTGAAACAGCACTCATCGTCAACCAGATTGGATTATTCGTCTTTCAATTCGCCAATTTGAGACCAAAAGTCGCCATACGCCGTTTTCGCTTCACCTATCCGTGGAACGCCATTACGGCATACTTAGAAATTGTCATTCCCGCTACCGTCTATCTCGCCCTCGGTGGGGAGACTGGAATCGATTTCTATTCGAAAGAATCATTCATCCCGCTTGCCGGGTTATTTCTTGCCATCTTCTTAAACACCATTTTCCAAAAGTATCAGGTGAGATGGTGGTTCCGCGTTGATATCGGGTTGAGTGACTTTTTGAAGATCGCCTTCTACACATACGTCGTCAGTTTGATTTTCATCTTAGCCGCAGCATTCTTCCGAGAGACGAATTTACTTGTCGTGAGCAGTATCGCGGCAGCACTGACCTTCTTCATCAAACGACTTCTCATTCAAAAGGGACGACAGGATGCGTATAAATCTCTGATTGAACAGTACGACGAAGCGAAAGAAGCCGTCTCTTTGTCTCAGAGCGAAGCGCAAGCCATTGAAGTCTTTTTAAGTCAATGCGAACAATTGAACCATTACGATGAAGGATATATCGAGTTCAAGCTATTCAATCGCACACTCTATTTCGACTTGAAGACACGTCAACCGATTGATCGCCCCATCGTATTTGCGCTACTGGATATCAGTCAACCTGTCGAGCCTGTCCTTGACTACGAGATGCGATTTGAGTGGGATGCTTCATTGTCTGACGCTTTCCATGACGACTACCATAGCTTCGTCTCAATTCGTTCGGAAGAAATCGAGGGAATCCGAACATGGATCGTGATGACAGGAGAACCTGTATATGGGTATCCGAAGATTATCCAACAAGAAATCCTCAAGTTGCTCAAGTCGTTCAACCGGACCATCAGCCGTTGTCATGAACGAGATCGTCTGTATACCGAGAGCCGGACGGATAGTTTGACTCTCCTCGCCAATGCCCGCGCCTTCTACGAATACGGGATTCAACAAATATCCGACATCTCGATGTATCCGATCTCGGTCGCCATGCTCGACATCGATTTCTTTAAAAAAATCAATGATACGTATGGCCATCAAGTCGGTGACCAAGTGTTGCAGGAATTTGGTCGACGTATCCGGCAAGCCCTTCGCGCTGATGACTTTGCCGCCCGTTATGGTGGGGAAGAGTTTATCTTGCTTCTCAATCATTGTGACATGTCTCAAGCCGTTGACATTGCAGAAAGAATTCGCCAGCAAATCGAAGCGAAACCGTTCCTTGTCGATCATCATGAGATTTCTGTGACTGCGTCCATCGGGATCGATACAATCGATGCGTTTGGAAATAAGCGATTAGACGATACGATTCGAAACGCGGACCGTGCGCTATATGTCGGTGGGAAATACGCGGGACGTAACCGTGTGGCGCACTTCAACAATTTAACGACGTAAACTCCCCTTTCTCACATCGAATTGGGGAGTTTTTAAGTTGACAAGCAGATTTGAAACAGGTACGTTAGGGAACGTGTTTACTAATTGGATAGATTCACTTTTTATCGAGAGAGACGGAGGGACTGGCCCTGAGAAGTCTCGGCAGCGGGGAACCTGTGCCAAATCCAGCGGGCGCATTGCTCGAAAGATGAAAAGGGTATTTCGCACGAAGGACCTTTTTCTCAGAAAAGGGTCCTTCTTATTTTTTAGTGAGGTGATTATTTTGGAACAACCAACAGCAAACAAATGGGCACTCTTGCCGTTACTCGTCTTCTTACTCTTCTTCATCGGGGCGGGTGTCTATTACGGAGACTTTTATAAGTTTCCGGTACTCGTCGCAGCCATCATCGCCTTGATGGTTGCGGCATTCATGACAAAAGGAAGTGCCACCCAAACCGTCGAGCGCATCGCGCAAGGAGCCGGCAATCCGGGCATCATCATCATGATTTTCATTTTCTTACTGGCTGGCGCCTTTTCAACGGTAGCGGAAGCCATCGGGGCAATCGATGCAACGGTCAACGCCGCCTTGACTCTATTACCACCTTCGCTTCTCTTGAGCGGACTCTTCGTCATCGCCGCCTTCATTTCAATGGCGATGGGAACGTCGACGGGTACAATTGCGGCACTTGCACCGATCGCCCTCGGTATCCATGAAGAGAGTGGCGTCAATGTCGCCATCGCTGCCGCAGCCGTTGTCGGAGGGGCGATGTTCGGGGACAATCTCTCGTTCATCTCAGACACGACCATCGCTGCCGTCCGGACGCAACGAACGAACATGCGTGATAAATTCCGCACGAATTTCTGGATCGTGTTACCGGCCGCCATCATCACGACGGTTTTACTCGCCGTCTTGTCAAATGGGGAGTCAACGGTCGATGTCGCCGCATTCGAATGGTACAAACTGATTCCGTATCTTGCCGTCATCGGACTCGCATTGACAGGACTGAACGTCATTTTGGTTCTGTTAGGTGGCATCACGCTCACCGGCATCATCGGTCTCCTAGATGGAAGCCTATCCGTCACGGCGTTTGTGACAGCTATTGCGGACGGGATGATTAGCATGGCCGAAATTTCATTCCTGACATTACTCATGGGTGGACTCGTCGGTCTCATCTCACACAACGGCGGACTCACGTATTTACGTGACGCGTTGACATCTCGTATTCAAAAACGTGCCGGTGCCGAATGGAGCATCGCCGGACTTGTCAGTGCGACAAACGTAGCGACGGCGAACAATACGATTTCCATTCTCGTAGCCGGTCCACTTGCAGCGAACATCGCGGACGAGTATGACATCGAACGGAAGAAATCAGCAAGCGTACTCGACATCTTCTCATGTGGGGTACAAGGGATTCTTCCGTACGGAGCTCAATTACTCATCGCTGCAGAATTGACGAAGACCGCATCGCCGGACCTCGTCCCGTTCATGTTCTATCCGTTCCTACTCTTTATTTGTGGAGGAATCGCCATCGCATTCAATTTCCCACGTTTTAAAAAACAGTCATAAGTGAAAACACCCCTTGTTCAAAGGGGTGTTTGTCGTTTCGTGACCATCTCTTGTTTCAACCGCTCGTTCCGTTTCTTGAAAGCGCGTCGTTTGAGCACTTCTTCTAGCCCCCGGCTGATGGCCCATAATGCGACCAAAAGTAGACCGAGCATCGATAAACGAAATGGACTTTGGATAAATTCCTCCCACTGGTCCCCGATGACAGAGAAAATCACGACGACGAGCAGTTTCCCGAATCCTGCCGCCATGATGAACGTACGGAGCGGCATCTGAATGAGCGCCAATAAATACGTGATCAAACTGACCGGGATGAACGGGAGAGAATATAAGAATCCGAGCGAGATCGGACTCATATGATTGATTCGTTCCAACCAATAGACCGCCGCCTTATGTTTTTCGAGCCAGCGCGTCATCGGTTTGCGGAAAACGTAACGGACAGCCGCAAAAACGACGATGGTTCCAAGAAGGTTCCCGATCCAGGATAAGAGAACGCCTAACAGAAAGCCGTATGTCGCTGCATTGGCAGAGATGATTAAGACGAGTGGTAAAAATGGAAAAATCGCTTCTAAAAACGGTGCACCGAGTCCAGCCCATGGACCACCAGGCAAACCTTGAAGCCATTCAATCAATTGGATGATGTACTGTTGGAGAGAATTAAGCATAGTCGTTCCACCTTCAACTTTCGTTACTACTCTATTACCCGAATTCGATTTACAAGACGCATCTCCCTGCATTCGTCAAAAAAAATTAAAAACCATTTGCGAAAATTCGTCGTGATATTTATCATATAATAATGGACTTGTGGTTGCAGGCAAGTCTATTCGTCGAACGACACAACCCAACGTTCGTTTTCCTGCAAAAAACTGAACACAGGGGAGCAACACAACATGGAAACAAAACCAATGCGGGTCTTGCTGTACTATAAGTACGTCAACATCGAAGACCCAGAAACACTCACGCAAGAACATTTGAAGTATTGTAAGGACCTCGGCATCAAAGGACGCATCTTGATTTCCTCCGAAGGAATCAACGGGACGTGCTCTGGTACTTGGGAGCAAACCGAGCAGTACATGAATGACTTGAAAGCAAACCCTCTCTTCAGCGATATCGAGTTCAAAATCGATGAAGTCGAAGAGCATGCCTTCAAGAAAATTTTTGTCCGTCACAAGAAAGAGCTCGTGACGTGGCGCTTTGATGGCGAGTTTGATGTACCGAAACAACACGGTGCATACCTCGAACCAGCAGAATGGAAAGAGATGATGAATCGTGATGATGTCGTCATCCTCGACGTTCGTAACAACTACGAGTACGAACTTGGTCACTTTAAAAATGCGATCAAAATCGATGTAGAGGCTTCACGTTACATGCCGGAATGGCTCGAAGAGAACAAGGACCTCTACGAAGGGAAAACACTTCTCACGTACTGTACCGGTGGCGTCCGTTGCGAGAAATTTACAGCATATATGCGTGACCAAGGTCACGACAACATCTTCCACCTAAAAGGTGGCGTCGCAATGTATGGTAAAGATGAAGCGACAAAAGGAGAGGACTGGGAAGGCGAGCTCTATGTCTTTGACGAACGGATCAATGTCCCGGTTAACTCCGTGAACCCATCTGTCGTCTCACACTGTATGCACTGTGGGACAGAGACGGTTCGTTACGTTAATTGTGCCAACCCGGAGTGCAATGCACAGCATTTCTGTTGTGAAGAGTGTGAACCGAAACAAATGCGTTCATGCTCGAAGGAGTGTCAAGAACACCCACGCAACCGTTATATCATCGATAACATTGCAGAGAAACTTCAGGAGACTGAAGGAGTAGTCGGGTAACAAAAATCGACCAGAAGATGTCTTGGAGAACGTGTCCAAGACATCTTTTTTTGACGAAATCTTAACGTCTAGCTTGCGCCTCTTTCGGGTATAGTGAAGATACTATGTCAGACAGGAAGTGAATGCACGCATGTTTAACGAACCTTTACTCGCTGCGATTCTCGCTTGGTTTATCGCCCAAGCGGCTAAGCTCGTAACTGAACTCATTAAAACAAGAGATTTTGAAATTGAAATCATGTTCGCTTCAGGAGGCATGCCAAGTTCGCACTCGTCTACCGTCGTCGCACTCGCTACCGCGATTGGGCGAATGGAAGGCATTGACTCGAGTCTATTCGCTCTCGCTGTCGTCTTTGCCACTATCGTCATGTATGATGCGACCGGAGTTCGGCAGGCGGTCGGTTTCCAAGCACGGCTCTTGAACGATTATTTCAAAGGAATTAAACATGAGACCCCACTCTTGAATGAACTCGTCGGCCATACGCCGTTCCAAGTCATTGTCGGAGCGTTACTCGGTCTCGTCGTCGGACTGCTTTTCCCAATGTAATCGCAGAAGGTATGTCATTTCTCACACTCTTGATTCTTTTTGTGAAGTTTCACAAAGAAGACGGTATACTCAAGAGAGAGGAGGAATCGACATGCCTTTTTTGCAGAAATCTTATGAGTCTCTCGATACACTCGCCGAAGCGATTGGTCAAGCGATTCGAGCACCGATCACGATTGAGAATCGCCACCACCAGTTGCTCGCCTATAGTACACATCCGGATTCGACCGACCCGGCCAGGATTGCGACCATCATCGGGCGTCGTGTCCCAGAAGCTGTCATCGAAGACCTATGGGAGAGTGGTATTTTACAAGAAGTCATCGACCAAAATGAACCGGTCGTCATCCCGGCCCGTCTCGCCGTCGGTCTTGGGGAACGCGCCGCAATCGTCATCAAACAACATGATGAAGTACTCGGCTATATTTGGAGCTTAGCTCGGACAAATCCGTTCAGTACTCAAGAATTAGCCATCTTGCAAGAAGGGGCGACCATCGCCAAAAAGCTGCTTATGACCATCGCGATGCACGAGCGACGAATCAGCGCCGAGCTCGAACGCTTCTTATTAGATGTCCTCGCTTCCCCGACCCTGACGGATGCGAATCGCGAACGATTGAACGAACTTGCTCCGATTGCCGTCGCCAGTCGGTTGACGGTCATCGAATGTGCTCAACCGATCACCCCTCAACTTGCGGAACGCCTTCACTATGTGCTTGCGACGCAAGAGTCAATTGAAGTCGTTTTACATGCCATCGACGGTCAGCAGCTACTCGTCTGGCATTATATGAAGTCTGAACTCTCCGATGAAGAGACTGTACTCATAGCCTGGGCGGAACGGTTCGAACAATTGCTTCAAGACAAGTTCAGCGAATCCGAACCACGTCTTGGCATCAGCCGACGTTTTTTCGAAAGTGACATGTTATATGCCGCAGCCGAAGAAGCGCGACGGGTTACCACGCTGCGTCGCAAGTTCCCGCTCGAACTATCGACTTCCCGTGCCTTCGAGCAGATCGGCATTTATCAACTCGTCCCGGAACTCGCTCGACGTATCGGACTCCGACTGGAGACCCACCCGACAGTCGAACGGTTGCAGCATTATGATTCATCCCATCAGACCGAACTCGTGAAGACGCTCGAATGGTATTTTTATTTTGATGGGAACGTCAAACGAGTCGCCGCTCATCTTCATATTCATCCGAATACCGTTCTGTACCGGATTCGCCGCATCGAAGAGTTGACGAATATCACACAAGTTTCCTTACCAGAAAGATCCATGATTTATTTAGCCATTAAGGCTGGTCAATATCGATTAGAAGACTAGACGCTAACTTTGTGATTTTTCACAAAGTTAGCGTCTTCGTTTTTAGAATCCATGCTAAAGACAGCGTTTTCAAATGGGTCTATACTAGGGGTGTGAACAAATTGTGTCAACGGAATGAAAGGGGAATGTTCCATGAAAATCGGGGTATTAAAAGAGATTAAAAACAATGAAAATCGGGTGGCCTTAACACCGATGGGTGCATTTATGTTAACGGAGCTTGGTCATGATGTATTCGTCGAAACGAATGCCGGTCTCGGTAGCGGATTCACGAATATGGAATATATTGATGCCGGTGCAACGATTCTTGAAACGGCGAAAGAAGTTTGGGAAGGCGTCGAACTCGCTCTCAAAGTAAAAGAACCACAGCCGTCTGAGTATCAATACTTCCGTCCTGACTTGACGCTCTTCACCTATTTACACCTTGCGGCAGAGCCAGAATTAACGAAAGCGCTCGTCGATTCTGGGATTACAGCCATCGCCTACGAGACAGTAGAAGTGGATCGCACGTTACCACTCCTCACACCGATGAGTGAAGTGGCAGGACGTATGGCTGCGCAAATCGGAGCTCAAATCCTTGAAAAACCACATGGTGGAAAAGGAATCTTGATGTCTGGTCTCCCAGGCGTGCCTCGTGCGAACGTCACGGTCATCGGAGGCGGTGTCGTTGGAACGAATGCAGCTCGAATCGCAATTGGTCTTGGGGCGAGCGTGACGTTGATGGACATTAGCCCGGCTCGTCTTCGTCAAATCGACGACTTGTTCGGAAACACAATCAATACGTTGATCTCAAATAAATACAACATTGCGAAACAAGTGGCTGAGAGTGACCTTGTGATTGGTGCCGTGCTCATTCCAGGAGCAAAAGCACCGAAACTCGTCACGGAAGAAATGGTACAGCGCATGTCGCCTGGTTCGGTCATCGTCGACGTCGCCATCGACCAAGGTGGGATTTGTGAGACGATCGACCATATCACGACGCATGATGCGCCAACGTATGAGCGTTATGGCGTGCAACACTACGCCGTCGCTAACATGCCAGGTGCCGTGCCACGCACTTCGACAATGGGTCTGACAAACGCGACGATGCCATATATCATCGAGTGTGCGCAAAAAGGCGTATTCCCAGCACTTCTTGAAAACGAGGCACTTCTCAAAGGCCTAAACGTCATCAATGGAACGGTCACGTATGAAGCGGTTGCACGTGATTTGGAATATCCGTTCGTTCCGGCCCATGAGGCGGTCTCAAAACAAACACAAGCTTAACCTTTAAGACGATGAGATGCCCGTTCTCATCGTCTTTTTCTATATAAAAAAAGAAGAAACCGAACGCCATCGTCCGATTCCTTCTTTAATTATGCGTTATGCGTTCTCAACGGCGATATCTTCCCCGATGATTTTCACTTCCGGCTCTAATTCCACTTCAAATTTCTCTTTAACGGTCGCCTGGACGTGACGGATGAGTGAAATGTACTCTGTCGCCGTCGCCTCATCGATATTGACGATGAACCCAGCATGCTTGAGCGAGACTTCCGCTCCTCCGATGCGTTTGCCTTGCAGTCCAGAGTCTTGAATCAACTTGCCGGCAAAATAGCCAGGCGGACGTTTGAACACACTACCACACGAAGGGTATTCAAGCGGTTGTTTCGATTCACGTTTATACGTCAAGTCGTCCATGACTTCTTTGATTAATTCATAGTTTTTCGGTTCTAGTTCGAACGTTGCCTCGAGTACGATCAAGCCCTCTTTTGAGACACGGCTCGTTCGATAGTCAAGATCGAGTTCGTCTTTAGATAAATGAAGTACTTGACCATCCTGCGTCAATACCGTCGCAGATGTGATGACGTCTTTCGTTTCTCCGCCGTATGCACCTGCGTTCATGTAGACGGCACCACCGACCGTCCCAGGGATCCCACATGCGAACTCGAGGCCCGATAATCCCTCTGCCAGTGCTTGACGTGAGACGTCGATAATCGCTGCTCCTGCCTGGGCAATTATTTGATTCCCTTCCCGACGAATCGAGTCGAGTTCATTCAAGTTCAAAACGATTCCACGGATGCCGCCATCGCGGACGATCAAGTTTGAACCGAAGCCAAGAATCATAAACGGCATCGCTTCTTGGTGGGCCAGTTTTAAGACGGCCTGCACTTCTTCGTACGTGTGTGGAGCCACGAAGTAATCTGCTTTGCCCCCTAGTTTTGTATACGTGTGTGCCGACAATGGCTCGTCTTGAAGGACGCGCTCGGCCGGAATGATCATTTGAAGTTGCTGTAAAAAGCTCATGCGTTCACTCAATCCTTTATGTTCTATTTAATCAGTGTCTCGGTCCCACTTCATTCGTTCCGAGCACGTCACTGAATGGTTTCAGTACGAATCACAGTATACAAATGATTATTGGACGTGACAAGCAACGTTTTTCTTACAAATTCATGATTAGTTTATAGCAATAGTGATGTCGCAATGGCAACAATGATTGGAATTGTAAAGTTATCCCAATCTCGATATGAAATCGCTTCAGTTAGTGTAGCGATGATGGAAATGATAAACCCATATGTTACCACTTGCCAAAGGACGACATCATTCCACAAAAACAATAAAAATAAGACAGCATATGAGCTTAGAAACATGGCAATGCTTCCTTGGAAAGAACGCTTTTGTCCATATAAATCATAGATGACCGTCCCATATTTGCGTCCGATGAGTGCAGCCATTCCATCCCCCCAGGCGAGCACGAGTGATCCGGCTAAAAATGCGATCGGCTCGGACTCGAAGAAGAAGTATAAGATAATGAGCAATGCAATCGGATAGTATACAGTCCCGAATGATTTTCGTTCCGTTTGATGCACCGGTGACGGGCTTTTATATAACAGGACCGCATTCGCAAATGTGAAGAAAATGAGCGGGACTGCCGCGACGTACCATGAATCCATTAACCAAACTGCTAATAACGACCAATGCCCGACTGCGATATGTACACTTTTTCGAATCGTTTCATCCGTCCATCCCAGACGCTTCCCGACGTGTTCGAGACCCACGAGAAACACGAGGACGACTACAATGGAAAGAATCGAACTAATCCATTCATTCATTGCTTGACCACCTTCATATATAGAGTGTGTATGATACCGTCATTATACCTTAATCAGTGCCCATCCTAGCTTACTTTTCAAACATTTGGTAGAATGAGGTCAAATGACTGTATAGCCAACGTACGCTGTTGGCGATAGAAAGGGTGGCCGTATGCGCGACGCAACTTCAATTCAAACTTTGGCAGATTGCCTTCATTTTATGCAGGTCGGAGAAATCGAGCGAGCCATCGCCCTCTTCCCTGAAGACGTGCGTGAACATTTCCCAAAAGAGCTTCGAAAAATCCACTTGTTTCATATTGAAAAGAACGGCTTATCGATTAACCAAATCGTCGCTCTCGCTAACGCACTGACCGGAGAGCATCTCTCTGCGACGACGATTCAAAACTGGACGAAGCGTGAAGTTCGTAAAATCATCGGTGTCCCACGAATCGGTAAAAAGTATTCCTTGCATCAAGCGGCAATCATTTATCTCCTTGATGACTTGAAACACCTTTTTTCCCTCGAAGAGACGAGTTCCTTGTTGGCGCTCATCTTCAACAACCCTGACCGGGACGAAGACGACTTCATCAAACCGATTGATTTTTATCGACTTTACGCGGAGTATGCGAAGTCAACAAGCCCGATCGACCTTCTCGATACACGGGCGAAGCGTTCGCTCGAAAAGATGAACTATGAACATCCAAATATCATTCACGTCTTGAAGCTTTGTCTATACGCACATCGGGTGACGACACTCGAACTCGAGGCCAAGCACTATTTGAACCGTTTCATTTGATGAGACGGTTTTTTCGTATCAAAAAACACCGGTCTCTTGACCGGTGCTCGTCATCGTTATGAGACAGATGCTGCGAGCGGCATCCGTGATTTGACCGTTAACGTCTTTAAGACGGAAAGGAGTTCGAACATCGATAACTGATCGGCTTCTTTCGTTAAGCAGAACGTATCGTCTTCTTGTTTCCGTAGTTCCGCGACAAGTTTACCTGCTTTGTCGCGAACGCTAAACTTGTGACGTTCCACATCATATTGAATCGTGAAGAGTCCGCGTTCATAGACGTTGTACTCACACTTTTTCCCGAATAACGAGAACTTGTCTTTCAATTGACCAATCGCCTGTCCATCATGGTTCATCACGACCCATTTTTGGCAGTTTGGGATGTATTTCCCATGAGCGATCTGTCGTCCAGACAAATTGTGCACTTGGACACTGCCTTCCGCGTCGCGGTGAACAGATCCGATCGCATCATTTGTCTCGTCATAAATGGTCGCCTCACCTTGTGTAAAGACGCAACCTTTTACATAAATTAATTTGCGCACCGCTTTTTCCTCCTAGCACGTTCCAACCGTGATTGTTTGTATGTGTACGGTCGGGTATTACTGAAAACCCCAATCGTTTCTCTGTGTAGTTTTTATCTCGTTTCAACTACTACATATTTCATATGACGAAGATGATTATTGCATCGTTTAAAGAAAAAGACAACCCTTTTTTTTCGACATCATTTGGATTCTGTCGAACTTGTGAACAAGCCTATTCTCATCGCTTATATCCCGCTTCTTTTAAGAGTTCTTCAAGCTCCATTCTTGCAATCAGACGAACTTGATTTGGCGCTGCCAATTCGTATGCGCTGTCCGTGAAATTCGAGTTCGTCACGACCCAGCCTTCGTGTGCTTGATAATAGGGAACGGCCGCTGCAATTTGTTGAACCGCTTCGAGTCCGACCGTCTTTTCATAACGCTTTGCTTGAACGGCAATCGACCATCCATCCGGTGTCTCCAATAACAAGTCAGCACCAAAGTCACGTGATGCTGGAGTCACCGTGACCGTGTAACCAAGCGCGGTGAACACTTCCTCTAAAAATAATTCAAACTCCCGACCATCCATCCGATCAATGCGGTCGATGGTCGACAGCCTTACTTTCCATATAAACCATGCAATTCCAAGCAAGAGAAGCAGTACGCTGCTCCAAAGCGGTGCCTCGAACCACCATAAACATATGGCACCGATGATCCCAATGAGTAATCCAATCATGCTCATCTTTCCTTTCCAATTCCTCTCCCTCACTTTACCGTTTTGAGGGCAGGAAATGAAAGGGGGATCTGTCGAATGATATAGAAGATGTGCTCGTCTGACACCGCGAAGGAGGGATGACTGTTCATGGAGAATCATGCCAATCTCCAAAGTGAGTTACTACATGCATTACCTTACGGAGTTGCGTTAATACAGAAAGATGGAACAATCGTTCAGGCAAACCGTCCGTTTCTCGAGCAGTTTCCTGAGAATCTACAGAGACGTTCGAACCTTTTCCATATGGTCAATCAGTCACCGATTACGATGGAATTGTCTCGTCGGATGGAACAAGGACTGCCTTGGATGTATGAACTGCCAACGATGCGAGTACACGCCATTCCGTGGGAAAATCAATATATCCTCTCCATTGAGCCATTGCCTCATGATACACGCGTGACGATTCAACACAACGCTTTTGAGGCGATGATGCATACTGAACTCGACATGGCGATGATCATGACGGATGCGAATCTGTTGATTACTCGTTTCAATCAGGGGGCCACGGAACTGTTTGGCTATGCGCCCCATGAAGTGCTTTACGAAATGACACCGTTCGCTTTATTTGAATCGAGAGAATTAAGTGAAAAGCGCTCTGCTTATCAAGACGAGACGGAACGGTTGCTATCGTTCGAACAAATGTTGCGCCTCGCACTCGACAAAGGAGACCGGGAATGGAAGTTTCAATGTAAAGATCGGACACATTTCATCGGCAAATTGTTCATGCATCCCGTTTATGAGCAAGAGCAACTCATCGGCTTCTTTTTCTTCGTATTTGATGTGAGTTCCGAGATTGAGTTGAAACGTGAGCTCCGTTATAAGGAACAGCGTTATCGCATGTTTGCCGAATCGGTCATCGAAGCCGTTCTGTTCCATGAAGATGGGATGATTCTCGATGCGAACAAGGCGGCGGAATCCATCTTTAAAATCCCTGCAGAGCAAATGATGGGACGCCAGACTATCGAGTTTATCGCGGAAGGGTACCGGGCCGATGTGTTGCGACGCATTCGCAATCACATTCAAACGCCATACGAAGTGATTGGTCGTCGGCAAGATGGAACGTTCTTAGAACTAGAGGTGTATCCGAAAGAAGTGACGTATCAAGGGCAAACGTTACGAGTCGCGGTCATGCGTGATATCAGCGACCGTAAAAAAGTAGAGCGTATGCTCGAACGTGAAAAAAATGCCATCGCCCGTCAGCGCGATATCATCCAGTCAATCTTACAAGCATCGAATGAAGCGTTCGTTTTGACCGAATCGAACGGGAGTGTCTTGTTCATGAACGTCCACGCAAGACGACTCATGGACTTACCGGGCATCGCTCCAAATAAAATTCAGGAGCGTATCCCGCTCCTCTCCACGTTCCGTCCTCGTGACAGGAGCGAGATGCTACGAAAGATGGATCAACTTCTCGATGGGACAGCGCGTGAAGTATCGATGCGTTTCTCCATCCCACAGCCAAACGATCGAGATGAAGAATACTATGAGATGTATGGAACGACGATGGATACAAAACGACAAATCGGTATGGATAGTGGATTCTTGTTTGTGTTCCGTAACCGAACCGAGGAAGAGCGGATGGACCAGATTAAAAATGAACTGGTGAGCACGGTCTCACATGAACTAAGAACTCCTCTTTCCTCATTATCGGGATATATTGAATTGATGCTCGCTCGAGATTTGACGCCTGAAAAACGAGAGCGCTTCTTGAAGACGATGTCGCGGGAAGCGAAACGATTGACCGCCCTACTCAACGACTTTTTGGACATCCAACGCATGGAAGATGGTCACCAAGAATATAAACAAGATCATTTCGCTTTGAATGAACTTGTCTTAGAAGTGATTGAACGCTTCCGCGAAACGAGTGATCATACCATTCATTTCGATAATGCGGATGATGACTTGCATCTCGTTGCCGACCGCGATCGCATCGAGCAAGTTCTCGTCAACTTGATTTCAAATGCGATTAAGTATTCCCCGAATAGACAGGAAATCGAAGTACGAGTCCGACAAGACCACAATCAAGCGCATGTATCCATTCGTGATTTCGGTATCGGGATTCCGGAGCACGCCTTCGAAAAATTATTCACAAAATTTTATCGGGTCGATAATTCGGATACACGTAAAATTGGTGGAACCGGTCTTGGTTTGTCGATTTGTAAAGAAATTATCGAATCACATGGTGGAAGCATCGAAGTGGAATCGACTGTCGGAAAAGGGTCGACTTTCACATTCACATTAGATTTAGCGGAGGAAACGTCATGAACAATTACGCCTTTACCGGGTTCCCTGGTTTTTTAGCAGGAAAATTAATTGAACACCTCGCTTCGTTACCGCATCAAATCGGAGTCATCTACGCCTTGCATCTTCCGAACCAACAACGTGATGCAGAAGAGCTACGAGATACGCTACTGTCAACGACGTCGCTTGCACCGCACCAGCTCGTCCTTGTTGAAGCAGACATCACGTTACCCGAAGTGATTCTCGACCCGATTATGCGGTCTGTCATTGAACGCGATGTACATTACATTTTCCATCTCGCCGCCGCATATGACTTGAGTATTCCTTATGACATCGGTTATCGCGTCAATATACTCGGAACCAAACATGTGACCGCGTTCGCCAAACGCTCGAAACAATTGAAGCGTTATGTGTACTTCAGTACCGCCTATATCGCCGGACGTCGCCGTGGGACGGTTTATGAAAATGAATTATGGCATCGGGTCCAGTTTAAAAATCATTATGAGGCGACTAAATATGAAGCAGAGGCACTCGTTTCAAGAGAAATGGGTGGCATGCCAATCACTGTCATTCGTCCTGGGATCGTAATCGGACATAGTCGCACGGGCGAAACGAAAAAGTTCGACGGTGTCTATTTCGTCTTACAATTGATGACACAACTCCAGCAGATGCGACCACTCCCTTACATCGGGCGGGCGAATGTTGAGGTAAACCTCGTTCCGTACGATTATGTAGTAGAAGCGACCGCTTTCCTAGCTCATTCTCCAAACGGCCTGAAGCGGACATTTCATTTGACGGACCCATTCCCACATGGCGCACGAGAGGTATATCGTATGTTGCATGAGACGATGTTTCAGCGTTCTCCTCGCGGAACCGTTCCTCATGCCGTTGCTGACGCGGCATTTACTGCTTGGAATGGTGCCAAGCGACTTGAGGTTCCTCACGAACTATTGGAGTACTTTAAACATCCTGTTCACTTTGACACGACACAAACGATACGGGCACTCGACGGAACGGGCATCGTATGTCCAGACCTCCAGGATTACCTCCCTGAGATTGTCCATTATTATATGGCACACAAAAAGCCCTGATTCGTCAGGGCTTCAACTATGATTGAAATTAAATGAACAAGTATACGCCGTGAATCATCGTACACTTGTTTATATCTCATCCGCGTCGTTACGAGACACCGCTTGATCGTGAAGCAGACGCTCGAGGACGAGGATATAGACCAATGCCACAAGGAGCTCTACGATACCAGGAAGAACCGCAACGATCGCATCCTCCAAGTATGCAGTTGGAATCAGGTAAACCAATAGCGACTTCACACCATACATCAACATCAACGAGGAGAGTAACACAAGCGTTACCGCTCGCTTCGACACATCCCCGAAGAACGGGCGCCCTGTCTTCTCACCTTTTGTCATACCGAGCCAAGATAACAAGTCCAAATCCTCCTTTATCGATTCATTCCTTAACCCATTATATACCAATTATTGCATACGATGAAGACCATCAAAAATCTGTGTCGCTCTTGACTACGATACCTCAAAAAAGGCTGCAACTCCTTCATGAGGAATGCAGCCTACAATACATGTTCAACCAATCAAAATCTTCTCTTTCGGATAGCGAATCTTCCGGTCGGCTTGACGTGCGACGGTAAAGAGAATGGTCAACGATCCGACACGTCCGAGAAGCATCATGAACATGATCAGCCCCTTCCCGGCATCATTCAATTCCGCTGTGATGCCGAGCGATAACCCTACTGTCCCAAACGCCGAGACCGTCTCGAATAGAATGGCAGTCGCCGGAATGTGGCCGTTCGACAAAATGACGAGTGTCGTGATCATCATAATGAAAAAGAAACTTGAGATGGCGACGACGTATGCCTTTTTGATTTGAAACGCATCAATCGTGCGCTCCATGATGACCGTTTCTTTCTTACCTGCGATGAAGGCCCACATATCCGCAAAGATAACGGCAAGCGTCGTCACTTTGATCCCCGACCCGGTCGAAGCCGCTCCTGCCCCGATATACATCAGAATCAAAATCAAACCGATCGAGGCTGGAGCCATGGTCGCGATATCAATGGAATTGAAGCCGGCCGTCCTTGTCGTCACGGCTTGGAAGAACGTCACATGTAACGCCTCACCGAGGGAGCGACCATACAATACCCCTTCGTTCGATACCCATTCAAACATCATGAGGACGAACCAAGCGACACCATTGATGACCAAGAGTGACAAAATCATGATTTTTGAATGGAGGGCGAGACGTTTCCAGCCTCTCACTTCCGTGGCATCGGCAATCGTCGTGAATCCAAGACCTCCAATCATAATCATGAGGGCGATGGTCACAATGATGGCCGTGTTCTGCTCAAATGACATGAGACTGTCTGGAAATAATGCGAATCCCGCATTATTAAAGGCAGACACTGCATGGAAGAAACCGTAATAAAGTGCTGTTCCAAAAGAATAGTTCTCTGTACTAAACAACTCGAACGTCAAAAACAACATCCCGATAAACTGCACGATGACTGTCGTGAAGACGATGTTCCGAACGAGACGAACTGTCCCCCCCGGTCCGGCTAAATTCAATGATTCTTGTAACAAAATTCGTTGTTTTAATCCGATTTTCTTGCCTAATACACTTAACAACATCAAGGCGATTGTCATAAACCCAAGACCCCCGATTTGGATGAGGGCGACAATGACCAATTCACCAAACAGGGTAAACGAGGAGCCGATGTCGACTGTCGATAGTCCAGTGACCGTTCCGGCAGACGTTGCGATAAACAAACAATCAATCCAAGAAACCGATTCTTCTTGCGCAAATGGCATATATAAAAGAGTGGCCCCAATAAAAATCGCCAGTAAAAATCCTCCCGCGATAAAACGGGCAGGTTTTTCAAATACGACTCGGTAAAGCACCTCGATTCGTTTCAAGCGCAACTCACGCGCTGACAATCTATGTCGCATCACGACATCCCCTTCACTTCTATTATTCTAAGCCCCATGTTACTCCTAGCTTTTATAAATGCCAACAAGAAAATGTATCTCTAACGTTTTCTTCGATTTTTTGGTATTATGGGAGATAGACTTTAAGAATGTTGAGGAGGTTGAATGAAACCGTGGACCCTAGTACGGTAGATCATTCGATAGAGGATGTCTCACGAAGGTTGGAGCGCCAGTCACAATGTATGCCCGCTCACCTTTATTTTCAGCTAGAAGAGTTACTCAATTGGTCACTCGAGCAAGAAGTCGTGAATCAATTGTACGCATTGTTAAAAAAATACGATGTATTAACCGATATAGAGCGTGAAGAACGAAATATCAGCATTCAAATGCTGATTGATGAAAACGGCGCTTAATCATCGGGAACGCATGTTGCGGGAGACGAGTGGCGTCTCTCGCTTTTTTGTCCTGATTTATTTCGGAAAGGTGGAAAACAAAGACATGGATGTCGTTACGTTAGTCGGACTCATACTCGGGTTCCTCACCCTCGTCGGTGGAATGCTATTAAAAGGGGCAGGTGTTGCGCCGCTGATCAACCCTGCCGCAATGGTTATCATTTTCGTCGGTACAGCCGCGGCTGTCAGTATCGCTGTATCGAAGGAACAACTTCAGAATGTTCCAAAACTGTTTAAAATCTTGTTCAAAAAACAAGAACTCCCAAGCAAGTCCGGATTGCTCACGCAATTCGTCGACTTGTCGACCCAAGCCCGAAAAGAGGGACTCCTCTCCCTCGAAACGGCACTTGAACAAGTCGAAGAACCATTTTTACGCCAAGGCATGATGATGGTCATCGACGGTCAACCTTCCGAATATATTGCGGAAGTCATGTCACGCGACATCGAAAATATGGAACAGCGTCATAAAGCAAACGCTGATATCTTCACTCAAGCCGGGACATATGCCCCGACACTTGGGGTACTCGGAGCCGTTATCGGATTGATTGCTGCCTTGAAAGACTTATCTGATATCGAAAAGCTCGGACATGCCATTTCTGCGGCCTTCGTCGCGACACTTTTCGGGATTTTCACCGGATATGTGCTTTGGTTCCCGTTTGCAAACAAGTTGAAGCAGTATTCGAAGAGTGAAGTCATCATCAAGGAAATGATGATTGAAGGGATTTTATCGATTCAAAGTGGTGAATCTCCAAAAACGCTAGAAGATAAACTGTCTGTGTATTTGTCTCCAAAGGAGCGAGCTGACTATGAAGCGCAAAAAGAAGCATGATCATGAAGAACATATTCCCGAAGGCTGGCTGATTCCTTACGCCGACTTGTTGACACTGTTGCTCGCGCTTTTCATCGTACTATTCGCATCGAGTAACATCGACCAGACAAAGCTTGAGAAAATGTCACAGTCTTTCAACCAGGTGTTCTCTGGAGGCGTCAGCGTCTTTCAAGCTTCGACTGCCTCAAACAGTGACATCAGTCGCACAGACAAAACCAATACGACCGCCAACCCACGGACGTATGAATTGGCTCAACTTGACGAGTTAAAAGAAGATGTAAACAAATACATTAAAAAGAACGGTCTCGAAAGCCAAATCAAAGCGACAATCAATTCAAGTGGTCTCGTCTTGACGATTCAAGACCGTGCCCTGTTCAACTTAGGAGAGGCGACTCTCGATGCTGATGCTCGTAACGTCGCACAAAACATCAGTCAAATTTTAGAGAAGGCGGGCAAGCGAGAGATTGTCGTCTCCGGCCATACGGATAACATTCCAATCAATACAGCACGTTTCCCGTCAAACTGGGAACTCAGTTCGGCACGTGCGACCGCGTTCATGCGTGGCCTTTTGGCAAATGATGCCTTGAACCCGGCTCAATTCACGCTCGCGAGTTACGGTGAGTTTAAACCGATCGCGACGAACGATACAGAAGAAGGTCGCTCTAAAAACCGACGTGTCGAGGTGTTGATCAAACCACTCGTCGACCTTTCTGAGGGCGAACCAAAGATGATTGAAACCATCACCTTACCAAACTAACAATCACCCACTCGTTCGAGTGGGTGATTTGTGTTATTGCATCAATTTAAAGTAGCGTCTCGCCAGTTCGGTGAGTGGGCTTTCGAACAATCGTTTCCGCCAGTAAAGGTCTGTCACTTTCTTCACGGCCTCACTTCGCGACGGATACGGGTAAATCATACGAGACAGCTTCCCGATTTTGTCACCACGTTGCATCGCATAAACGACAATTTGCATCCAATCCCCCGCCGATTCACCGACTGCATGAGCTCCGATGATTTTTCCATTTTTCTTCGTAATCACTTTGACAAAGCCTGCTTCTTGGCGTTCAGCAATGAAACGGTCCACTTCGGACAGTTTCGCTTCATACGTCTCAATGTCGTCACCGTAACGCTCGCGCGCTTCTCTCTCCGTCATCCCGACGTGGAACACCTCAGGGTCTGTGAATGTGATCCACGGGAGCTTACTATAGTCGACCTTGTTCCATAATCCAAAGAGCGCGTTCGCGACAACCGCCTTCCCTTCTTCTCCAGCGGCGTGTGTGAATGGGAGCGTCTTGATCGTATCTCCAATCGCAAAGATATGAGATTGTGACGTCCGATATGACGACGAGACATCGATATACCCTTTCGTCACCTGAACGTTCGCCCGGTCGAGACGGAGCGCATCGATTCGGGGAACGCGACCCGTCGCCATCAGCAGTTTGTCCGCTTCATATTCGACCGTTTCGCCGTTCACCTCTGTCGTGACACGAATGCGGCCATCGACCTCATCGACTCGATTGACCTTTACGCCGATTTTCAAGCGCATCGCCATCTCGAGTTGAGATTTCAAATAGGTGGCGACGTCCTCGTCTTCTTTAGGTAGGAAATCATCCTGCGCCTCTAGCACGGTCACTTGTGAGCCGAGTCGGACAAAGGACTGGGCCAATTCAAGTCCGACCGTTCCGGCGCCGATGACAATCAGGCTCTCCGGGAGCGTCTCTTCTTCAAAGACCGTTTCGTTCGTTAAGTATGGGACTTGATCGAGTCCATCGATTGGAGGAACTGTCGGTTTCGACCCCGTCGAGATGACAAATTTTTTCCCGATCAATAACTCGTTCCCTACTTTTAATTCGTGCGGACTTTGGAACGAGGCTTCTCCGATATAGACGTCGACGCCAATCTTTTCAAAACGCTCTGTCCCGTCATGGTCTTGAATAATGGCACGTGCTTTGTCGACACGCGCTTTTGACATTTGATAATGCTCTTGTCCATTGAACTCGGTTCCGAGAACTCGGGCCGCGCGCATCATCGCATTCGCTTCTTTTGAAGCGGCAATCAACGCTTTCGATGGCACACATCCGACATGCAGACAGTCACCACCTAAATGTTTGTTCTTTTCAACAAGTGCGACCTTTGCGCCTAAATTCGCAGCCCCTGCGGCCACCGTCATCCCGGCAGCACCGCCACCGATGACAATCAACTGATAGTCCTTCATCGAATCAACCTCCGGTATCGTTCGCTCACATCTTCCATTCGTTTTCGATTCACGCCAAAGTCTGAATAGCCGACACGCGACGCAGATCGAAACTCGACTTGTTGAGTAGCGTCATCAAATAAAAAATCGACATCATCTTTAAATCGCATCACTTTAGAAGTCACTACATAATGAAGTCCTTCATCTGTTTCCTTCACCAGTTCAGCCCGCGGCAACTGATTCATCGCCATCTTAATGGCTTCAATTGATTGCCCGCGACTGCCTGCATACGGCAGTGGGTCCATCCGCAATTCTTCAATTGAAGTTTGGGTTGACACAGCATTCGGACTTCCTTTTAACGGCTTCAAAGATTGATTGGCCATTATAAAAACCTCCCTCAGTCTACATACATCTATATGTAGCCTGAATTCGGGAGGTTTAATCCTATTAATGTAGTTCACTCGGGTCGAGCGGCAATAAGACGGTCACCGTCGTTCCGTGTCCGACCTCGCTCTCGATGACGAGTTTGCCTTCATGCGCTTCAATCAATTCTTTTGAAATCGCAAGTCCAAGCCCGCTACTACCTTCTGTGACATGAGCCTGATAGAACATCTCGGTGATGCGCTGCAAATGCTCTCGTGAAATGCCGGGACCTTCATCGATAATCGAGATGAAGGCAACACGTTCCGATTGCACGAAGCGGATGGTCAACGTTCCTCCGTCTGGCGAGAAACGAATCGCGTTCTCGAGGATATTTAAGAACACTTGTTTCAAACGATTCTCATCAAATAGTCCGACCGATTTTTGAGGATAGCGTTCGATGAGTGTGATGCTTTTGTCTTCAAGTGACTGTTTTAATTGCAGAGTCACTTGACGTAACAAAGAGACCAGGTCCAGTTCTTGGCGATACAAAACCAACCGACTCTCCTCAATTTTTGTATAGTCGAGAAGCTGTTCGACGAGACCGATCATGCGCTCTGTCTCCGAATGGATGATGCTTAAACCGAGCTCCGTCTCTTCAGATAGTTTCTCATCACCACCCCGAATTGTCTCGGTCCATCCCTTAATCGATGTGAGTGGTGTTCTGAGTTCGTGCGATACACTCGAGAGGAATTCGTTACGTGTCGACTGATGCTGCTGGACTTTCGCGCCTAAATACGTGAGCGTTCGAGCCAAGGCTCCAAGCTCATGTTTCTCATTTGACTCAACGGATACATCGAAGTCGCCCTGAGCCATCTCATCGGCCGCCTCGATGATGTGACGAATCGGTCTGACGAAGCGATCGGCAATCCTGATGACGGTGTATAGGGCGAGCAACCAGATCAAGACGCCAATCATGACGACCGTCATCCAAATTTCGCGAATGAGCGTGTCCAAGTCTTCAAGCGGTCGCGTGAAACTGATGGCAAACTCGGACGTATCGTTCGTCATAATGGGACTCGTGACCGACAAGTAATGTTCATCCCCGACGTCATAGTCCTGCACGACGGACTCTCCTTGCGACAGTTGCTGTAACTGTTCTTGAGAGAAAGAGGCCTGCCTTGTTCGTTGTCCCGTCGTTTTGACAATCGAACCGCTCCGGTCGACAATCGTCAAATCAGTTCCAGGATATCCGAATGTTCGGACGAGGACTGAAAAGGCGCTCGGCGTTTCAAACCCAACTTGGGCTTGAGGGTATAGATATGCACTCGTTGTCGCATGACCTAGTAACGCTTCCGACTCATACTCGTAATAGTAGCGATACGTCCCGTAAGACAAAATGCTGACGAGCAAGAGCAAGACGATCGTCACGACAATCATCATGCGAATGACTAACTGTTGTTTCATGCCTCATGTCTCCGCCATTTATATCCGTGACCCCACAACGTCTCGATGTAGACCGGATGACTCGGGTCATCTTCAATTTTTTGACGCAAGCGACGAATGTTGACGTCGACTGTCTTTCGGTCACCGAAATAGTTGACGCCCCATACAGCATCGAGTAGCGCATCACGTGACAAGACGATCTCTTCGTTTTGGACGAGATGACAGATCAAGTCATACTCGGTCGGCGTCAAATCGATCGACTGTCCATACTTCGTCACTTGTTTTGCGGCGAGGTCGATTGCGAACGGTCCCGACTTCAAGCGTTTCGAATCTTTTCGTTTCACTTTTTCGACACGGCGCAACAACGCTTGGATGCGCGCCACTAATTCACCTGGACTGAACGGTTTGGCGATGTAGTCGTCTGCACCTTTACCGAGCCCTTCAATTTTATCTTCTTCGAGCGTCCGTGCCGTCAACATGATGATCCCTACATTTTCGTCAAGATCACGAATGGCAGCACATGCTTCGAATCCGTCCATTTCCGGCATCATGACATCCAATAGGACGACATCGAACGGTTCACGGTCAAATGCGGTGACCGCTTCTCGCCCGTTCGTCGCCTCAAAGACGTCGAATCCGGCTCGTTTTAAATTGACAATAATGAAGCTGCGAATCGCATGTTCATCCTCAGCTACTAAAATTCGATTCATATCGATTTCCACCTCTTCTAGAGTTCACTTCTCTACATTATAGTTACGTTTTTGCGACAAGGTTGTCAATTGACCTTAAAAAGGTTTAGGATGGAGTCATTAGATTCTGAAGGAGGACCCCCTACTACTATGAGTTACAAGATGATTGTATTGGATATGGATGATACGCTCCTCACGAGCGACCATACGATTTCCCCTAAGACAAAAGAAGCACTTCTCGATGCACAGGCGCGCGGCTATAAAGTCGTTCTCGCGAGCGGACGACCAACGTTTGCGATGTGGGAAGCAGCCCGTGAATTAGAACTTGCGAAATACGGAAGCTACATCTTATCGTTCAACGGTGCCTCGGTCATCGATTGTGCGACAAACGAGGAGATTTTCTCGAGCACGCTCCAGCCGGATACAGTCGCCCATCTCCATGATATCAGTGAACGGGAAGGAATCGCGATTCATACGTACGTCGGTAACGAAATCGTAACCGATCGCCCGAACCCTTATACGGATATCGAAGGTGAATTGACGGGAATGCCGGTCATTCATGTCGACAACTTTAAAGATGCCGTGACAGCTCCGGTCGTCAAATGTTTGATGCTTGCGGATGGCGACACACTCGCTCCAATCGAAACGAAGCTACAAACAGAATTGGCCGGGAAATTGGCTGTAGCCCGTTCAAAACCGTTCTTCCTTGAGTTTACTGAAGCCGGTGTCACAAAAGGAACGAGTCTCGCCTTCCTTGCAGATCAACTCGGCATCGCACAAAAAGAAGTCATCGCTTGCGGTGACGGAAACAATGATTTGACGATGATTGAATGGGCCGGCCTCGGCGTCGCGATGGGAAATGCTAACACGACGGTCAAAGGAAAAGCGGACTTCATAACAAAATCAAACAACGAAGACGGAATCGCTCATGTCATCGAAACTTACATGGCGGACGTACTCGTCACGCAATAAGCTTCTGATTGTAGAAAGGGAGGAAGGAAGATGAATAAAGGGTTGAAACGAGCTGGAGTCGGATTGATTGGAACTGCGGTCGCAGGAGCGGCTTATGTGTTCCTCTCACCGAAACCAGCCACACGTTTAATCAAAACTTCGTTTGCGGGGGGAAACGAAGTGGAGATGAAGGGATTCGAGGAAGTCGTTCAAAAGACGTCTGTCCGAAAAGACATCGACTACTTGTCTTCTTATGACAATGGAACCTTTGATTTGATCCGTTATGAAGGAAATAGCCGCACGGTCCCTACCATTTTTTGGGTACATGGCGGATCATTCGTCGGTGGGGATAAATCGGATGTGTTAAAATACGCCACTTCAATTGCGAGTAACGGCTACAACGTCGTCAGTATCAATTACGCACTCGCACCTGACGTGATGTACCCGACCCCTCTCAAACAAATCGAAGAAGCGTACTCGTTCATCGCTGAGAACAATGACCGCTTCCGTCTCGATTTAGACCGCGTCTTCTTTGCAGGTGATTCGAATGGTGGACAGCTCGCTGCACAGTTTGTCGGAATTCAGTTGAATGACGACTATTCGCCTTCTGCTGAAGTGGGACAAGTCGTACCAAAATCCTCAATCCTCGGTGCCATCCTCTTGTCTGCACCGCTCGACTTGAAGCGCACATGGCTCGAATCATCAAAGTCAGTGAACCGCTTCTTGTTCAAACGAATCGGATGGGCATACTTCGGCACATACAATTGGGAAACTCTCCCGGTCGTTGCTGAAGCGTCGCCACTCGTCAATGTACCGGCCACATTCGTCCCAACGTTTATCGCGGACGGGAATGACCATTCCTTTGAGGAGCAGGCCAAGGAATTTGCAACGATTCTTTCAGGACGTACGGATGTCACGACTGTCTTTTATGATTGGAACGAGCACGAGCTTGGCCATAACTATTACTTCGAAATGGACCGCCCAGCGGCTAATTCCACGTATCGTCGTTTGATTACGTTCTTACGTGAAACGACAAATCAATCTGTATAACGCACAAGAGGCGACGTTCTCCTACAGTGGAAAACGTCGCCTCTTTTCGTTAGCGCAATAGGTCGAACGCGCGACCAATCAATTCATTTCGGGATGGGGAAGTTTGACGCAATGCTTCAAGACGTTCAATCAATGTCTGTTTCAGTCCTTCATCCTTCACCAACTCCAGGCACTCGATGTGTAATAACCAGGCGTCAGGGTGGTTCGTTAAAATCTCTGGGATGAGACCATCGATTGATTCTCCCCGCTCACGCATGAGATGGATGCGGTTGAACATCGGATCATCGTTAGTCCATACACGTTCATCCCGTTCGATGATCACCGGTTTTTCAATCATCATCAGCTCGTCTACCGTTGTTCCTGGGAAAACTGATGGAAGCGAATCGACACGTACTTCGAGCGAGTCGAGTGAGATCGTCCGTCCTTCTAGGTGAACCGTCACGTCTTCGAGTGCACCGGATGCACATGCTTGCCGAATGCTCGTCCCGTCCTCAAAGAGGTCATCGCGATCGAGCGCGGACTCTGTGTCATGAGCGATCAGTAGCCCGTGTCGCTCTTTTTGTGTGAGCTGTCCATGTTGTACAATTGAACATTCATCCCATTGAATGAGCGTATGTTCTTTCGACTCCGTCATGTGACGAACGATGCCGACACGTTCTGATCCATCTTCAAGTCGAATCGTCGATTGACTTCCCGACGCCAACGCTTTCGCCACAGATTCAATCCCACCTTTTCGAATCGCCATTCTTCCCTCTAGTTCATCTAAGACAGAAGAGAGCGTCTCAAAGTTTGGAATAACGAATAGCTCTTTTTGCATGTTTGTCACGTCTTGCTTCGTCTGTAGCGCGTGCTCCAAGTCGAATGGATGTTTGACGACCGCATCTGTCAGACAGTGACGGCTCTCTCCTACCGATGATAAGAGGCCTGCCCCGTAAATCATCGGGTTGTCGAGGTCACCAATCAATCCGAATTCAACGGTCCACCAAAAGATACGCGCGACCTGTTGTGCTTCAGAAAAGCCAGTCACTTGCGCTTTCGCCTCATGTACGGCTTTCTCCGCCGCCTCGATGTCCTGTTCAGTCGAATTCGCATTCTCCTTCACAATCGTCAAGCGTTTCAATGCGGCGAACGAGGCATGTTCTTCTCGGTTCATGAACGCCTTGGCCCCTAATTGACCGAAGCGTTTGACGATTGCCGAAAACGTCGGGTCCATCAACATTGGCGCATGTCCCGCCGCCTCGTGAATGATGTCAGGGGCTGGACTGTATAAAATATTCTCGACTTTCCGAATGTCTGTCGCGACCGGGAGCATCCCGTTTCCTTGGAAGTCAAAAAAGGCAACGCCGGGGATGAGCCCATCCACTGCGACCGTCGACCATCCTGCCGCCTGCATCTCATCCGTCATCTGTTCGACGTTCGGCAATCGATCCGGTCCCATTCCCGTCCGTTTCAATCCTTCGATGTAAAACGGATGCGCCTTCCCTTCTAACGTGTGCAAGTTCAACCGCAACACGAAACGCCAAACGGCATGATCTGTTGGTGTGTATTCATTGTAGAACTGCGGTGAAATATGTGGGGCTAGGTGTTTTGGAATCGATTGTGTCAACATGTGAAGTCCTCCTTTAAAATCAAAAAATCCCTATCGATTGAATCGATAGGGACGACAAAGCCGCGGTACCACCCTGGTTGCTAGAAAAATTCTAGCCGCTTGATCCGATAACGGGGGACCGCTCAATGATGAGAGCTCAGGAACTGTAATTCGATTCATCTTTTGGGCGTGTTCGCAGCACCACACGCTCTCTGGGCCAGGGAAGATGTCTCTACTTCGGTTCTTTCTTCGCTTTTCTTACATATCCAATTCTTTATCTTTTCTGCAGTTATGCTGTTATGCATATATGCTTTTAAGCACTAAAGTGACGTCTTGTTAGTTACTGTACCAAAGCTAAACAAAAGCGTCAACAAAAAACAGCCTGCGAATTTTCGCAAACTGTCAGAGACACCACTCAATCGGAGATTTTCCCCACTCCTTCAATGTATCGTTTACTTTGGAGAATGGCTTAGAACCGAAGAATCCACGATGGGATGACAAAGGACTTGGATGTACCGACGTGAGCACTTTATGTTGGTCTCCAATCCATTTCATTTTCTTCTTCGCATCATTTCCCCACAAGATGAATACAATCGGTTCCTCACGACTCCCGAGCCGCTCAATGATGGAATCAGTGAACTGTTCCCATCCTTTTCCACGGTGAGAGCCCGCCTTTCCCGCTTCAACCGTCAGTGCCGTATTTAAGAGAAGGACGCCTTGTTTCGCCCATTTCTCGAGATTGCCACTCTTCGGGAGATCACATCCAACGTCATCTTTTAGTTCTTGAAAGATGTTTCGTAGAGACGGTGGGAAACGAACCCCGTCCTGCACCGAAAAACTGAGTCCATGCGCTTGATTCGGTCCGTGGTACGGATCTTGCCCTAAAATGACGCACTTCACTTCACTAAATTTTGTGTGAATAAATGCGTTCCAAATATCTTCTCGGGCCGGGTAAACGATCGTTTCTTCATAAGCTTGGTCGACGAATTGCTTCAACTGTTGAAAATAAGGTCGTTTCATCTCTTCTTGGACAATATCCGTCCAATCTCCAAGTAGTCGACTCGATAACTGATCTGCCATTGCATACTCCCCTTTCCCTTTGTATCATACCCAAAATAAATGCATACAAAAAGACGAGTCAATCGACTCGTCTCTCTAGGTTATACCGTTACTGCGCCTGCAACTTCTTTCGCAAGTGCCTCAGCTTTCGCTTTCGCGTCTGCCACGATCTCTTCGATTTTATCTGGGTATTGGTTCATCCCTTCGACCGCTACCGTCGTCACTTCAGATACACCGACGAACGCGAGCGCTTGGCGAAGGTATGCGTCTGCGAAGTTAAGGTCAGTTCCTGTGTAGATTCCGCCTGTCCCTTGGATGTGGATCGCTTGTTTGTTTTCAAGCAAGCCGACAGGACCTTGCTCCGTGTAACGGAACGTTTTACCTGCCATGAGCACGCTATCGAGGAACATTTTCATACGTGCTGGGAAGAAGAAGTTCCACATTGGAGTCGCGAACACGTAAAGGTCCGCTTCCATGAATTTCTCAAGCATGCCGCTCATTGTGCCTACCTTTTTCGCTTCTACATCAGTGAGCGCTTCGCCTGAAGCGAATTTGCCCCATGCACTGAGCACATCTCCGTCGATTTCTTGAACATCAACATCGTAGAGTTCGATTGCTTCCACTTCGATTGATGGATTTTCTGCTTGGAGTGTCGAAACGAATGTTTCTGCCACTTGTTTGCTGTATGAAAGTTCAGTTGGTTTCGGGTTAGCCGATACATATAATACTTTAGTCATCGTGTAATCCTCCATTTGTGTAATCTCTAATTTTTCAATAACAGTTAGAACTATATCATCTGTATATCTCATCGTCAATTATTTTAATTTCAAGATATTGAATAAAAAAGCAACGGGCTTTATTTGCCCGCTGCGTTATAACCGACTCGTTTCAATAACGAAATCAATTGTTCCGTCTCTTCATCACTTAACGGTCCATATATATCTTTGAAGATTTCAATATGTTGCGGATAGACGACGTCCATGAGCGCCTTTCCATCGTCTGTCAATGAAGCATATGTGACACGTCGGTCAGACGGGCAGGCGATTCGTTCAATCAGCCCTCGCTTCTCCAACTTATCGATCACATATGTCACGCTACCGCTCGTAATCAAAATCTGATCCCCAATTTGTTGCAACGGGGTGTCTCCTCGTTTATACAGTACGGATAAAACACCGAACTCTGTTGAATTTAACTGGTGGCGTCGTAAATCTTCTTTCACACGATCACTGATGGCATCCATCGTACGCGCAAGAACAACCCACGCCTTCAATTCAAGGGATTCAATCATGTCGGTTTCACCTCAATTCGTTCATCATATATCACTAGTATAGCAGGACTTATGCAGTATAAGCCGGGAAAAATACTTCGTCAAGGAACTTCTTCATTGTCGCCCATGTCGGAAACGTTTAGAATGGTAGTATTGTGATTTTAAGAAAGGGTGGACCGTATGCGTGAGTATTACGAAATTTCATTGACGATTAGACGGGAGTTTTTGCATGCTGTCATCGATTTGTTGAATCGGGAAGGCATCGCACCGGACTATGCGCTCGAAAAAGAAGGCGCGGTCTTTTTATTATTCAATCATTTACCTTGGCCAAACGTGACCCGTGAACCGCATGCCGTGGAACGTTTCTTATTGACGTTGAAACGATCGGACTATTTATTCGTCAAAACGAAACGTAAATCACCGGTCCCCGATCATGAACCGGTCGCCTGTATGGGGGCTCTCGTCTCCCCGTTCAATGAACATTTGCGCATCGAACTTGCCGTGGACGAGTCGGAAGCAAGTCATTTAGATATGTCCGCATTCCGTCATTATTAAACAATCGAATGCCCAACGCATCCCCTTGAAGATTAGAGCGAGATAGCTAATCGACATGGGGATTTTTTAGGAGTATCTGCTTTCTTTGACGGGAATAAAGGACAGTATTCGAGTTGAAAAGGAGACATGTTGGAATGGACACAGTCATGTTAATCGTCAATCCATCCTCAGGGAAAGAGTTGGGGGAACAACACGCAACACATGCCGAAGAGGTGTTGCGCGAACGATATGGACACGTCGATGTCCGCTTCACTGAAAAGGAACAGGATGCGACGAACTTCGCACGTGAAGCGGCAGAAAAGCACTATCAGGCCGTGATTGCGATGGGTGGGGACGGAACCTTGAACGAAGCGGTGACCGGTCTAGCCGAGGCTACTCATCGACCTGACTTCGGTATCATTCCACTTGGGACGGTCAACGACCTCGCCCGTGCACTCGGTGTCCCAAGTGACCCTAAACAAGCAATCGAGGCTCTCCGCGACGCTGAACCGACACCGATGGATATCGGAAAGTATGAGAACGGTTATTTCATGAACGTCATCGCCATCGGGCTCATTGCCGAAGCTGTCGACGAAGTAAGTGTGGAAGAAAAGACGAAATGGGGACCGTTCGCTTACTTGATTGAGGGTGTAAAAGCGTTCCGTGAACATAGTCCATATGAGTTGGCGCTTGACAGTAAAGACGGGGAGTTTGATGGCGAGGCTTATCTCGTCGTTATCGCCTTGACGAACTCGGTCGGAGGATTCGAAAACTTCGAACCGGACGCGCGACTTAATGATGGTCTTCTTCACGTCTATATCTTTGAAGAGCTCGGGTTAAAGGACGCACTTCAATTAACACCCGCCCTCTTTACAGGAAAGTTGAAGGAAACGGATAGCGTCACCTCATTTTGTACGTCACGGGTGAACGTGACCTCGCCTGATGCGCTTCCTGTAAATGCTGACGGGGACACAGGCGGCAAGCTACCCCTCACCTTTGAAGTATTGCCGAGCCACTTAAACGTATTAAAGCCGGTATAAGAGCAGGAATTTTGACGATTGAATCGAATGTGTTCAAGCGAGAAAGGAGAATGACCTATCAATATCTCACTTGTTCCATTAACAGTCGCATCCGGCGACATCGTCGATACATTCAATCGTTGGAATAACGATCCTGAGATCGTCCATCTTATTCGCCCGAGCCGCTCTAAAGAAGAATTGACCGCCCATTATGAGATGACGGTTGACGATTTAGAAGAACGACTCTTAACACACGATATTTTCCTTATCTACGCAGATGACCATCTCGTCGGAGAAATGAACGTCATGTATGACCCGCCTCATTTATATCGACAAGAACCCGGTACAGCTTGGCTCGGTTTCGTCATCGGCGAATCTGTAGGTCGCGGAAAAGGCGTTGGCACAGAAGCTCTTCGTTTGTTAGAAGAGCAATTGCGAGCCAAACAAACACCTCGTATGGAACTTGGCGTATTCGCTTTCAACCATGCGGCCCATCGTCTCTATACGAAATGTGGGTATCAAGAAATCGGTCGGATCGAGCACTTCACCTACTGGGACGGTCAATTTTGGTCCGATATTCGGATGGAAAAACGACTCGACGAAAAACCCTTTCACGCCAAGTGAAAGGGTTTTGACTTAGTTCTTTAAGTTCTCGACTTCGACAATCCGGAAGCCTTTTTGTTCAAGCTTAGAGACAACCTTGTTTTTCATGTCTTCTTCACAGTCTGGTGGTAGTGTCACGAGTACCCGACGCAATACTTTACTTTTCGCATCGAGCGTCATCAAGCTCGCGATTGATGTATATTTGTTCACGATTTTCGTGATTTTCTCAAGTGCCCCAGCCTGTTCGCTCAAGGCGATTGTCAAGACGTAACTACCCGTGTCGCGACTCCATGCTTCTTCGAGCATCCCGAGCATCTTACCGTGGGGAAGAATGCCATAAAATTCATTGCTCTCATCTTTCAATACAGCAATGTACGGCAACTCTTTGATTGAGAAAAATACTTCAAAGAATCCATCTGACTCATGGACGTACTTTTGTGTATTCTTGATGAGTGTCATCACATTATCGTCCATGTTTTCCCCGTTCATTCCATGACGATAAATATGCATCTTGTAAATGTTACCGCGGAAAAATTTCCCCGTCTCGTCTAAAACAGGTACACAACGGTATCCTGTTTCTTCAAGCGTATGAAGCGCTTCCCGCAATGTTGCCTTTTCACTGATGGTGACAACATCTTTCTTCGGGATACATAAGCTATGCACTAACATGCGTTTTCCTCCCAGCCAATAATAAAGTGGTCTACACCCTATTCATTATTATTCCCCAAATATGATGAATATCCTGCATACTTTTTCTGAAAAGTTATGAACACTTCTCGTAATCCTTGCATTTGTCGGAATTCAAAAAAGTCGTTATAGTGAAACTATCCAAACAGACAAAGGGGATGGACGATTATGACGATGAAAAAAGCATTGACGATTGCCGGTTCTGACACAAGCGGCGGCGCGGGAATCCAAGCCGACCTCAAAACGATGGAAGAACTCGGTGTATACGGTATGACAGCTTTGACTGTCATCGTGGCACAAGACCCACATAACGCATGGAATCACGAAGTCTTTCCAATCGACACGACCTTGATCGAGAAACAAATCGATACGGTGCTCGCTGGAATTGGAGTCGATGCAGTGAAGACAGGTATGCTCCCGACACCTGAAATCATCGAACTCGCAGCACGGAAGATTAAAGAATACGGAATCCAGAATGCCGTCGTCGATCCGGTCATGGCATGTAAAGGTGCGGATGAGATTCTTGATCCGAACGTTGCGGTCGCGATGCGTCAACACCTCGTACCAGTCGCAAAAATCATCACACCGAACTTATTCGAGGCGCGTATGCTCGCTGGCCTTGATAAAACACCCGCAACGATGGACGAAATCAAAGAAGCCGCTCGTTTAATCCATGAACTCGGCGCAGAGATCGTCATCGTCAAAGTCGGTGGCAAACTCGGATTCGATACAGCATTCGACGTCTTGTACGACGGAAACGAATTCCGCCTTCTTGAAAGTGAAAAAATCGAGCCTGCGTTCACACACGGCGGCGGATGTACGTTCTCTTCTGCCATCGCAGCCTCACTCGCCAACGGTCACACGGTCGAAGAAGCGATTGAAATCGGAAAAGAGTTCATCACAGAAGCCGTTCGTCATTCATTCCGTCTTAACCAATACGTTGGACCGACGAACCATACCGGATACCGTAGAAAAGTAGCAACACAATCGTAAACAGATGACCCGGAACTACGTGTTTCGGGTCATCCTTTCCATTGGAGGGACAGACGTGAAAGCGATTCAACCTGATCACATTCAGCACTATTTAGACAATCACGTCGCGACACCACTTTTCGTCCATGTCGAGACGACGAACGGTGCCTACGCGACACATAATGACCCGGACTTTCATAACGCCGGGATGTTTATCCGTAATGCCAAAATCGAATACAGCATCGGTCAAATTAAAGGAAATGGTCCCTATCGTGTCGGTTTAAAACTCGATCACGGTTGGCTCTATGTCGAGGGATTGACCGACTATGAAATGCACGAAGAACAGTTGTTACTCGCTGGTCACGATCGTCTCGGTCGTCTCGCATGTGCGCTGCACATCGATATCAAGCCGCTCCCACAAGGCGCATCGGAGGTGGAGAATCAATGAATGGACCGTTACTCGTCATATTCCCACACCCGGACGATGAGGCGTTCAGCTCGGCCGGAACGATTATCCAACATCGTCAAAAAGGACTACCCGTCACATATGTCTGTTTGACGCTCGGTGAAATGGGACGTAATATGGGTTCTCCAATCTTTACGACACGTGAAGAACTACCGAAAATTCGAAAACATGAACTCGAAGAAGCATGTCGCATGATGGGCATCGAGGACCTGCGTATGTGGGGTCTTCGTGACAAGACCGTCGAATTTGAGGACGAGGCCGAGCTCGCTGGTCGCTTCCGCGCATTGATTGACGAAGTGAAGCCGGAAACCGTCATCTCATTCTATCCAGGATATGCCGTCCACCCGGACCATGAAGCGACAGCCCGTGCCGTCGTACGAGCGCTTCAAGAGATGGGCGAGACGCGCCCTAAGTTCTTAGGTGTCGCCTTTGACCGCCGCACAGAAGACGAACTCGGACAACCTCACGTCATCGTCGATGTAACGGAAGAGAGCGAACAAAAGAAAGATGCCCTGTTTGCCCACCGGTCTCAGACGGAAGGTCTGCTTCGTGCGATCGATAACGCAGAAAACGCCCACGTCATGGAGTTACTCCAACGTGAGCGCTTCTATCATTATCCGTTCTCATGATTCATAGGCTAGACGGGTCATATAAAGCAATGCCCCGACGGTCCCAAGACCGATTAACGTTCCGAATACTACAACGATTTGTCCCATGTTTTCACCTCTTCTAGACTTTACGAACAATTCCATTCATTGGTTTCAAACACGTGCTATTCGCACGTGTTTTTTTAGAAGTAAAGAACGTAAATCACGATGGCCAATACGATTCGATAGACCGCAAACGGCATCAATTTCACTTTGTTAATCAACTTCAAAAAGAATTTAATCGAAAGAAGTGCGAACAAAAACGCGCTGACGAAACCGACGACAAACACGGGTAACGTATCGAGCGTGAAGTACGTCCATTTGCTGTACAGTGACAACGCACTCGCTCCAAACATGATCGGTACCGCCATGATGAACGTAAAATCTGCCGCTGCCCGGTGACTCATTCCGAGGAGAACCCCTCCAGAAATCGTTGAACCGGACCGAGAGAACCCAGGCCATAGTGAGAAACATTGAATCAACCCGACACCAAGTGCTTGCTTGTACGTGATGTCATCGAGCGTAGCGGTCGTCTGACGCTTCACACCGGATAAATCTGCAGCAATCATAAAGAATGCCCCAATGACTAACCCAATCAACACCGTCTTGACCGAGAAGAGATGTGTATCGATGTAGTCCTCAAACAGTACACCGAGGACGCCAGCAGGCAGCAATCCGATCAAAATATGTATGAGATTGAACTGACGTGTGGTTCCGCTTTGTCTTAAGGTGAGGAGCGACTTTGGATTCAGTAACGTTTTGAACCGATCTCGAAAGACGACCACGACCGCTAAAATCGACCCTAATTGAATGACGATTTTAAACGTATTCGCTACTTCCTGACCTAAAAATTGACTCGAATTCAACCAGAGACCGTCCACGAGAATCATATGACCGGTCGACGAGACTGGGGCAAATTCCGTCAATCCCTCGACGACACCTAACAAAAATCCTACAAATAATTCATACCATTCCACGTTGTTTCTCCTATTGACTCGTTAAGATTGTTCTCATCATACACTTCTCGGCACAATCTTTCGTCCGTCTTAAGACGTAAAAACAGACATGGCTTATGACCCATGTCTGTAAAAATTATCGGGCGGTCGCATGAACGAACCAAACGACAAGCCCAATTAAGATGAACGCCAAAAATAGCGACACTGTCGTTCCTACAATAAAGACCAGCCCCAACACGAGGATACCGAGATGCCATAGCATCGAGACGGATGATTCCGTCGTCGCTCGAATGGATGAAGGAACTTGATGATGCAGAAGACCGTAATAGAGCGGCTCCATCGCTCCATATATAAGAGCCAACAGCCCCATCAGCCCGATTCCGATTGGATTCGGAAAAAGTCCGATGACAAGAAATCCACCGCCCATTAGCCAACCGAACCCGTTTAACCAATGTTCGGATGACGCAAATCGTATAAGTGTCCCCGCAAAAAGTTGACCAGGTAACTGAATCAAAAGCAGGACGCTTGAAATGGCACCGAACCAATAGATCGGGATGGATACATCACGTGCATACAGTTGCCAGAACTCATCGATGAAATTGAATGCGGACACGGCTGCCAAAAATCCGATGGTGACGTTACGAAGGGATGTGTGAGACCACACAAATTGAAATCCTTTCAACAAGTGCCGCCACGTCAATCGGTCTTCTCCTTCGCCGTGAACGGGTTCAACGAGAAATAAGCTACACACGGTCGCCATCAATAAACTGAGAATGGAAAGTCTGTAGTTCCACTCCAATGGAAGGTATTGAGCCAACATACTGCCACTCCATGCTGCCGTCACAGCGGCCATAATCCCAATCGCGTTCAGTTTTCCAAGAACCCGTTCGAACGACGACGCTTCATGACTTTCTTGTAATGACTCGTATAGCAGCGCATTCTCTGCCCCACTTCGAATGACCGACCCAATGGCCGAACAGCTGATGGCGACAAAAAATCCGCTGAAGGTGAACGAGTATAACAAGATCCAAAACGATAACCACTCCAAGGCTACACCTACCTGGATTAGCCGACGCCGTGTCGTCCGGTCCGCCCACACGCCGGTCGGCACCTCGAACAAGACGATGATGAGCGCATAGATCATCTCCAAGTAGACAACTTCTTGAATCGAGATGCCTCGTGACTCCCAAAATAACCGTTCAATCACGTATGCGGGAATCAGCCCTTCAAACCAGCGAATGCACCCTAACCAAACAATGTTTCGACGAACTTAACTCGGTGAACGTGCTCGTTTTCTCATTTGAATCGCCTCCTTATCTTTCTTATTCCCGAATACACAAAAAAACCACGAGATTCCTCTCGTGGTCGACGTGTTATTTTAATAAGTTGAGAATCTCACGATTGAATGCCGGAATATCATCTGGTTGACGGCTCGTCACAAGCTGATTTTGACAGACAACGACTTCTTTGTCCGCATATTTCGCTCCGGCATACTCCATATCGACTTTAATCGATTTATAGCCGGTTGCGTCACGACCTTCTAATGTCTTCGCCGTAATCAACAGCTGTGGTCCGTGACAGATTGCAAAGACAGGCTTCTTCGCATCCATGAATGCTTTGGCGAACGAAACAAAACGCTCGTCTTCTCGCAATAAGTCAGGTGAGAACCCGCCAGGTAAAAGAAGGGCATCAAAATCTTCCGGCGATACATCGTCAATCGATTGGTCGATGTTCACTTTCGCCTCCCCTTGTTTCCCTTCTACCGTATTACCCGCTTTCTTCTCGATCGTCACGACATCATGTCCCGCATCCACCAATGCGTCACGGGGACCCGTGAATTCTACATCTTCAAACATATCCGTAATGAGCGTTGCTACTTTTGCCATGTTCTAAACACTCCCTCTGTTTGTTTTATGCACATAGGGACTGTTCCACTGGCATGAATCAATTAAACATCTCCAGGAGCATTCAACGGAACTTCGAGACGTACGGATTGTCGCGTTCAAAAAATCGATACGGATAGTCACGCGCCTCGCCCGTGTTCGGGATGCCGATGCGTGGACCCGCCTCGATTACTACTCCTGCTTCACCCTCCACGATATAGAGTGGGTCTTGTTGAAAGGAATGACCGTATAAATCCATCGTGATCCCGAGTGCTTTCGTCAACTTCCCTGGGCCGTTCGTTTGGTCATATCGCTTCACCCCAGGACGGTTCGTTGCAATCCATTCATGGCCTTGAATCGGTTCGACAGCTCGAATCAAGACGGCTTCTGGTGTGCCGACCGGTCCACTAACCACGTTCAAGAGCGTATGCGTATGCATCTGATAGGTGTACACATGCCCCGGTTTCCCAAACATGACTTCCGTTCGCTTCGTCCGACGCCCTCCGAAGCTATGCGCTGCTCGGTCGATGGCACCGAGGTAAGCTTCCGTCTCGACAATCTTCGCGATGATGTCACCTTCTGGATGTCGCCTCACCAAATATTGCCCGAGTAAGGCACGCGCCAAGTCAAGTGTCGGTTGTTCATAAAATGCTAAATCGAGTCGCTTCATGGTTCCACCTCCATTTGTTTCATTTTCTCAAAAATCGTAGCTTGCACACAAAAAAGATGCCCTGCATGGCAGGACACCTGGACGTTATGATGCGATTTTGAGCGATTCACGTTGCTTTCCCAATCGGACGTATCCCAAAATGATGGAGAAGACCGGGCTGAGCCAGAGGAAGAAGGCAAACGGTGCGTATTCCAATACAGGTACGCCGAGTGTCGCTGCGAAGAATGCGCCAGAAACTCCCCACGGAATGAGCGGGTTGATGACGGTCCCGCCATCTTCAAGTGCCCGTGACAAGTAGCGTGGGTCGATCCCACGATCGATAAACCCTTGCTTGAACGCCTGACCCGGCAAGAGAATCGACAAGTACTGTTCTCCCGCGAGCAAGTTGACACCGATTGAACTGAGGACAACTGATAGGACCGAGCTCCCTGGTGACTTCAAACGCTCGAGCAACGATTCAACGATGGCTTGGAAGACACCAAGTTCACGTAATAAGCCACCGAACGCGAGGGCGATCAAGACGAGACTGACCGACCAGAGCATCGATTCAAGACCACCTTTATCGAGTACATTCGCAATCAATTCATTCTCGACACCTGACTTGAAGCCCGACTGCATGACACCGAGCCAGTTCGAGATGCTCCAGTTCCCTTGAACGAAACCGGCCGTCAACACACCGGCGAACATCCCGACGAGCATCGTCGGTAAGACCGGCATGCGGCGGAAGGCCAGTACTGCGACAAGGACAGGAGCAATCAACGTGAGCCATGAGAGGTCGAAACGTCCACTTAATGCGGCTTGCGCCTCTGCGATTTGTGCCGTGTCGGCAGTTTGACCGCTACGTCCGAGGAACGTGAATAAAATCAACGTGATGATGAACGCTGGAATCGTCGTCCCCATCATGAAGCGAATGTGGTCGAACAATTTGACACCCGCCACTGCCGGCGCAAAGTTCGTCGTATCCGACAACGGGCTCATCTTGTCTCCGAAGAGGGCACCCGACACGATGGCACCTGCAGCGAGCGCTGGCGAGATGCCTAGTGCCGTCCCGATTCCAAATAAGGCGACACCGACCGTTCCGACGGTTGTAAAGGCGCTTCCTGTGAAGGTCGAGACGATCATCGTGATCAACAAGACACTCGGCAAGAACCATTCAGCAGAGATTGTATTTAGACCGATGGAGAGGATCGTCGCGACCGTCCCGGACATTTGCCATACTCCGATGAGCATCCCAATCAACAACAAAATCAACACCGGCATGATCGCTTCACGAATTCCGTTGATCATCGCCGTTTCAATCTGTTTGAAGTCGCGTGAACGATAATACGCATATCCACCTACTATTACCATTGTGCCAAAAATCGCCATATGTGGCGTCGCTTTGGCCAAAAACATCAGTGCGAGCAAGGTAATCCCGCTCATCAACACGACGAATACAGCTTCTTTTCCTTTCATCTGCATCGACGTCCCCTCCTTTCGTTATATCTTCTTTATTTATTATTTTGCCTAACCGCTTAAACGCTTTTATGCACAAAAGCATGTCAGTGATGTTTTTTACTATACTCGCTTCCTTTCTCCCTGTCAAACGTCTTTTTATGATAAATTATATGCTTGAGGGTGACCTCCGGAGTTCGTAACCTCCTCCGACATCAAAACTAGCGAAAAGGAAGTGTGCTTCATGCAACACGAAAAAGCATTGGTCGTCTTTAGTGGTGGCCAAGATTCAACCACTTGCCTGTTTTGGGCAAAACAACAATTCTCTCATGTGGAGGCGGTGACGTTCGCATATGGTCAACGCCATGATGCGGAAATCGAAGTCGCCAAAGAAATTGCGACAGAACTCGATGTCCCACACCACATCCTCGATTTGTCCCTACTCGGACAACTCACTTCAAACGCGCTCACGAGACACGATCTCGACATCGACAATGCGGACGTCCCAAACACGTTCGTCGATGGACGCAACCATCTATTCTTATCGTTTGCAGCCGTCATGGCCAAACAACTCGGTATGCATCACATCGTGACCGGTGTATGTGAAACGGACTTTTCAGGTTACCCGGATTGCCGAGACCAATTCATCAAATCACTCAATGTGACACTCAATTTAGCGATGGATTATCCATTTGTCATCGACACACCGCTCATGTGGCTCGATAAAAAAGAAACGTGGGCTCTCGCCGACGAACTCGGTGCCTTTGACTATGTCAAAGAACGCACGCTCACTTGCTACAACGGTGTCATCGGTTCAGGTTGTGGAGAATGTCCGGCGTGTAAGCTTCGTCAAAACGGACTTACAGCTTACGAGGAGGTGCGCGTATGAAACATGCTCCATTCCTCGCTCCGACCAGTGTCGAATCAAAGCAAGAAGGATCGCTCATCTACTGTCCGCATCGCGTTCAAATCGTCAAAGAAGTAACGTTCGACGCGGCGCACCATCTCTTTGACTATGACGGCAAATGTCGTGCCCTTCATGGTCATACTTATAAGCTCCAGATGGGTGTCAGCGGCTTTCTCGACAATCGCGGCATGACACTCGACTTTGGTGATTTGAAAAAGATCTTCAAAGAAGAGCTTGAGCCGTATCTCGATCATCGCTATTTAAACGAGTCACTCCCTTATATGAATACAACTGCAGAAAACATGTGTTATTGGATTTTTGAACAACTGGCGACACACTTGCCAAATGAACGCGACGTCCGTGTCGAGTTCGTCCGTCTGTATGAAACGCCAACGTCTTACGCTGAGTTCCGCCGTGAATGGTTGGTGGAATCGTGAAAATCCCTGTTCTTGAAGTGTTCGGACCGACCTTTCAAGGAGAAGGACGCGCCATCGGACAAAAGACGATGTTCGTTCGGACCGCCGGTTGCGATTATCGCTGTTCGTGGTGCGATTCCGCCTTTACGTGGGACGGTTCAGAAAAACCGGACATGCTGACAGCCGATGAGGTGATTGCTCGCCTGGATGCACTTGGTATGTACGATTACGTCACCATCTCGGGTGGCAATCCACTCCTTATCGCGGCTATGGGAGACTTGGTCGAGAAGTTGAAAGAACGAGGCGTCACACTCGCCGTCGAGACGCAAGGCAGCCGCTATCAAGACTGGCTCACACAAATCGATGACGTGACCCTCAGTCCAAAACCTCCATCGTCTGGTATGAAAACGAACTGGGAGCAACTAGACGCTATCGTCGAACGGTTGCGCCCGGAGCAGACGACATTCAAAGTTGCTGTCTTTGATGAAGTGGACCTTGCCTACGCGAAAGAAGTGCAGCAGCGCTACTCACCGGACGTCATGTATTTGTCGGCTGGTAACCCGGAGCCCGGTGCAGACGGCGACATCACCGATGCCCAGCTCCGTCGTTTGAAACAACTATGGGAAGACGTTGCACGTGATCCGTCATGGCAAAGCGTCCGCGTCCTACCGCAACTACACACATTACTGTACGCCAACGAACGTGGCGTGTAAGGAGAATGAACATGAGACCAGAAGACTTACAAGACCTCTCGCTCCTCGGACAGAAGAGCGTCCCTTATATTTTTGAATACACACCAGACGTTCTGGAGGCGTTCCCGAACCGTCATCCTGAGAACGACTACTTCGTTAAATTCAACGCACCAGAATTCACATCGTTATGCCCGATCACGAACCAACCGGACTTCGCAACCATCTACATCTCATACATCCCGGATGAGAAACTCGTCGAGTCGAAGTCGTTGAAGTTGTACTTGTTTAGCTTCCGTAACCACGGTGACTTCCACGAGAACTGCATCAACGTCATTGGGAAAGATCTCGTGAAATTGATGGAACCGCGCTATCTCGAAGTGTGGGGGAAATTCACACCACGTGGCGGTATCTCGATCGATCCGTACTACAACTACGGAAAACCGGGTACGAAGTACGAAAAAATGGCGGAGCATCGTCTGTTCAACCATGACCTGTATCCAGAGACGGTTGACAACCGTTAATTGAAAAGTAGGCGCTCCATCTGGAGTCGCCTACTTTTTTTGATAGCGATGAATCTGTCGCTTAATCGGTTCGCGGAACACGGTCGCAACGAGCGTCAACACGAGCATGATCCCAAATGCCAAGGCGATGAGCGTCCAATCCCCACTGGCGATACTACTCCCGAGAAAATTGTTCGCGAACGCCCCGGGAATCATACCAACGACGGTCGCAAACAGATAGGCGAGTACGTTTACTTTTGCCAAACCAGAAGCATAGCTGACCAAATCGAAATTGACGAGCGGGATGAGACGTAAGATGAGGACGTAAAAGAAACCATCTTCTTCGATTTTATGCTGAATGGCTTCGTAATTCGTTGATTCGAAGTGATGCAGGAAACGATCGCCGAAATAAATTGCCACATAATACGCAACAAGCGCACTCAACGTCGCCCCGATGACGGTATAGATGACGCCCGGTAACATCCCAAACGCCAATCCTCCGGCGACCGACAAGACGGACGTGGGAAACAAGATGAGCGGACGAACGGTGAACAATAAAATGTAAATGAGCGGAGCCAACCATCCGAATTGAATGATGTAGTCCCGTATATCGCCTGGGCTTACATCAACCCACTGATAAAGGAATGTCGCCGTCCCGAACAGGAGTAGGACGAGTGCAACCATCCATTGTATCTTCCACTTCTTCATCGTCCTCCTCCTCTCTATTTGCTTTTATTCCCGTAATCGAGGATGTCATCCACCTTTTTTCAGCCATCTCGATGTGGTACGGTTAGAAAAAGCAGAAGGAGGAAATCGATATGAACCTTGCAGATGCCCTAACATTGAAACAGTTGCTCCATGAGCAAATCGATACATTGACCGAAGAGATTGAGCATGTGGCGTTCATCTCGCTTCAAGCGAATGAATCCATTCCGACCATTCAGTCCCGTTCCCTTCAAGACATCGAGATGGAACTTGAACACATTCGTCTAGACTTACGTCAGCTCGACCGTCTCATTCAAGAGGCGAACGTCCAAGCCGTCGTTGAAACGCATGACGGTCCACTCCCGCTCGTCGAGGCAATCGAGCTCGCCATTCAGTTACGTGTCCAGGCACGACTTTATGAGAAATTATCGCTTCGTCCGAAGAAAGACTATGTGCACGGAGTTGCCGTGATCAAACACGCCTTATATGACCCCGAACTATATCGCTTGAAAGCACGCGATATTAAGAAGCGTGCCATTCGAATCGAAAGTGCCATTCAGGCCGTCCGTTATCAGACTGACATTGAATTTGATGCATCACGATATATGTAAAAAAGCGAAGGGATTCCTTCGCTTTTTTACATATGGTCATGGTGATTGTGATGGATATCATGATGACTCGATGAAGAAGAACGTCGACGTGGAGGTGCCTCATCAGCAAATTTTTCTCCGTCCAAAATCCCGAGACGCTTATATTGACGACCGACCCGCTCTTTTGTCTCTTCGCGAACAGTGCTCGACTCCATCACCAATTGGTAGCATCCGAGCGCGACACGAAACGGTTCCATGCGTGTCCGTTCAATCGAGAAGGAATCGACGCCACGTAAATAGTCTGCCAATCGCTCAGCCGTCTCGTCGGCTGGATCATCTGCAAGCTGTGAGGCGAAGTGTTGTAAGTCCTTCAATGTATTTGATGTTTTAGAGTAACTCCGACTTGATTTGATGACACCAAATGCGATAAGTCCAACAATGGTGAAAAAGATAATTGGAAAGAATAAATTGATGATCGTGAAAAATGGATCCGCCCCAAATTCTAAAGTAGACATTTCAAACTCCCCCTTTTTGTTTATGTACGTTCATTCAGTCGAATCGGTTTCAACAAAAAAACCGCGATCACACGACCGCGGCATCGATTCAACTGTTCAGTTGTTTCTCCATCATGATGCGTGGCTCGCCATCTTCTGTGTAGGCGCCCATGATGTCATATCCGCAAAGGAGGTTCAAAATGATGACCCCTTTGTTCGTATTGCGTGCTTTCGTCCGAATCGAATGGAACCCTTGCGCTTCGACCCATTCGAGTTGCGTATCCATCAGCTTGCGACCGATGCCATGCTTTTGGAAGTCCGGATGTACGCCGCCCGCCCAGCTGTAAAATCGATAAGGCTCCGCCTCATAGCCAATTTTAAAGCCGACCAGTTCCTCTTCCGAGAAAGCCAGTAACACTAGCGGATTGGCGTGCCGATATAAACGCTCTTTAAAACGCAACTGATCGAGGTCGCCATATAACGTGCGATACAGTCGGAAAAAGTCCTCTTCAAAATCCTTAAAGTTGTTTGTCACATCTTTTACGATAAATGAACTCGTCGTACTCATCGTGCCATCCCCTTTCAGTTTCTGGACAAAGATTCCGTACGTCTGTTCATTTCGCCGTTCATTCTGAATTTCCTGTCTCCCGTTCAAAAGCCGTGACACCTTTTTGTTTATAAAGTCCGAGCGTACGTTTCGGCAAACTCTTGACCATCCAGTCTTTAAAAATACGTGCCTGATCCTCGACAGGCAGTTCATAGCCCTCCGTCACGATATGTCGCGACCGTGTCGTGACATCGTACAAGGAAATTGCCGCCGCCACGGAGATGTTCAAACTCTGAACGTATCCTTGCATCGGAATGACAAAGTTTCCATCCGCCTTCTTCAATGCCGCTTCCGACACACCACTATGTTCATTCCCGAATAAAAGAACTGTCGGCTTCGACACATCCACTTCTTCGAGCGGAATTGCTTCCTCACTCAATGCCGTCGCATATACTTGATAACCGTCTTCTTTTAAAGCGTCAATCGCCTCTTCAATGGAGCCATGCTCGACGACGTCCACCCAGCGGTCGGCACTCTTGGCGATAATCGAGTTTGGTTTGAACTTTGCACGCCCTTCGACGACGTGCAGCGTCTGCACCCCGAACGCATCGGCCGAACGCAATACGGCAGATTGGTTATGCGGATCGTCCACACCTTCCGTCAAAATCGTGATATGGTTCGTTCGTGTATTCAATACTTCATACATCCGTTTGATGCGATCTGGCATGAGCATCTCATATAGAGGAAGATCGTCTTCCTGCAATACACCCTTCTGCAACAACTCTTCTTTTAATTCAATCTGCTCTTCTTTCGTCAAAGCAGATATCGTCTGTCTCCAACCCATCTTTCTCGCTCCCTTCAACCTATCATATTGTAGCTAGATTCGATTCGACTGACAAGTTCGCCTCACATCTGCTATTCTCACTTCGGAAATGAAAACAAATGAAAATAGCGAAAACGGTTGCATGAATTTATGCAATCGATTACAATCATTTATGCAAGCGATTGCACTATTGGCAAACACAAAAATAGATAAAACTCCCTCACAGGAAGGAAGCGTATAGCATGAAACAATTGATCTCATTCGATTTCTGGCAGAAACTCGGTAAGGCCTTGATGGTCGTCATCGCCGTCATGCCGGCTGCCGGTTTGATGATTTCCATCGGAAAATTAATTGGAATGTCAGCCGGAGATGTCGGTATCTTATTAACAACAGCTCGTATCATTGAAGATTTAGGTTGGGGCATCATCGTCAACTTACATATCCTCTTCGCAGTCGCGATTGGTGGTTCGTGGGCAAAAGATCGTGCAGGCGGTGCATTCGCAGCACTTCTCGCCTTCATCTTGATCAACCGTGTCACAGGTGCCATCTTCGGTGTCAACGGTGCCATGCTTCAAGATCCGGAAGCGACAATCGAGTCACTCTTCGGTGCGAACCTTGTCGTCGCTGATTACTTCACATCTGTACTCGGCTCACCTGCCCTCAACATGGGTGTGTTCGTCGGGATTATCGCCGGTTTCCTCGGTGGTGCACTATATAACCGTTTCTACAACTTCAACAAGTTGCCGAACGCTCTCTCGTTCTTCAACGGGAAGCGCTTCGTACCATTCGTCGTTATCCTTGGTTCAGTCGTTGCTGCCATCGTTCTATCGATTCTATGGCCAACCATCCAAGGTGCACTCAACAGCTTTGGTGAATGGATTGCCACATCACGTAACACGGCGCCTGTCCTCGCACCGTTCATCTACGGTGCGCTCGAACGTCTCCTCTTGCCGTTCGGTTTACACCACATGCTCACAGTACCAATGAACTACACAGAGCTCGGTGGAACGTATACGATTTTAACAGGTGCGACAGCTGGATCGGTCGTTGCCGGTCAAGACCCACTCTGGTTGGCATGGGTGACGGACCTCGTCAACTTGCGTGCTGCTGGTGATACGGCCGCATACAACGCGCTTCTCGCTGATGTCGTTCCAGCACGTTTCAAAGTCGGGCAAGTCATCTTGTCATTCGCTGCATTGATTGGTGCCGCGTATGCGATGTACCGCAACGTCGACGCGGATAAGAAGGCACAATACAAGCCGATGTTCTTATCGGCCGGACTCGCTGTCTTCTTGACAGGTGTCACAGAACCGATCGAATTCATGTTTATGTTCGTCGCACCAGTTCTTTATGTCGTTTACGCACTCATGGCCGGTGCTGCCTTCGCATTGGCAGATATCATCGACTTACGTGTACACGCCTTCGGTGCAATCGAACTCTTGACGCGCATTCCGATGATTATCAAAGCAGGACTTCTTCAAGACTTGATCAACTTCGTGCTCGTCTCTGTCGTGTTCTTCTTCCTCAACTTCGGTGTCTTCAACTTCTTCATTAAGAAGATGAACCTACCGACGCCAGGACGTAACGGGAACTACATGGAAGAAACGACAGAAAAATCATCCGTTACAGGTAACGAACAAGTCATGGGGATTATTGCACTTCTCGGTGGGGAAGAAAACATTGAGGATGTCGACGCATGTATGACTCGTCTTCGTGTGACCGTTAAAGACGTTACACTCGTCTCTGACGAACCAGAATGGAAGAAAAATGGCGCTATGGGTCTTATCGTGAAAGACCGTGGAGTCCAAGCCATCTATGGCCCGAAAGCCGACGTATTGAAATCAGACATTCAAGACGTCATCGGTGCATAATCTACTGGCCAACTCGCTCGAGAGTTGGCCTTTTTTTAAAGGAGGACTATCGTGAATATTTTAACGCTCAATTGTCATGCCTGGTTAGAAGACCGTCAACAAGAGAAAATCGATGCGATTGTCGAACGTATCGCAAGCGAAGAGTATGACTTCATCGCGCTCCAAGAAGTCAATCAACATAAAGAGGCCCCCCTCATCTATGGGAACATCCGTGAGAACAACTTCGCACACGTCCTCGTCGAGCGCCTGAAAGAGTTAGATCTTCACTATCACATGACATGGGACTTTGCCCATTACGGATATGACATTTACGAGGAAGGCGTCGCCATCTTGTCACGGACACCGTTTCTATCGACCGAATCATTCTTCGTATCCAAGACGACGGACCCTGACAATTACAAGTCCCGTAAAATCGTCAAAGCCGTGATTGAAGGTCCTGAAACGCCGACGACCGTCTACTCGTGTCACCTCGGATGGTGGCATGACGAAGAGGAGCCAGTGAAGCATCAACTCGACGAGCTCCTGCGTCGCGTGGAGCATGACGACCATGCGCTCCTACTCGGTGATTTCAACAACGATGCTTTCATTCGAGGCGAAGGATACGATTATTTGATGGATAGTGGGCTTCAAGACTTGTTCCATCTCGCAACGGAACGCGAAGGCGATGCGACCGTCCAAGGGAAAATCGCCGGATGGGATGAAAACAAGAAATCGCTACGCATCGACTTGATGTTGACGAATGCACCCATTCACGTCTCCCGTCATGCCGTCGTCTTCGACGGCGAAAACGGACCTGTCGTCTCCGACCACGCCGGTGTCGAAGCCACAGTGTTTTGGCGTTGATGCACCTTTTTCTTCCGACTTGGGAGAAAAGGGTTTTTCTTTTGGGAAAAATCTTGTAACGTGATAAAAGACTGATGTCTAACTACTAATGAATGAAATAGAAAGAAGTGTTTGAACATGAAGACAAGCTCGCTCAGTCGAAGCGACTGGACTTTAGTTTTATCCCTATCCTTATTAACCTTCGTTCTCGGAACGAGTGAATTTGTCATTGTCGGCATTTTGCCTGATATCGCAAGCGGTCTATCCATTTCCATCGCAACGGCTGGAAGTCTCGTATCGGCATTCGCCATCAGCTTTGCCGTCGGTACGCCAATCACGATGTCCTTGACGAGCCATCTTCCAAAACGCAAATTGATGCTCGGTTTGACGATTCTCTTCACCTTATTGAACTTGTTGAGCAGTCTCGCTCCCATGTATGAGTGGTTACTCGCCTTACGCATGTTGACGGCCGTCGTCACAGGTGTGTTGATCTCGCTTGCTATGCTCGTCGCTAGCGAAAGCGTCCCTCCGGCAAAACGAGGGGTAGCCGTATCCTTTATTTTTGGTGGCTTTACAATGGCCAACGTGTTCGGTGTTCCAATCGGAACATTCATCGGACAACAAGCAGGCTGGGAATCCACATTTTGGTTAACGACCGCACTCGGTGCAGTCGCCTGGGTTGCCATTTATCGTGTCTTGCCGAATCATTTGTCTCAAGAAAAAGCATCACTCCGTGAACAAATGGCACTCCTGACGAATCCGCGCATCTTGATTGCCTTCTTGATTCCGGCGTTCGGTTTTGGGGCGACGTATGTCGTATATACGTATCTCGTACCGATTTTAAAAGATGTACTCGGTGTCCCGGTCGCTTGGGTCAGTCCGATTTTATTCGCCTACGGATTCATCTCGATCTTCAGTAATATTGCTGCTGGAAAGATTGCCAGTCACAATCCGATCGGACGCTTACGATTCGTCTTTCTCGTCCAAGCGTTCGTCTTGGCCGCGTTGTTCGTGACGACGTCGAATATGACGCTCGGTCTCTTCAATATCGCCCTCATGTCGTTCATGGCGATTTTATTGACGACGTCGACACAGATTTATTTGATCGACTTGGCGGAGAAATTTAATCCGAACGCCAAAGGTCTCGCCTCGTCACTCATGCCCGTGGCGAGTAACGTCGGAATCGGACTCGGTTCCGCTCTCGGTGGTGTCGTCTATGCGACAAGCCCTATCATGACGCTCGCGCTCGTAGGTGGCTTGGTCGCCCTCGTCACAGCCGGGTTGACCGCAGTCAGTTATTCGCTCGACCAACGTTAAAAACGTGCGCACCTCGATGCAGGTGCGCACGTTTTTTATAACCATTCGAGAATCGCGGATAGGACTTCGTCGAGTTGTTCTTTCGATGTGAGCGGACTTTCCTGATCGCCTTTTTGAGGACCATACATTCCGAAATTTGCATGATTCCCGCCTTCGATTTGTACGAATTGACTATCGTCAGGAAGGTCGCTTCGACTCGCCTCGATGTCTTCTGGGACAGCTAATCCATCCAACTCACCCGAGATAGATAGCACGCGCAAGTCACTATCGACCATCGAGCTGATCGGATATGATGCGAGGAAAATGACACCTTCCACCGCCTCTTGATGCTCAAGCGCGTAACCCGATGCCGCCGAACCTCCGAGTGAATGACCGGCCACGACCCAACGTTCAATCTCGGGATGTGCTTCGATGATTGGATCGGCTGCGTCGATATCTAAAATGCCTAAGTTGAGACGAAGCGACGGAATGGCGATGAAATACCCTTCCTCGGCTAAACGTGTTCCGTAATACGCATACGCCTCTTTCTCCACTTTTGCTCCTGGATAAAGAATGATGCCGATCTCGCTCGTCGTATCTCCGAACTCGAGACGGTTGTCGACCACTTTCCCCTCTTCCGCATACTGTGTCGCTTCATCGGTTGGTCCGTACGTGAACTGCGTCCAAATTAAAAAGCCTGCTACCGCGATGATTAGCAATCCTACGATTGAGAGTGCGGCCCACTTGAAGAATTTCTTCATTATATAGCCTCCGTTTGCATCCACTTCATCATAACGTTACACTAATAAGAAAAAGCATGATCAGGGGGACACCATGACCAGAAGTAATGTAACCACGACGATTCAGTGGTTTATTTTTATTTTAGCTACAAATATTGTACCACCACTCTCCATCGCCGCCTTGTTTGAACTGTCGCCAGATGAGACGATGACCTTCATCTCCCGCTCACTCTTCATCTTCGCACTCTTCAGCATCATCCAAACGTTGCTCGGCCATCGCCTCCCGATACTCGAAGGACCTGCCGGCATTTGGTGGGGTGTCTTCACTTTATACGCCTCCATCGGTCCCGCTCTATACGGAAGTCAGCAAGAGACCTTGCAAGCACTCGGATTCATGCTGTTTTTGAGTGGAATCCTTGGTGTGTTGTTGACCGTCACTGGTATCTTAAGACGCATGCTCGCCCTGTTTACACCGCAAGTGCTCGGCGTCTATATGATTTTGCTCGTCCTTCAATTATCAGGGGCCGTCATTAAAGGTGGCTTTGGGGTGACGGAAGACGGAATCAACGTCGTTCAGGCAGTGGCGACGGCAGGTCTCGTCTTGTTCGCACTCACGCTCGAGCAAAGTCGCTTTAAACAATATGGGCTCGTCATGACACTATTCGTCGGGTTCGGCTTATTCCATTTACTCGACCTTGGAAATCCAATCGTTCGTTCAGAATCTTTCTTCCTCGTACCGGAACTTCTTCCGTTCGGAAATTGGGTATGGGATTGGAACTTGTTGCCAACGGCTTTCGTCATCACCTTGCTTCTCATGACGAACGTCCTTGCGAACATCAAGTTGATTGAGCGCATCGTCAGTTCTCGCGAAAAACGAGAAATCAAAGGGAACGTTCCCGCATCGGGTGTCGCCAGTGGCGTCAGTCAAATCGTGGCCGGTCTGTTCGGTACACCGGGTCCTGTCGCCATCTCCGGGACAGCTGGTTTTCTCTCTTCGACGGAGAGCGTCCAGCGTACCCCGCATTTGATTGCCCACGCCCTCATGATGTCGTTAGCACTCATCGGTCCATTCGTCTCGTTGATTGCGAGCATCCCGGCCGCTGTCGGTTATGCAATCGTGACACCGCTCATTGCAACGATGATCATCATCGGAATCAATGAGGCGGCCTTTGAATTGAAGCAGTCCACGGCATCTCTCACGGTCGGACTCCCGCTCGTCATCGGTGCCGGGGCGATGCTTCTGCCACCCGGATCAATGAATGAGTTACCACCGCTTCTTGCGACCGTCTTCTCTAACGGACTCGTCCTCGGGACGATTGTCGCCTTAACAACTGCCATCTTAAGTAAAATCAAGGATTGAAAAAAGAACTGGCCATATCGGTCAGTTCTTTTCATGTACATGCATATGGTAACGGGCATCGTGCGGTAAAACAGCGCCTTCTTCTTGTTCGAAATGCGCACGGTCTTTCCAATAACGAACGACTGACGAAGTATCACGATGCAGGGCGCGTTGTAGCGCTTGTTTTGCCGTGACAGGCGTTTCGTCATCGTTTTTCAATTCAAGTCCCATCAGTTTATAACCGATTGTTTGTCCACCTCGACTCATTTGCCAGGCTTCCATGGCATATGTCAGTAGTGTCGGTGTGATGACCGCATGCACAAACTCGCTCTTTACTTTCTTTCGCACGAGCTGTTCTACGCCCACGCTGACAAGACCTGCAATGACACTGTCAATCATGACTGCTTTGGTTCGCTTTTTTGTCAATGGATTCATCGGCTCATCCTCTGCATCATCCCTGACGTCAACACTTCGATTCCTTCGCCTTCTTCAGACGCCATAATCAAGGCACGAGCGACATGCAGCGCTTGAATCGGTGCGACTTCCGGTGTCTTCTCAAGCAAGATTGACTGGAACGGTCGACTGATGACCTCGGCCGCTTTCTCCCCGAAGCGGAATGAATCACGCTCTCCGAGTAACAGAGAAGGACGCGCGATAATCAAGTGATGGAAGTTGAAAATACGTAACGCGTTCTCAAGCTCCCCTTTCACACGGTTGTAAAAGAAAGTCGAACGCAACGATGCGCCTTGTGCCGATACGACCGCATAGCGCGTCGCACCATGTGCCTTGGCGACACGGGCGACTTCAAGTGGTAATTCTAAATCAACTTGTTTGAACGCTTCTTGCGAGCCGGCTACCGCAATCGTTGTGCCGAGCGCACAGTACACGTCGTCGATCTGTGGAAGGGATGAATCCATCTCCTCGAAACCGACGACCTCTTGTAACTTCGGATGACTCCAACGCTTCGAGCGACGGACAACGATCCAGACCGCATCATAACGGTCACTCTCTAACAACTGTTCAACCAATTCGCGGCCAATCAAGCCAGTCGCGCCTACAACAAGTGCAGTTTTCCCCATTCGTGACTCCTCCTAGACTACTATTTCCTTCAGTCTAGCTGACTTGCCGTTCCTCGGCAATGATTGTCCCGGGACGGAATCGGTCCATCATACGGAAAAATCCGTTCAATGCGAGCGCCGTGAATGAGCCTGCCACGATAGCACTGTCCGTGAACAACTGCAGCCACTCCGGCATGTTTGCGACGATGGCTGGATTGGCGGTAATACCGAGCCCAACACCGATTGAGAGCGCAATGGTAATCAAGTTCTCGTTTTTCGAAAAGTCGACTTGACTGAGGATACGAATGCCAGAAGCAGCGACCGTTCCGAACATGACGAGCATCGCTCCCCCAAGCACAGGCTTCGGAATCAATGTCGTGAACGTAGCGACTTTCGGGAGGAATCCGAGCAAGATGAGCAATCCGCCTGTCCAAAAGATGACGCGACGCGATTTCACACCTGACAATTGAACGAGTCCAACGTTTTGACTGAACGTCGTGTACGGGAAACTGTTGAAAATCCCTCCGAGAATCGTTGCGACGCCTTCCGCACGATACCCTTTCGTCAATTCTTTCGCACCGATTGGTTGTTTCGTGATATCGCTGAGCGCCAAGAACACCCCTGTCGATTCAATCATCGAGATGATGGCGACGAGCGTCATGACGAGGATGGCAGACAGGTCGAATGTCGGCATCCCGAAGTAGAACGGCTGGACCATTTGGAACCATCCTGCTTCACGAACAGGACTGAAATCGACGAGACCGAGCGAAGCGGCTACCCCTGTTCCAACCAATACGGCAAAGAGGACGGCAGCAGCACGCGTGAAGACGGTCCCGACACGGTTCAAGACGAGAATGAGTAGAATCGTTAAACCACCTAATCCGAGATTCTGCATCGATGCGAACCCTGGTTCACCGGGCATCCCGCCACCGATGTCATTGACGGCGACCGGAATCAGCGAGAGACCGATGATCGTCACGACCGAACCGAGCACGACCGGCGGGAAGAAGCGCGCGAGTTTCCCGACAAATCCAGAAATGAGGATGACAATGAGCCCGCTCGCAATCAACGCGCCATAAATGGCAGTGATCCCGTTCGCGCTTCCGATGGCGATCATCGGACCGACCGCAGTGAACGTACATCCGAGGACTACCGGCAATCCGACACCAGTGAAGCGTGTCGTCCATACTTGTAGTAGCGTCGCCACCCCACACATGAATAAATCAATTGCGACGAGATAGGCGAGCTCGGTTGGACCAAGCCCGATGGCACCACCGACGATGAGTGGGACGATTGCCGCTCCCGTGTACATCGCGAGTAGATGCTGGAATCCTAGACTAGCTGTCTTGAACGTATTCATCGAACGACCTCCACGAACGAGATATGGTCTTTCTCTAATTTCGCAATGCGTGCCAACGATTCGACGCGATAGCCACGCTCGATCAATTTATCGCGCCCTGGTTGGAATGACTTTTCGATGACAATCCCAACGCCTGCGACCTCTGCACCTGCCGCTTCCACGAGTTGTGTCAGTCCGAGTGCCGCTTCCCCATTCGCGAGGAAGTCATCGATGACAAGAACACGTTCGCCTGGTAAGACGAAGCGTCGGCTCAAGCTGATGCGGTTTGTCTCTTGTTTTGTGAACGAATAAACGTCCGCTTCCACGAGGTCGTCTTGGAGTGTCAGCGATTTTCGTTTACGCGCGAATACGAACGGGATGCCCATCTCAAGCGCCGTCATCATCGCCGGCGCAATCCCACTCGATTCGAGTGTGACGATGCGGTCTATTTGAGCGTCTTTGAAACGTTCTGCGAATTCTTTGCCGATGCCTTTCATGAGTACCGGGTCGACCTGATGATTCAAGAAAGCGTCGACTTTCAACACTTGGTCGGAAAGGGCCCGACCTTCTTCACGGATTTTGTCTTCTAACTGCTTCATTGTTTTCCCTCCAATAAAAAATGCGATTCGTCACCCCTCATCGGGAGGCAACGAACCGCATGGAAATCAACGATAGCATACGACAAGCGCCACCCGTAGTCGAACCATTTACGGTAGTTCGGTAGAGACTTGCGGACCATATTTCCGCTGATATACGAGTGCGAATCTATTTATATAAGATAGACCTTATTGTAGACGAGCTGACGAGAAATGCAATAGGTTGGAATCAAACGGTGAAATGTTCGATTTTTCTGAAACTGCTGTATACTGTAGATATTGGATATGAGAGAGGAGCCCTGCCCTTATGAAGTTATTCGTATTAGGCGCAACCGGTCGGACCGGACATCAATTCATCGATCAAGCCATCGAGCACGGTCATGATGTCACCGCGTTCGTCCGTGAACAGAAAAAGTTGATCCGGACGCCACAACTCGAAATCATTGAAGGCGACTTATATGATGTCGACGCATTGACGGAAGCGATGCATGGTCACGATGCGGTCGTCAGTTGTCTCGGAACGGATTTGAGCGACCCAGACTTTTTAGCGAGTGTCACGGACAAACTCGTCCCTGCGATGAAGGCAAACAAGGTTTCACGTATCATCTATCTTGCTTCAGCGGGAATCGACAATGAGATTCCGGGACTTGCGGGGAAAGCCATTACGTTCATGCTCCGGAAACCGCTCCGTGATCATCGGGCAGCCGTGGACTTATGGCGAAATTCGTCATTCGATTATACGATTGTACGACCGATGCAATTGACGGACGGTCCTCGCACCTCGACATATCGCACGGCCATCGACGAAGTGCCAGAGAACGGGAAGCACATCTCACGGGCAGACGTCGCCCAGTTCATGCTTCATACGATTGAAGAACAGGAACACGTACGAGAGTCGGTCGGACTGGCGTACTAATTTGATTCAATTCATGCTACAATATCGGGTAGTTTACTTTGAAAGGAACGAAAACGAATTATGAGTATATTAACGGTACAAAACTTGAGCCACGGCTTTGGTGACCGCGCTATTTTGAACGATGTCTCTTTCCGCCTTTTAAAAGGGGAGCATATCGGTCTCGTTGGAGCGAACGGTGAAGGAAAATCGACGTTCATGAACATCATCACACGCAAACTGCAACCGGATGAAGGGAAAATTGAATGGGCGAAAAACGTCCGTGTCGGTTACCTCGATCAACATGCGGTGCTTGAGCGCGGGATGACGATTCGGGACGTCTTGAAAGGTGCTTTCCAATACTTGATTGACATGGAGACGCGCATCGGCGAACTCTACATGGAGATGGGTGACGCGACACCGGAACAGATGGAAGATATGCTCGCGGAGGTCGGTGAGCTTCAAGAGACGCTCGATTCGAACGACTTTTATATCATTGATGCGAAAGTAGAAGAAGTGGCACGCGGTCTCGGTATTTTAGACGTCGGTCTCGACCGTGACGTCACGGACTTGTCAGGTGGACAGCGTACGAAAGTATTGCTCGCAAAATTGCTTCTCGAGAAGCCAGATATCTTACTCCTCGATGAGCCGACCAACTATTTGGACGAAGTGCACATCGAATGGTTGAAACGCTATCTTCAAAACTATGACAATGCCTTCATCTTGATCTCGCACGATATCCCGTTCTTAAATAGCGTCATCAACTTGGTCTATCATATGGAGAACCAAGAGTTGAACCGCTACGTCGGAGATTATGACAAGTTCATGGAAGTGTACGAGATGAAACGCTCACAGCTTGAAGCCGCCTACAAGCGTCAACAGGCCGAGATTGCCGACTTGAAAGACTTCGTCGCCCGTAATAAGGCGCGTGTGTCGACACGAAACATGGCGATGTCACGTCAGAAGAAGCTCGATAAGATGGATGTCATCGAATTGAGTGCGGAACGTCCGAAGCCAGAATTCCGCTTCTTACAGGCTCGTACGTCAGGACGACTCATCTTTGATGCGAAAGGTCTCGTCATCGGATACGATGAGCCACTCTCACGTCCGCTCGACCTTCAGATGGAGCGCGGTCAAAAGATTGCCCTCGTCGGAGCGAACGGAATCGGGAAGACGACTCTCTTGAAGAGTTTACTCGGCTTGATCAACCCTCTTGAAGGGACAGTCGAACGCGGTGAGTTCCTCGAAATGGGGTACTTCGAACAGGAAGCAGCATCAAGCAACAACACGTGTATCGAAGAGATTTGGAGTGAGTTCCCGTCACTCAACCAACAACAGGTGCGCGCGATGCTCGCGAAATGCGGTCTCATGACGAAGCACATTGAAAGTAAAATCTCTGTCCTCAGTGGTGGGGAAAAGGCGAAAGTACGTCTTTGTAAACTCTTAAACAACGAAACGAACTTGCTCTTACTCGATGAGCCGACGAACCACTTGGACGTCGACGCGAAGGAAGAGTTGAAGCGTGCGTTGAAAGAGTACAAAGGAAGTGTCCTCCTCATCAGTCACGAACCAGAATTCTATGAGGATATCGTCACAGATGTCTGGAACTGTGAGTCGTGGACGACGAAAGTATTTTAATTCAGTAAAGGACGTGTCGTATGGCTGGCCCAATTCAAACGAATGAACGGATTATCTTGTATGACATTATCCGAGGGTTTGCCCTCTGCGGCATTTTCCTCGTCAATATCCCGAGTATGCTCGGGAGCGACTGGATGTCCGGTCGTCCCGACTATTACGGGAGCGACCTGTTCGTTCGCACCCTCTTCGACTTGTTCGTGCAAACGAAGTTTTATACGATTTTCTCCCTCCTATTTGGGATCGGCTTTTCGATTTTCCTCGAGCGCTCATACGCCCGAGGCGAATCGGTCAGTCGTTACATACGCCGGATTTTGATTCTCTTCTTGTTCGGTCTGGCACACCTGGCGATTTGGTCAGGGGATATCCTCCATACGTATGCCATGTGGGGCTTATTGCTTCCTCTCTTTTACGGATTGAGTAACCGTGCGATTTTGACGTGGGCATGGAGTTTATTGATTGGGAGCTTTTTACTGTTCTATGTGTCATCCATGTACTTAGAATTGTCGCTCGGATTTAGGTTTAATGGGGATCCTTTCCCGGCCGTCTTCAATTCTGGATTCGGCCCATGGTTCGACTATCGCCTAGATGAAGAGATTTTTGACATGTTCCAAAACTCATTTTTTGTCGGGGTTGAAATTCTAAGTCTGTTCTTGTTCGGCCTTTATATCGGACGGGAACGGAAACTCCTCACTTGGAGCATCCAAGGACTGACGCAGACAGCTATCATCTGTACGGTAACCGCCCTACCGTTCTTCGCAGTCATTATTTGGCATCACTACGGTAGCGGTGCCGAATATTCGGCGACGAACTCTGCGGCCGTTCTCGTCTCCGGAAAACTACTCGCCACAACGTACATCTGCCTGTTCACCATCGCCGTTCGAAAAGGTCGCACGTTCGCCCCGCTTCAAGCGCTCGGACGAATGGCACTCACGAACTATTTGACACATACGTTGATCATTGTCTTGCCAGTGATCGCACTCGGGGCGTACGGTGCGCTTTCCTTAACCGAAGGTCTATTCCTCAGCATCGCCATTTTGATTGCGCAGTCGTTCTTCTCGATGTGGTGGCTAAAGAATCACCGTTACGGACCGTTTGAGAAACTATGGCGTCTCGGAACATACGGACGACAAACAAAATCATCCTAAGATTGGACTTCATTGTCCGGTCTTTTTTTAAATAAAAACTGCAGACGAGCATACGTCTGCAGTTCCGCTCGAGGCCATGGCTTCGAGTTTTTATTTTGTTGCCGCTTCCGTTAAGAATGGCACGATTTGCTTCTTACGTGAGACGACGCCAGGAAGTGTCGCCAATCCGTTTTGAAGGGTCACGTTGAACGCTTGTTCGAAGAGTTCGGGTTTTGGTCCGACAACGATGGCTTCCGAATCGTTCGTCAAAATGTTCGTGATGGCGAATACGAACAAGTCTAAGTTTTTCGCCGCAACCGTGTTGGCAATCGCCGCCTCGACTTCCGCTTTACGGTTCAAGACATCATTCGCATCGACCGTGTTCACTTGTGCGATTTCGACACGATAGTCGCCCATCGCGAATTCTTTCGCATCGAGTGAGATGAGTTCTTCAATCGTTTTTTGGCTAAGGTCCGCACCGGCTTTGAGCATCTCAAGACCGTATGTTTCTGCATCGACGCCAGCAATCTCCGCAAGTTCTTTCGCTGCTTTGATATCTTCATCTGTGCATGTCGGCGATTTGAAGAGAAGCGAGTCTGAGATGATGGCGGAAAGCATTAAGCCGGCCATATCCGCTGCGATTTCGACACCATGCTCTTTATACAACTTCAACAAGATTGTCGCCGTACATCCAACTGGCTCCGCACGATAGTAGAGCGGGTCTGCCGTTTGGAAGTTTGCGATACGGTGGTGGTCGATGACCTCAAGGATTCGCACGTCTTCAATCCCGTCCGCACTTTGCTGGAACTCGTTATGGTCGACCAAGATGACTTCTTCCGCCTCACCTTTCACACTTTCAATCAAGCGTGGTGCTTTCACACGGAAGTGATCGAGCGCATATTGTGTTTCACCGTTCACTTCACCGAGACGAACCGCCTCTGCGTCCATCCCTAATTTCTTTTTCAACTCGGCATAGGCGAGCGCTGACGTGATTGTGTCGGTATCTGGATTTTTATGTCCAAAGACTAGTACTGTACTCATGTCTCATTCTCCTCACTAAATAGTTTTCCCTTATCCATTATAACGCCCACGGCATTTCTTTCAATTCCCAAACAAAAAGAGCCGTGTCTCGGCTCTTATGCTTGTTCATCTTCATCTGTCTCTTCGAGGTCAGAATGATCTCCTTTTGAATCTTCTTCATGGGAGATGTCCGGCTGATCTCGCTTCAACTTTTCTTTTTCTTCTTGTTCACGCTTTTCTTTGTCTGACATATGGTGTCATCCTTTCGAAAATCCGACTTGTCGTAATCTGTTCCCCTAGCTCGATTTCGTCAAACGACATTTCATCAAACGTAAACAAACTGAAACGTCAGGCCTGCACGAAGACGATTTCTTCTCCGCGGAGCTCGACCTTCACGTCTTGTCCTTGGAATAACCATTCGTCTTGTTCTGCCACAACGAAGCGAATCCCATCTGCCTCTGTCTCAACAGCAGCATTGTTCACATCTTCTGTGATGACCCCGACAGAAAAACCGTGCGTCAAGTCTGTCGAACCCCCATATTTTGCAAACAAACGAACCGTTTGACCTGCTTCAACTTCCATCTCTTGTTTGAACCATTGGAGCGCTTCTTCTGTTACTTGAATCTTCATAACATCTCCTCCTCTCGACTACTCCTTTCATTCTAAACGTTTCAAAAGAGTCGAGCGAGGAAGTTGCCTAAAGTGTTGTGCCAACTTGATAGCTCACCGTCATGCCATGCGTTTCCGGTTGAGCACCGTTCATCTCAGCGAGCGTCGTTTCAAATAAGCGTCGCCCGATTTCTTCATTCGGTGAGAGCATCGTCGACAGTCCGAATGCATGACCGATTGGATGTCCGTCAAACCCGAGCATGGCGACTTCCTGAGGAATCTTGATGTCTCGCCGTTGCATCTCTCCTAAAAATCCGAGGGCGACATAATCAGACGAGAAAAAGAGCGCTCGAGGACGCTCTTTTTGAGAGAGGAACGCTTCAGCTAACCGAATGCCGTCCTCACTCGTCAAATAGCCCGTCCAAATCCATTGCTCACGCGCATGCGCTACTTCATCGAAATAGGCTTGCTGACGCGCAAGGGAACTCGGACTATGGCTTCTTGACAAGATGATACCAATCTCTTCATATCCATGTTCCTTCAAGACATGAATACCTGATACGAACGACGCGTAATGATCGACATGTATGGACGAGATCGTCTCCGGTGCGCCGACGGTCGCCACAGCGATTGGCCCGTACGCACGATACGTCTCCATTTCCTTAAAGGACATCTCGTGAGACAAGACGATCGCCCCATCGACTTCGCGATGTTTCAATAAATCGAGTGCTTGTCGTTCCTCGCTCAATTTATACTCCGTCTGCCACATGACGAGCCGGTAATCGTGCTCGAGCGCCGCCTTGGCGAGTCCATTGACGAAGAGACCGTAATACGGGTGATCCATATAAGGTAAGATGACGACGACACGTTGTGTTTTCCCCGTCGACAACGTCAACGCCTGTTGATTTCGCAAATACCCGAGTTCTTTCATCGCTTCATGAACACGGGTCCGTTTTTCTTTCGATACGTACGGATGCTCGTTCAACACACGCGAGACCGTCGTCACCGATACGTCAGCGTGCTTCGCGATATCTCGAATGTTTGCCATTCATCTCACCTCAACTTGTCAGTCTTTGCATATAGTGTACCCACTCTGCTTGCTGACTGTCACCTCTTTCGACGACTTGACAACGAATCGCTTGAACGAGACGGAAGCGCTCTTCTAACGGTAAATGAAGAAACTCTTCCTGGAAACGGGTACACAACATTTTTCCAAACGGTGTATACAACTGATTGATGACGAGCTCGTATACGATTCCACTGCACCATGTCTTCCACGTTGTCGGTTTCATATCGGTTCCCCTCCCTTTGTCTATACCGTATCTTCTGAAACGCGTTTCAGAGCAAGCATCTTTTTTAAAAAAATTTATTTCCGAACATTATTTGTCTTCAACTTTCATTTTTCATGTTTTTTACTCAAAACAATTGACGGGAATCAAACATTTTTGTATAGTCATCAAGTTGATAACGTTAATTTAATCATTTTTTTTAATTAATGTTCGGAAATAGACCGAAATAAGGAGTTTTATCGATGAATATCTTTCAATTAAAACAACATGGAACGAATGTTAAACAAGAAGTGACTGCTGGAATCACAACGTTCGTGACGATGGCGTACATCTCTGTCGTCAACCCAGCGATTCTATCCGACGCAGGGATTCCGTTCGCACAAGCATTCACAGCGACAATCATTGCCATCCTCATCGGGACAGGCTTGATGGCGTTTTATGCGAACTTACCAATCGCCGTGGCGCCAGGAATGGGGCTCAACGCATTCTTCGCTTACACGCTCGTCGCTCAAGAACAGATTGCCCCGTCTGCCGCGCTCGGCGTCGTCTTCGTCTCGTCTGTCTTCTTTTTAATCTTGTCGCTCTCTCCAATTCGGACGAAGTTGATTCAAGCGATTCCGACTTCGTTGAAGCATGCCATCACGACCGGAATCGGTCTTTTCATCGCTTCACTCGGATTAAAACTATCAGGTTTGATCGTTGCTGATGAAGCAAACTTGGTGCGTCTCGGTGACGTGTCTTCTCCAGAAGTACTACTTGTACTCGGTGGTTTGATCGTCTCGGCACTTCTCTTTTCACGAAACGTACCCGGTTCTTTACTCATCGGGATGGTACTCACGGGGATTGCAGCATACTTCATGGACATCTTAAAAATCGATGGTGTCACGGCGATGCCGACACTTCCCGAGGGACTCATGGTCAACCCCGTGACGGCATTTAGTGATGTCATTCAATACGGTTTGTTCGGTGCTGTCCTCTCGTTCTTCCTCGTCACGCTTTTTGATACGACAGGTACGCTTGTCGGTGTCGGAAAACAGGCAGGTCTCTTAAAAGAGGATGGAACAATTGAGAATGGTCACCGTGCACTCTTTGCCGATTCACTTGCCACAATGGGTGGATCACTCGTCGGAACAAGCCCGTCTACGGCATACATCGAGTCTGCTGCCGGTGTCGCGCAAGGTGGACGTACGGGGCTCACAACGGCCGTCGTCGCCGGATTGTTCGGATTGACACTCTTCTTCAGCCCACTTATCGGTGCCATCTCTGGCGTAGCGGCAATCACAGCTCCTGCACTCATCATCGTCGGGGCACTCATGTTGACGAACGTCCGGTACATCGACTGGAGCGACTTCAGCGAATACTTCCCGGCTTTCATGACGATTTTGATCATGCCTTTGTCAGGAAGCATCGAACGCGGCATCGCCTTCGGGTTCATCTTGTACCCGATCTTCAAAGCGATGAACAAAGAGACGGTTCATCCGCTCATCTACTTGTTCGGCGCACTCTTCATCTTGGAAATGTTCTTCCTATAAATTTGATACAAGATCCTTGTTCTATGACGAGGATCTTTTTCTGTTATACGTTCTCCTTAGCTGTTTTATATCAGAAAAGAGATGAATATCTGTTCAGTGAGATATATTATCAATTAGACAGGATTTTACAAATAAATCAGTTTTTCTCCCCATTTTTCTGTCACTTTCCTACGCTTTATGAAATAATGACGTTGAAATCGCTATCATCAGAAGAAAGAAGGAATGGCTATGCCGAATGTAGCTTTATTCGTCACTTGTTTATCTGATACGTTGTTTCCATCCGTCGGACAAGCGACAGTCGAACTACTCGAACATTTAGGGTGCGAGGTGACGTTCCCCTTTGAGCAGACATGCTGTGGGCAGCCTGCCTACAACAGCGGCTATCATGAGGAGACTAAAAAGGTTGCCAAGCACATGATTGAAACGTTTGAACAAGCAGATGCAGAATATATCGTCGGACCATCGGGGTCGTGTGTCATGATGATGCGCGACTACCCTCATTTGTTCCAAGATGATCCAGTATGGGGTCCTCGCGCTGAAGCGCACGCCGCCAAAACGTTCGAACTGACGCAGTTCATCGTCGATGTGCTCGAAGTCACAGATGTCGGTGCCAAGTTTCCCGCCAAAGCGACCTATCACGCGTCTTGTCATATGACTCGCCTCCTCGGAATCGAAGCGGCTCCCGGTAAGTTGCTCGGAAACGTCGATGGACTGACGATGGTTCCCCTCGCGAACGTACATAACTGTTGTGGGTTCGGCGGGACGTTCTCCGTCAAGATGCCAGACGTGTCGGTACAAATGGTAGATGAAAAAGTCGATTCCATCTTACAGTCAGGCGCAGAGGTGTTGATCGGAGCGGATGCGTCATGTCTGATGAACATCGGCGGACGTCTTCATAAACAGGGACATCCGATTAAAGTGATGCATATTGCCGAAGTCTTGAACGAAGGAGTGAAGCAAGCATGAGCATGGGGATTCGATTGGATGAGAAGTTTCAAGATCGACGAAAAGATGGAATCGAAGATGCGTTCATGCGGCAGGCCGTCAGTTCGGCTCAAAACCGTCTACGGGATGGCCGGTTAAATGCTGCAGGTGAACTCGGGGACTGGGAATCGTTTCGCGACCATTCGGAAGAAATTCGTCAACATGTGCTGGAACATCTGGATTATTACTTATATCAATTGAGCGAGAATGTCTCAAAACGTGGTGGAAGCGTCTTTTTCGCGGAGACACCGGAAGAAGCGAACCGCTACATCCGGGAAGTCGTTCGGTCGAAGCAAGCCAAACATGTCGTGAAATCGAAATCGATGGTCACGGAAGAAATCGGCTTGAACGAAGCACTTCAGGAAGAAGGATGTACCGTCGTCGAGTCCGACCTTGGGGAATGGATTTTGCAACTCGACGAAGACCCACCGTCTCACATTGTCGCCCCGGCTCTGCATAAAGACCGCGACGCTGTCCATGAGACGTTCACTACTCACGGCTATACCGGTTCAAACGATCCGACTGAACTCGGTCGTTATGCGCGTCAAGAACTGCGCAAAGACTTTTTGAAGGCAGAAGTCGGCATCACCGGCTGCAATTTCGCCATCGCAGAGAGTGGAGCCGTCGGGCTTGTGACCAATGAAGGGAACGGACGCATGGTGACGTCGCTTCCTGATACGGTCATCTCTGTCATGGGCATGGAACGCGTCGTCCCGTCTTATGAAGAGTTCGAGGTGCTCGTCAACATGCTTTGTCGAAGCGCGGTCGGTCAGCGACTCACGTCATACATCACGACATTTGCCGGGACGCGCGCGGTCGGTGAAGTCGATGGACCAGAAGAGTTCCATCTTGTCATCGTCGACAACAAGCGTTCTGGTATTCTCGGGACACAGTTCCAATCGGTGTTGCAATGCATCCGCTGCGCGGCCTGTATCAACGTCTGTCCCGTCTATCGCCATATCGGTGGTCACGCGTACGGGTCAATCTATCCAGGTCCGATTGGTGCCGTCTTGGCTCCGCTTCTTGACGGATACGAGAACTATAAAGAACTCCCCTATGCGTCGAGTCTCTGTGGCGCCTGTACGGAGGCGTGTCCTGTAAAGATTCCGCTGCATGAGCTGTTGATTGAACATCGACGCGTCATCGTAGAGGAGAAAAAGCAATCACCTTTCGTGGAGCGGATTGCGATGAAAGGATTTGCCGTCACGGCTTCGAGTCCATTCTTATTCGAAGCAGCGGAACATGTCGCACCGTTTGCGACATCACCGTTCGCCACCTCGGGTCAGATTGAGAAAGGGCTACCGGCTTGGACGGACTCGAAAGACTTGCCGCAGCCGAACAAACAGACCGTCCGAGATTGGTTCAAGAAACGGGGGAATGCCTGATGAATCCTGGTACAATCACAAACCGTGAGGACTTTCTACAACGAATCGCCAAGCAACTCGGTCGTGAGGTCAAGCTCACGCCGCCAAAACGGGAATATACACATCGTCCGCAAGATGAGGTGTTGAAAGGCGCGAGTGAAGAAGAGCTGCTCGAGACGTTCCGCATGGTCGCGACCCGAATCCATACCGATTTGGTGGAATGTGAATCTGCGAAGCTTGATGATACGCTTCGCCTCTTGATTGAACGCTATCATGGCGCACGGATTCTCGCAGAAAACGATGAGCGAATTTCCGCTTGGGCACCTGCAACAAGTGAGACGTTTGATTGGTGGGATTCGTCACAACCCGAAGCGAGTCGAGAGCTGGCCATTCGAGCGGACATTGGCATCACGATTGCGGATGCGGCATTTGCGGAAAGTGCGACAATCGTCCAATATGCGAAGCCTGGTAGATCACGGACAATCAGTCTGTTACCGCAAGACCATATTGCAATCATCCCGAAATCTGTCCTTGTTCCACGTATGACGCAAACGGCACAACAACTTGCCACACTCGACCGAGACGGTCTCCATTCCCCGAACGGTGTCAATTTCATCTCTGGTCCCTCGAACTCGGCCGACATCGAGATGAACCTCATCGTCGGCGTTCATGGTCCTGTTAGAGTCGCCTATGTGTTGGTACATGATTTATAAGTATAGCCCCTCCATCGATCGATGGAGGGGCTATATTCATCCTGATACGGTGACGCTCCCATTTGAGCTCGTTAATTTCACTTCAATCGATCCGTCTCCAAATACGCACTCTTTCGACCGCTCTCCAAACACATCAACTTTCCCGTTTCGTGACTTCGCACGAATCGTCACATCTTCCGGACGTTCATCGACATGTAAGTCAATCTTCCCATTGTTCGTCTTCAAGCGAATCGGTGCTTGAATCGCTTGTACGGAACAATCTATCCGTCCATTAGAAGTTTTGGCATCGACCGCTCCTGTGACGTGATCGACATCGATTCGACCGTTCGAGGAATGGATGTTGATCCGCTCGAGCTGAGAATGTTTCGCTTCGACACGACCGTTTGAGGAATGAAGCTCCCAATCGTGACCGTGACAGCTTGATGCGAGCACTTTTCCGTTCGATGTGCGCAGGACACCATGACGTGCTTGAATGTGATGTGCGACGATTCGACCGTTCTCACTCTCCACGTGGAACCGTTCCGCTTGGAGATCTTGTACATCACTCGAACCGTGACGATTTTTCAATTGAATCTGATGATAGGCGTGATGAGGCAATTCAACCCGAAGTACAGGTGCCTTTGACCCAAACCATGAGAACAGGTCAGAAAGACCGAAACGACGTTCGGATTCAATCCGTATCTCTAAAGTGTCCCCCACGATATCCATGACGACCCCATGATCAGTCTCCGTCTCAAGCGTCGCATACGCATAACCGTCTTGTGATGGGGTGACGAACACTTGCGCATTTTGAACTTGAATGAGGACGCTTTGGAAGGCTACCGCCGAGCTTTTGACAACCGCAGGCGGTCGCGTCGAGACCGATTCTTCAATATCGACAGAGGCGAGCAATTCCGATGCGAGTATGCTCGGTTCCCCTAACTCACGTGCCAATTCTTCGTCACTTCTTCCTTCTAATCGACCACTCGTGAAATATTCCGATACGTCTCGTAAAATATCAAGCCGATCTTTCACCTTCACGTTCATCAATAATTGTTCGAGCTCTGACAAGTACTGTTCTTCATTCATCTGTCGTCTCCCCCTCGGATTAAGTCATTGACACCGTTCGTGAATACGTTCCATTCCGTTCGCAATTCAACTAAGTGTTTGCGGCCCTGTTCCGTAATTTGATAGTACTTCCGTGGAGGGCCTTCTCCAGACTCCATTAAATACGTCGTGAAATAGCCCTCTGTCGTCAATCGACGCAACAACGGATAGACCGCACCTTCTGAAATGGCCACTTTGGCCGAAATCGCCTGAACGAGCTCATACCCATAGCGGTCTTGTTCCGCGACAAGTGCTAACACACACAGGTTAAGTACGCCCTTTTTGAATTGAGGATTCATCATCCCACCCCCTACTATACATAGAACAATAGCATACTATCTACTACTGTTCAATAAATAATAGCGTTCATTTCCTTGATTTCTCAATATCTAGCATCTGAAGAGTTGAATCTGTACAATGAAAGAACGACACTCGTAGGATATTAGTCACAGTCGGAATGTTCATCATTCTAGGAAGGAACGGTCTTTATGAAGTCATGGATTGACCAACGGATCGGGAGACAATTTTTATTCGTCTTCTACTTATTCATCGGACTGATCCTCCTCACGTCGCTTGCCGTATATGTGTATACGGAAAACCAAATCGAACAGACGACGTCATCGCTCGAGAACATCAGTGAACGGCGCACGAATGCGACCGAATTGTTCGAGACATGGCAGTCGATGCAATATGAAATGCGCGGATATGTCCTCCTTGGGGATGACGCGATGTTAGAACGTGTGCAAGATAAACAAGTCTTGATTGACGAACAGACCACTTGGTTCGAGCAGAATGCCGTAACCGAGAAAGAAAAAACGTACGCGAGCGATGCGCGTACGCTGTTTGTCGCGTATCAGGAACGTGTCATGCCGAGCCTCGAACGTTATGTAGCAGGAAAACGGGACGGTAGTGTAACCGAACCCTTCTTAAAGATGCCGACGCTCGGGAAAGTGAATCCTCAAAAAGACCCACCGGCAGATCGTAAATTCAAAATCAATTCGAAAAGTGCCGCGGATATGAGTGCGAGCATCGTCGATATGGAGAGCGTCTTCACGGAATACCGGAACTCACTGAACGCAGAAGAGGATGGGCTCCGTGCTCAGCTTGCGACCCATACGAAGTGGGCACAAGCTCTTTGGCTCCTCTCTTTACTCGGTGTTCTCTTCATTCTCTTTATCGTCGCCCGTCCATATGTGAGACGCTTAACTGGTCAACTGCAGGAGTTGATCGAAAACAGTAAGCGCCTTGCCGGAGAGCGACAGCCGATGACACCGGCGGCCGCCCAATCTAAAAATGAAGTCGGGCAATTGACAACATCATTCCGGCAAATGGCTACATCTCTCACGGCACAACGCTATCGGATTGAAGAGGAGCGTGAGAAGACAGCGCGCCTCCTTCACTCGATTCGCGATGCCGTCATCTATGTCGAACACGCAACAAGTGAGAAAGTAGCAAACCAAGCGTTGTTTGTCTTATTCAATCAACCGATTACGCAGCGAAATGAAGTCGATTTATACCGTTTAGACGCTAGCCTTGAGGAGCTCGGACTGCAGGTCGACCAAAAGGATGCCTTTTTCGCGTTCATGGAACGATCATTCGATGGACAGTGTAAAGAAGAGAGCGTCACGTTCTCGATGAATCAGGAAGAGCGCTTCATTCAAATGTATGCGGAGAAGATTTACTTGCGAGGGACACGTCATGGGACGATGCTCGTTTTCCGTGACGTGACGCACGAGACCGAAGTCGACCGTCTGAAAACCGAACTCGTTTCGACCGTCTCTCACGAACTCCGGACTCCGCTCACAAGTATCATTGGATTCACTGAACTTCTTCGTTTCCGAAAACTTTCATCTGAACGTTCCGAAAAATATTTAGGAATGATTCATCAAGAGACATTGCGTCTTGAAGACTTGATTTCGAACTTGCTCGATGTACAACGGATGGAGTCTGGACAACAGACGTACCATAACGAACCAGAGCGTCTGTCTGCTATTCTTGAGCAAGCGATTTCGGTGCATCAAGGCTCAAGCCAACATCATCACATCACGTTTGATTGCACGGAAGACGTCTATGTATACGGAGACCGGACGCGACTCAATCAACTCTTCATGAACCTCCTGCACAACGCCGTGAAGTATTCGCCTCGTGGTGGTGAAATCAATGTCCGTGTCACATGTGAACGACCGGATTGGATTGACATTTCAATTGAAGATCACGGCATCGGGATTCCCCAAACCGCGCTACCAAAATTGTTTGACAAGTTTTATCGCGTCGACAATTCCGCCAGTCGAAAAATCGGGGGGACCGGTCTCGGTCTCGCAATCTGTAAAGAAATCGCCGAAGGTCACGGTGGAACGATTCACGCCACATCGAATATCGGCAAAGGCTCCATTTTCACGGTCAGTCTTCCCAAGTTGGATATGACCAATCAAATGAGTAGCTAAACGAAAAGAGGGTGCATCATCGCACCCTCTTGTTTATTGGACTTTGTTCTCTGGACCAAATGACGGATAGAGCGAAAGCCCACCGTCCGCAAAGATGGTTGTCCCCGTCACATAGGACGACTCATCCGACGCGAGCCAAGCGGCAACGGCTGCGATTTGTTCCGGTTTCCCGATGACGTGAGATGGGATGAGCGCTTCTAATCCCTTCTTCTCTTCCGGGTCGCTCATCGTCTCTTCGTTGATTGGTGTATCAATCGCCCCAGGTGCGATCGCATTGACACGAATATGGTTAGGTGCATACTCGAGTGCGACGGATTTCGTGAACATTTTCACGCCACCTTTGCTGGCTGCGTAATGTGTATAACCTGGACGTGGGATGACTTCGTGAACAGAAGACATATTGATGATGTTCCCCTCGATTTCATGCTCCACGAAGTATTTTAAAGCAGCACGAACACCAAGGAACGTCCCGTTCAAGTTGACGTCGATAATCTGCTTCCAGTTATCAAACTCCATCTCATGTGTTTTTGCCTCGACTTGAACGCCGGCGTTATTCACGAAAATATCCATCTTTCCAAACTCAGAGATGGCTTTCTCAATCATCTTCTCGGCGAGTCCTTCTTCCGCGACATCTCCTTTCACGGCGACGGCTTTCCCGCCAGCTGCCTCGATGCCACGGATGACTTCCTCCATCTCTTTTTCACTGTTGCGGTAATTCAGGACAACGCTCATCCCTTCTTTTGCGTAACGCTCCCCGATGGCACGACCGAGCCCCTTCGAGCTGCCCGTGATGACCGCGACTTTGCCTTTTAACTCTGGATAGTTTGCCATGTCAATTCCTCCTTCATCTTCTCGGGTTTAGTTCCCGCATTCCCCTCTTCATCAAACATGATTGGCTGCATTTTGAATATTTGAAACAAATCAACTATACTGAAACAAACTATTCGTTTTCAGGAAACGCCTGAAAGACGTTTGATCTTATACTCAATGGAGGTGACTCCCCGATTTTTGGGGGAATTGTTGGACAGTCCCATGTTACTCAGCTTACTCGTCGTTGCACTTTTAATCTTTTTGACTGCCTTTTTTGTGGCAGCCGAATTTTCAATTGTGAAAGTGCGTGGCGCTAGACTCGACCAGCTCGTGCTCGAAGGAAATAAGAGAGCGGTCAGCGCGAAAAAAGTCATCGAGAATATCGACGACTCCCTTTCTGCCTCTCAGTTCGGAATCACGCTTTCTGCACTCGGCCTTGGATGGATTGGTGCCGATCAAATCGAAGCGTATATCCACACTCTGGTCGAACAATTGAACATATCGCCATCTCTCGTGACATTCTTGTCGTTTTTGATTGCCTTCTTATTGATTGCGTTCGTCCATGTCGTCATCGGTGAACTCGTGCCAAAGACACTTGCAGTTCATGAAGCGGAAAAACTGACGCTCCTCGTCGCACGTCCGCTCTACGTCTTCACAAAAATTTTCTATCCGTTTATTCGGGCCTTGAACAGTATGGCTCGAATCACACTTCGCTTATTCGGGGTACAGACGACAGCGCAAGAAACGGCACACTCGGAAGAAGAACTGAAAATCATCATGACGGAAAGTTTCCGTAGCGGTGAGATCAATGAAAACGAGTTGGCTTATGTACAAAATATCTTCTCCTTTGACGAACGGATCGCCAAAGATGCCATGGTCCCACGAATGAACATGGTGACAATCGATGAAGAAGATACGATTGAAGAAATCATTGCCGTTGTCGAAGAGCATCAGTATACACGCTATCCCGTCACACGAGATGGCGATCGCGATGACGTTCTCGGATTCGTGAATGCGAAACAGCTCTTCACTGCTCAACTTTCAAAAAATGATGCACCGTTCGAGTCGTTCATTCATCAATTGCCGCTCGTCACCGAGTTCACGCCACTTCAAGAAGCGATGGTGAAAATGCAAAACGCGCAGACGATGATGTGTCTCGTCATCGATGAGTACGGCGGGACGGCAGGACTGTTGACGATTGAAGACATTTTAGAAGAAATCGTCGGCGAGATTCGAGACGAGTTCGATCGAGACGAACAGGCTGAAATTACAGAAGTCGCTCCGAAACATTATCGCCTTTCGGGACTCGTTTTAACGCAAGAACTCGAAGAGCGGTTCGGCATCGAAATCGAAGATGACGTCGATACGGTCGGTGGATTCGTTTTATCACAAAAAGCGAATGCCCGAACAGGCGAGCGCTTCCTTTTACCTGGCAACCATGAACTGATTGTCAGTGAAGTCGATAACCACCGCATCGTCTTTGTCGACTTGATTCTCGCCTCTCACGAAGAGGAAGAACCATTATCTGAATGATGCTTTCTTTAAACCCTTCTCCGAAATATGGAGAAGGGTTTTTCACGTTTGCACCGAACTGTCGCTATATTTTCGCCTCTTCCCGTGATATACTGCACATATGTTGCTTATTTGAGTGTCACCCACTCAATGACACAACATCACCGAAACATGGCGAGATGTTCGGTTTAAACAGAAAGAAATAGAAAGAAGGTTACGCATGGAACGCAAACTATTTTTGATTGACGGTAACTCCATGCTGGCCAGTGCTTATTATGGTGCCGCCGCGAGCCGAACGAAAAAAGGACGCGAGGTATCTAAAAACGATCGGAGTGCCGTCATCGGAATGACCGGCCTCATCCGGACGATTCTACGCAGACATCGTCCGACTCATTTTGTCGTTGTTTGGGACGTCTCACGTGAAACATTATGGCGTCGAGAACTGTACCCAGGCTACAAACGTCGCAGACGTCAAACACCGCCTGAATTAAAAGCGCAGATGGAACTCATGCGCCAACTGCTTGAGGATAGTGGAATCCCACAATTCCAAGTAGAAGGGTATGAAGGGGAAGACTTGATTGCCCACATCGCCCGTAAATTCAGTTGCAGTGCCCCTGTCGTCATCATGACAAAAGACAAAGACTTGTTACAGCTTGTCAGTCCACGAATCACCGTTTGGTTACAGACACAGGAGCTTCAGCAAATGCAGGCTCGCTGTGACATTCGTGATAATCGTCCGTTGCCACTCAAGCGTCATTTAGAAATTCGACCAGAAGAGATTGCGGCGCTATACGAAGGATTGAAACCGAAGCAACTGTCAGCCGTCAAAGCGTTGACAGGAGACCGTTCTGACGGAATCCCTCCAGTTGCTGGACTGGATGAAAGTCAATCGGTTCAACTCATCAAACGATTCGGTTCGCTCGATAAGCTGTATTCTGCCTTGAGCATCAAGGGTGAAAAACGACAACAAGTAAATGAAACGATCGCGGCACTGACGTCAGAGGAGGTGCCCCGTAACTTGAGACGAACACGCAAAAAAGCAGAGCGCAATATGGAGCTCGTTCGCCTCGATGTCACGGTGCCGGCACTTGAACATTTGAAGCTAGCTCACCTTGAGCTCAGCCTCAATCCTAAACGAGTCGAGCAAGCGTATCAAAAACGCGGACTTCGTCTCTCGTTTAATGCAGGTCAGAAGAAAACATCCGCACGTTAAAAAGAACGAACGCTCAAGCGTTCGTTCTTTTAATATGCACGGTAATCCCGTCTTCATCGGTCAACGACCATTCAGACGATGTTCCGCCTAACGCCTGGTTCGTCTCTTCATTGACGAGAAGCGTCCATGCTTCGATTCCGGTCTCCATTCCCACAGGATCGCTCGGACGGGCCCACACGTTCGTTCCGATGTGATGGTGGTAGCCATCAGCTGCTAGGAAAAGTGCGCCTGGATAAGAATCCGTCGTAATGGAGAAGCCAAGCCGATCATGATAAAAACGTTTCGCCGCCTCGATTGAGCGTACTTTAAAATGCACGTGCCCCATCGTCGTTCCGATCGGTAAACCAGTAAACGACCGATTGGCTGCCGCTTGAAGCATCGATTCATAGTCGACAGGCTCGGTCGCCATTTTCACATGGCCGTTTGCCTCGTACGTCCATTGGTCCTTCGGGCGGTCGGCATACAATTCAATCCCGTTTCCTTCTGGATCGCTCAAGTAGAAGGCTTCACTCACGAGATGGTCGCCTTGCCCCACTTCGATGCGTCGCTCAATGAGATGTGCCAACATGCTTCCTAACTCTACACGGTTCGGGAACAGAATAGCTAAATGGAACAAGCCTGCCGCCCGTGGATTGGTTTTCGCTTGCGGGACACTGTGCAAGATGACAAGCGGACGTTCCTTCGTACCGAGTGTAATGAGCTCTTCGCTCTCTTCTAAAATACTCATCCCAATCACGTCTACGTAAAATCGTGTCACCTGTTCAATGTCACGGACTCGAAGCGTTACCGGACCGAGTTCGATTTTTTCGATTTTCATATATTATCACCTCCCCTTCACTATACCCGCTCGGTCGATGTTACAGAAGTAGGCACAAAAAGGTGGTATAGTTACTTCAACGATACTATTGGAAAGGAAGAGCGACGTGACTAACATAACAAGCTGTGAAGTCGATACGGCACTCGAACTGATTACAGGAAAATGGAAACATTCCATCCTCCTCGTGTTGATCAATGGAGATACATTGCGTTTCAGTGAGTTGAAACGCGCGTTACCAAAAATCAGCCAAAAGATATTGACCGCACAACTCCGCGACTTAGAAGAACAGGATATCGTCATCCGGACCGTCTATCCAGAAGTTCCACCTCGTGTCGATTATCGCTTAAGTGAGTACGGGAAAACACTGATTCCGATTCTCGAAGCGATGAACGAATGGGGAATGCGTCATGCCGAACGGATGCGCTCTAATTAGTTGTCCACATGTGGATAACCCATTTTTTCTACTGAACATATCACTTATCCACAGGAGGTTGTCATGATTCGTTATCCACAGTTAACCGGTCATCAAATTGGTGTCACCGCCCCTTCGTCAGGTATACCAGAAGAACTGCACCATCTATTGCATCAAGCGGAACATAAGTTTTCCAATCGAGGGTTCACATTGCAATTCACTCCGAATGCGTGGAAACAACGATTTGGGAAGTCCGCTCCGGCTCGAGTCCGTGCACATGAACTGACATCTCTACTTCAAGATGACAATGTCGACTTGATTGTTCCGCCCTGGGGTGGGGAACTCTTAATGGAAATCCTCGATCACATCGAGTGGCAGTCCTTGTCCGCAAAATGGATGCTCGGTTATTCGGATACGAGTCTATCACTTTTTGTGTATACGCTAAAAACCGGAATCGCCTCCGCCCACGGTCCAAACTTAGTCGACTTGCGTGCCGATATGTGGGACGAGACGAGTTCACGCTGGCTCGATGTATTGTCGACGCGGACCGACGAAACGGTCATCCAACGCTCGTCCGAGAAGTTCCAAAACGAATGGCAGCATGATAATCCGACGCCACATCTGTTTCATCTGACGGAGACGACCGAATGGAAAGCGATCGGTGGTCAAAACGCAACGGGGCGCTTGCTCGGTGGATGTCTCGATGTGCTCTTACATACAATCGGGACACCGTATGGAGACGTCAAGACGTTCCAACGCGATCACCTGAACGATGAACCGATTCTTTGGTATTTTGAGAACGCTGAGCTGAACGTCCCAGCATTAAAAAGGACCCTTCTTCAAATGAAGTGGGCCGGTTGGTTTGAGCAGACGTCGGGCATTCTATTTGGACGGAGTGACGCCCCCTCTGTGCATCAAGACTATACGGTCGAAATGGTATATGAGGAGCTTCATCATATGTTAGAAGTTCCTATCTTTTTTGATATCGATTGCGGACACGTACCCCCTCAGATGACACTCGTCAATGGGGCCCACGCTTCTGTACAAGTCGAGCATGGCAAAGGAACATTGATTCAAACGTTCAAGGGCTGATTCGTCAGCCCTTGATTTGTTGTAGCAATGTCTCTAAACGTTTGCGAAACAGTCCTTGCGGGAATTCAGCTACTTGTTCTTCGATGACTGGCACCCAGTCATCCCCACATCCGTTCAATGTTCCCCTTAATAAACCTTCGTAGTAAATCGCGATATCGACTAAGCTATGTGTTTTCCACTCATCTCTGTTTTCCCATAATGCCAATAAACACTCTCTTCCCATTTCCGTTTCCCCTCGAAAAGCGTAGTACACACCTTTCGCCATCGAAATCGCTGCTATAAATGGTTCGACATCTGTCGTGAGAGATTCCATCAATTTGATGTTCTTTCCTAATAGTTTGACATGTCGATATTCCATCGCATAGAGCGCTTCAGAAAGTGCCACTTTGATTTCAGCCAAACGATCTTCCGTGAATTGAATATATTGCTTCGCCTTTTGTAACGACTCATGAATTTTCTTCTCATCGTTCAAATAGAGCGCGCAAATCGAAATGGTGCGATACACGTCGTCCGCACGGTAGTAGATTCTTGTCCGTGTCATATACTCGAGCACGTCTTCAAGCTGTCGAATTGCCCCTTCTAAATCCTCATCACAAAGAAGATTCTTAAATACAATTAACATGGCATATTCAGTTCGTGTCTTTGTTTTCATATATTTTGCATCAAGTAGTTCTATCGCTTCAATCCGTTCAATCGATTCCTCGTAGCGGTTCCACATCAATAAATAATAAGCCTGGCTAATTCGTCCCATCGCCAATTCTTCGGACTCACCTAGCTTCTCAAAAATCTCAATCGCGCGGTCATAGTAAGCTAGTACTCTCTCATTCTCGCCCTCTTGAAAGTACGTATCACCGTACAGCATATATGCTTTTCCTTGCCACACGGAGTTCATTTCTTCCTGTAAGTAAGGCTTGAGCATTTCCCGAATTTTTTGATCCGGTAGTGAAATGAGTTGCATCTCCTCAAATTCTAGCTTCTCCACCAGCGACTGTAGTTCGACCTCTTTTGGATCGGTCAATAACTGTTGCATCGAGACATCTAATCGACTGGCAAGTTCTCGTAAACTGCGCATCGATGCCTCTGCTTTTCCGTTCTCAATCATACTGAGCATCGATTTTGTGACAATCCCTTCCGCCAGCTGCGTCTGAGTCATTTTTTTCTGTTTTCGCAATGCTTTAATGCGCTCACCAATCATATGTCACCTCAAAAAGTTAAATTATATTGAACTTTATATTTACAATTCACTTCGTTGCCTTTATGATAATGTTAAATCACATTTAACTAATTTGCAAAGGAGTGTTTCTATGAAGTTTCTCTCTTCAAATCTATCAATTTTACTGCTCGGTAAATTCATGTCGTTATTCGCATCCAACTTATTTACGTTTGTGGCGGGACTCACGGTGTTGACGACGACCGGATCTGGGCTCCAATTCGCCTTCGTTCTCCTCGCAGGTACATTACCCCGTGTGCTTCTATCCCCATTCGCCGGCGCTTATGCAGACAAACTTGACCGAAAGCGAGTCATCATTAGGATGGAGTCTTTGAACGGAGGATTATTTTTACTCGCAGGTGTTGGAAGCTTACTTTGGACGTTTGAAGCACCCGCTTTTTACGTCATCACATTCTTCTTAGCGATCGTTTCCACTTTCTTATCGGTCACGTTATCAAGTTCGATTCCTCTTTTATTTGAGGAAGATGAACTGCAACGCGCCAACTCTCTCATTCAAAGTATCATCTCCATTTCAAGCATCGGCACCCCGCTTCTTGCCGGGGCCCTGTTTAAACTCATACCGATTCCAGCGTTTTTATTCAGCTCAGCCCTATTCTTCATGATTGCCGCCTTGCTTGCTTCCCGACTCGCATTTCATCAGAAAGAGATTGCGCCAACCGAACAATCGACCTGGGAAGATGTACGGTCTGGTCTGTCTTACTTGAAACAACAAAGAGTCTTGTGGACAGTTGCTGTCCTCGCCGCATTTTTGAACTTCTTCTTCGTCGCATCGGAAGTGTTGTTCCCGATTGCAGCGTTACAGGAAGTCGGTGTGTCCCCGTTTCAATTCGGACTCCTTGAAAGCATGGTCGCCATTGGTTTTTTAGTCGCTTCCTTACTTCATGCCTTACCGTTATTCAAAATCAAACATCGCTTAGCAACGATGCGATCCGCGTTGACCATTCTTAGCGTTCTGTTCGTCGGACCCGCCATTCCATTATATTTTAACTTCAACGTCCTCACGTCAATTTTCTTTTTCGCGGTCTTCGCTTTATTGAGTGGTTTCTTGATCGTACGTGTCAACATCCCGATTCAATTGTTCCTCCAAACGAATACGGATCCGAACTATTTAGGGCGCGTCATCGGTGTGCTCGAATCACTCGCGATGGGGATTACGCCGATTGGATTTATCCTATTCGGGGTATTGAGTGATCTCGTCTCTGTTGCCCATCTCTACACCGCTTGTATGGTGGGTCTACTCATCTGCACGTTCGTCCTCACGTACCGAATACGTCATGACATTCGAGCAGAACGAGATGCAGCTCAGTCAATGGATCGCGTATCATAAAAAAAGACATCGAACGAATCAGTTCGATGTCTTCTCTGTTGACGGGAGTACCCGTTTTTCTAATAAAAATGGTCCGAATGGGATAACCGATGCCATGACAGCAAGCGTCAAAACTTTGAATCCCCAGCGCAAGCGCCATGCCATGTACATCGCCGCGAGCACATACGCAACAAATAAGAAACCATGTGCTGCACCAACGATACTGACCGCGAGTGGAATACCAGCCATATATTTCAACGGCATCGCGATGAACAGTAATAACAAGAAGGATACACCTTCTGTGTAGCCAAGCCATTTAAAATGAGTCGTAGTCATATGCGTTCTCCTTTATTTCTGTAGGCTATGTCTATCGTAGCCGAAACGTGAGAGGTTTGTCACAAGAGAACGCATAAAAGTTACGAGGCTATTTGACGATTTGGTGAACGATGCAATACTTTCGTGTCGACAAAACGGCGAAGGAACAACCCGTCGACCCCAATTTTTCCAGCGTTATGACCGGCAACTAAAATCAAGACAGATACGATCAACATCGTTGGGTTCGTACTGACTGTTCCTGATAGTAAGAACGCCATGTTCATGACGAGTCCGAAGAACGCTGCGCTACGTGTGAGGGCACCGAGCAATAATCCTAAGCCTACCAAGAATTCACCGTAAGGAATCAGGACATCGAATAGCCCGGCGTTTGGAATCGCAAAGTTTTCTAGGAATGCAGCCCACCATCCAGCAACGGCCGGATGTTCTCCAGAAGCGAGTGACACCGCATTGTTTAAGAATCCTTCTGTTCCAAAACCTCCCGTGATTTTACCCCAACCTGCCGTTAACCAATGATAACCGAGCCATACACGTAACACCGTCAAGATCGCTGTAGCGATGTTATGATTTTGCCAAAATTTCGTGAACATCATAATTCCTCCCTTTCAAGAAGTTAAATAAATGTATAATGTGATTACATTCACAATATACCATTCATGTTCACTATTTCACATATGTATTTTCCTTTGTTCATGATTCGTCCATATGTACGCCATATTCTATTCACATTCATCCACAAAAAAAGACACCTGATTTAGGTGTCTTAGAAGAGATTATAGTGTCACTTCTTGTGGTGGTTGACCTTTCTTGTTCATCACGCGCATCGATTCCGGTTCGATTTTAAGGATCACAAGCTTTGGATCGTCCGGACCATCGAACCATCCTTCAAGTTTCTCATTCCATACTTTCTCTTTCATCGATTCATCATCCGACACGGTCGCTTTACCGAGGATTTCTAAGTAAGTGTCGCCCACACCATCTCCATCGTAGCCGATTAAAATATGCGTATATGGATTCTTTTCTAGTTCTTCTACTTTATCTGTATCGTTAGAGGTTGCTGTGTAGAGTGTGAAATCATCATGGAAAAATGTCATATATCGACTGTGGGGTTTCACCTTATACACGGTCGCCATCGTCCCGACATTGCTACCCTCTAGAATTTTTAACGCTGTGTCTTTTGCACTCATTCCAAATTCCTCCTTCATGATTTGTCGCTCGTATACTGTTCCCTCAAACTATGGGATTAAACACAAAAAAACCTGCTCGCCGATGCGAGCAGGTATCATATTCCTTAGAAAGGAAGATTAGATTTTTTCAACGTTAGAAGCTTGTGGTCCACGAGCTCCGTCAGTGATTTCGAAAGTTACTTCTTGGCCTTCTTCAAGTGTTTTGAAGCCGTCGCCTTGGATTGCTGAGAAGTGTACGAATACGTCGTCTCCGCCTTCCATTTCGATGAAGCCGTAACCTTTTTCTGAGTTAAACCATTTTACTTTACCTGTGTTCATGAATGAACCCTCCTGAAATAAACGCTATGCGTTATAGTAGTGCCTTACTAGAAAAAACTTGACCAAAAAAAATACAAGCCTCTGGATTATCTAATGAAAAATAATCCCAAGCACTTGTGAATTATGATTCCAGCTATTCTTAATTAAGCACATATTGAATATAACACGACTAGATGTTTCTGTCTAGTAAATACTTCTGATTGCTAAAAAACAAGGTGAAACGGGTACATGCTAGAGAAGATGATGCTAGGAGGATTTATAATGAAAAACATTAAGGACCCACACGCAATCGCATCGATGATTGCCTCTCATTCCGATTGGTCGGAAGAAGACCTCATCCAACAAACACTTGAATGGCACCGTGCTACACGGGAAGCTTCTTACTTTGAGCAACAACAATCTATCCCGTGTCGAATCCCATTGACGGAACGGATCACCCCTGTCCGCACGTCCTTTCCGCTCGAGCAAGTCGACGGCATCGTTCGTCCCGTCTGGATGCGTCGGCTCGATGCCGAATATTTGAATTTACTGCAGACGACGAAACAATGTGTTGATGTGACGGACTATGGTGCTGTCGGAGATGAAAAAACGGATTGTACCCTCGCCTTTCGACTCGCCATCCGCTCGAACCGTCGTGTCTTTGTCCCAGCAGGCGTTTATATCGTTCGGGGTATTCGTCTACCTTCCAACTGCGTGCTCGAAGGCGCAGGACAAGACGTCACGATTCTCAAACTGTCCGATCGTGCACCGAGACATCGACGATTGTTACGAAACGCCACGCCTTTCGCAGGAAATCATCATATCGAGGTATGCCACCTGACGCTCGATTGGAATGTCGCGCGCTTAGGGGATGTGAAACGGACGACGAGCGGTGACACGACATCGAGCGCCTTGACGTTTGCCCATGTGACGTATGGATGGGTGCATCATGTGATAGCCAAAAATGCTGGGCTCCATGCGTTCGACATCACGTCTCCGCACTATCATTACTTAGGGGACGGGCTTCGCGCGGCAAACGGGAGCCGATATATCCATCTCGATCATCTCGAGGCGACGAATTATGGGGATGACGGAATCACCACACACCATAGTGATGCCATTTATATTACCAACTGCTATTGTCATCATCCTCACGGTCGAACACACGCCTTAGGGTTCTCAAACTCAAATGGGATTGAGATTGATGACGGTTCGCGGCACGTCACACTCGTTCACAATAGAACGGAAGGCTGCTTTGGAGGCATCGAAGTAAAAGCACATGGGACCTCATCTGCCGCACACGACGTTCATATCTTCGGCCATCTTTCGGTGCATGACAATCGTTCATTTAACTTCCGTCACATCGGTCATCATTTAGCAGACGATCCGAACTCAGAGACAGCCCGCTTCCTATCAGGCACAAACTTAGTGTCCGTCGAGCCGGTTCACAGTTCACTCTATACAAAATCCTCACCACGAAGCCTGGTTGTATCGGCCTATCAGGACGTCTTGATTCATGGTTTGACTGCAATCGGCGACCCGACCTACGATTACGAACAACATCCGGCACTTGCGATCCAATACAAATCGAGACGCGTTCAACTGAAACGAATCGCCGTGCGCGGGTTTACCACAGCCCGAGCCGACCTCGAACTATTTGGGGGAGATAACCGCACCGATGAAGTGACTATCGATGCCTTACGATGCCAAGAATCTGCACCTATCGCTCTAAAAATCGGTCGTCACCTCGAACACCTTGCTCTTCATCAGATTGAAGGGCAGAAAAAAAGCGGAGATGTACTCATCTCCACGAAAAGCCCGATTGATGTGCATGATTTACTCGCTCAAGGATTTTCAGACCGGGTGCGCTCAGACGTTTGAGCTTCTTCCACGAGTTGATTCAGTTTGGCGTCATCGAGTTGAAGTGAACTCTCTTTTTGTTTGGCCATCATGCGAACGATTGCTTTGTCTAAAAAGCCCATTCGTTCAAAGTCGTACCCGCTCCCGACGACCTCGACGAAATAGGCATGTTCGCGCAGCGTGTCACGATAGGCTTCTTCTAGCTCGCGAATCCGTTCCGACTCTGTCGGTGTCCCGGCACACAAATATAAAGCGAGGGGATGCTCAAGCAAGTGTGCTTCGTGAAGCGTCAACCATTCCTTCATCTCGTCTTGGATCGTGCCCATTCGAATTGAGCTCCCGACGATGACGTGATCTACCATCTCCCACGTGACGTTCGGCTCTTCTACGATATTTTGGACACGAACGTCACCCGATAGACGTTCAGCGAGTAAAGCCGCCACTTTTTCACTCGTTCCATATCTGGAAGAGTACGCGATTAAAGTACCCATGTCGTTCCCTCTTTTCATGTCAGACGTTACTTACACTATTCCCGAATCATCGAGAGAAGATACGTATGCACTTAAAAAAGCTCGCCGTCTGGCGAGCTTTTCGTCACAGTTTATACACTTGTGCTTCATAAGGACGAAGGGTGAACGCTTCTATCGGTTCCATGTTTCCGATGACACGTTCTTTCACGTCATATGGTAGCTCTCGTTGTTGTGTCTCGTCGGAGAAGTTACAGAGTACGAGCCATGTCTCACCTTCAAATGAACGTGTGAATGCATAGACCGCCTCATCTTCCGGTAACAACAGCTCATACTTTCCGTAGACGACGAGCGGGTTCGCTTTACGGAGCGCAATCAACTGACGGTAGTAATGGAAGAGTGAATTCGGATCTTTCCTTGCCGCTTCCGCATTGATGTCAACAAAGTTCGGGTTGACCTCGATCCATGGCGTCCCTGTCGTAAATCCACCATGTGCTTCGTCTGACCACTGTACCGGTGTACGTGAATTGTCACGTCCTCGCTCATGGATGCCACGGAAAATCTCGTCGTGCGTTAACAACCCTTTGGATGTGTAGTCACGGTAGGCGTTCAACGTCTCAATATCTCGGTACTGATCGATTGATTCAAACGCGACGTTCGTCATGCCGAACTCTTCTCCTTGATAAATATAAGGCGTCCCTTTCAATAGATGAAGAAGTGTCGCGAGCATCTTCCCGGAACGAACGCGATATTCAGGCGAATCGTTTCCAAAGCGTGAGATGGCACGGGGCTGGTCATGGTTACTCCAGTACAGGCTGTTCCATCCTTCCTCTTCGAGCCCTTCTTGCCAACGCGAGAAGATTGTCTTTAACTCAGTCAACTTCCAGTCTGTCGGATTCCACTTCCCGAAGCTTCCGTTCCCGACGTCCACATGTTCAAAATGAAAGACCATGTTCAGTTCGTTGCGGTCTTCACCCGTATAAAGTTTGGCTTCCTCCACACTGACCCCTGGCATCTCCCCTACCGTGATTGTGTCGTATTTCGATAAGACTTCCCGATTCATCTCCTGCATGAATTCATGGATGCGTGGTCCGTTAAAGAAGAATGGTGTACCGTCACCGAACCCTGTTCCTTGCGTTTGACCATCTGGATAGCTTGGATTTTTTGAGATCATATTGATGACGTCCATCCGGAACCCGTCGACCCCTTTATCGAGCCAATATGTCATGAGGTCATACACTTCACGACGAAGCGTCTCGCTTTCCCAGTTCAAATCCGGTTGTTTCTTACTGAAGAGATGGAGGTAGTACTCATCGCTTGCCTCATCATACTGCCAAGCACTGCCTCCGAAGAAAGCCCCCCAGTTCGTCGGTGGCTGACCGTCCTTCCCTTTTTTCCAAATGTAATAGTCACGATATGGGCTGTCTTTTGAAGAACGCGACTCCATGAACCATTGGTGTTCGTCAGAAGAATGGTTGACGACGAGGTCCATCATGATTTTAATCCCGTGACGGTGTGCTTCTTCAAGCATCGCATCAAAGTCATCCATCGTACCAAACTCGTCCATGATGGCACGGTAATCACGAATATCGTATCCGTTATCGTCGTTCGGTGAATCGTATACCGGTGAGAGCCAGATGACGTCGATCCCGAGTTCTGCCAAATATGACATCTTCTCCGTGATTCCTTGGATGTCGCCAATCCCATCTCCGTTTGAGTCATTGAAGCTACGTGGATAAATTTGATATACGACCGCTTCTTTCCACCATTGTTTCATGTTATGTCCTCCTTGAAGTTCGTTTTCCGTTTCAACGCTTTCATCGTACTGCCTCCAAGGAATCATGACCATCCATGATATGATTAAGATATGTACAATCTTGCTATTAAAAGAGGAGATTATTATGGAAATCGGCTTTTGTGGCTATTCATACCATACAACGACTTATACTTTTCCATTTGCTAATCGACTCGATACGTATCTGATTCGCTTACAAACGGCAGGAACGGCTCGGATTGTGGTCAATGGGGAAACGATGATCACACGACCTGGTGACGTATTGATTGTTCGTCCGGGTGACTTCTATGAAATGCATGTCGATACACCCGCGAGCGGAGACTATCATATCTTCTGTACCGGGCATTCAATCGATACATGGTGGCATGCGACTCCACGGGAGCGACTATATGCCATCACTATCGATTCTCGCCTACTCTCACTATGGCAACACATTACGGAAGAAGTGCGCCGTCCACCGTCTGAACAAAGTGCCGTTTTAATTGAAACACTCGTTCAAGCACTTCTGCTCATGCTCGATCGTTCGATTCAAGATGTGCATTCCCATGCGCGACCTCCAGTCGTCTCTCGTATGATGCGCTTTATCGAAGCGCACGTAACGAGTGACTTCAAAGTGTCAGACGTCGCCGCAGCGGTTGGACTCAGCGTTTCACGGACGGTTCATCTCTTTAAAGAAGGGACCGGGATGACGATCATCGAATATGCACAATCGATTCGCTTACAGCTTGCCGAAGAGCAAATGCGCTATACAAAACATTCGTTAGAAACGATTGCAGAACTGTCTGGATTTCGAAGTTACCCATATTTCCACAGAATTTTTAAACGAAAATATGGCGTCGCACCAGGGGTTTATCGTACTCTTCAACAAAAAAACGAAAAAAAATAAAAAAAGAGTGATCCATTTTTTGAACTGCTCCGTTAGATGGGTGTAAATAACGACAACACTCACTTACGAAAAGGAGCGATTACCCATGAAGAAGAAGACGTTAAACAAAATCGTAGCACCGGCACTAGCCTTAGGACTACTCGTACCAGTCAACGCACAGGCAGCGGATCACACACCGACAGCAAGCACACCAGCAGGTGACCTTCGCGCCACACTCGATCAACTTTTATCTGAGCATTACGTGTTAGCCGTCACATCGATGATGAAAGGATATGACGAGGCGGCAGATGCTGAGGTCGCGGATCAAGCTCTCGATCAAAACGCGCTCGACATGACACCAGCCATCGCTTCCATCTACGGTGAAGAAGGCGCTGCACAATTTGAAGAAATCTTCCGTGGTCACAACGACTACTCAGCTGATTTCGTAGAAGCAGCAAAATCAGACAACCAGGAACTACGCATGGAAGCTGAAGCGGAAGTCGATGAGTTCGTAGAAGAATTCTCAACATTCCTCGATGCAGCGACGGAAGGCAACTTACCGAAGGACGCAGCAGCTGATGCACTCGAACTTCATGAAGACCAAGTCCTCTCTGTATTCGATAACTACGTCGAAGGAGATTACGAAGAAGCTTACATGACGTTCCGTGAAGGCTACAAGCACATGTTCAACATCAGTAAAGCTCTCTCGGGTGCAATCGTCACACAAATGCCTGACAAATTTACGACTGGAGCAGACACACCAGCTGTTGAACTCCGCTCAACATTGAACAGTCTTGCAGGTGAACACTTCGCCCTCGCTGCAATCGGTATGCAAAAAGGGTACGACCAAGCAGAGGACTATGACTACGTGACATGGGCAGAAGACCAGAACACACTCGACTTCAAAGCAGCCATCGCATCCGTATATGGTGACGAAGGTGCAGCACAGTTCGAGAAAGTATGGAACTCAGATCACATCACAGCACAAGGTGACATCGTTGCCGCTACACTCGAAGGTGACGAAGCGATGATTGAAGATGCGCGTATGCGCCTCGACACATTCGCTGTCGACTTCAGCACATTCCTCGATGCAGCAACAGAAGGTAACTTACCACAAGCTGCCGGTGAAGAAGCAATCAAACAGCACGAAGCGCTCGTACTCGACACATTCGATCAATATGTCGCTGGCGATGCAGAAGCGGCTTGGATGTCATTCCGTGAAGGATATGCGTTCATGTTCGGTGTTGGTGAAACACTCGGTAACGCGATCGTGACACAAATGCCTGACAAGTTCGAAGAAACAATGATGCCTGAAGAGATGCCTGAAACAGGTCTCGGTGGTGCACAAGAACAATCAATGAACACTCTCTACGCTGGATTAGCTGTACTTGGCGGAATCTTACTCGCCTTCGTAACGCTTCGCAAACGTAAAGTATCTGAACAATAATCAATAAGGAGGGAGTCCCATGAACAAGCGCCTTTTGTTTCTGGCGCTCTCTCTCTTTTGTTTTAGCTTCTGGACGTGGACGAGCGCCCAAGAATCGTCGTCACCACCTGTAGAAGAAAAACAAATAGAGGAGAGCCCGGATTTAACGGCTGAATTCTCACTTCTACAGGAAGAGGTGAAAAAGCTACGCTTAGCCGAGGAAGAAGAAAACGCCAAGGCCGTCACCCCTGTTCAAATCCAGATCCCTAAAATCGATGTCGACACCGCCATCGAACAAGTCGGGGTCCTCGATAATGGACAGATGGGTGTACCAGAAGATGAGAACCAGGTCGGGTGGTTCGAACCCGGTGTCACACCGGGTAGCAAAGGAAATGCTGTGATTGCCGGTCACGTCGACAGCAAGACCGGCCCGGCTATCTTTTATCAACTCGATCAACTGACAAAAGGCGATGACGTTCTGATTCAAGATGAGGCGGGTAACACCCTTCGGTTCCGCGTCACGAAAACAGAACGATATGATACGAAAACCGCGCCAATTGAAGAGATTTTCGGTGCCACATCAAATCGGAACTTAAATTTGATTACCTGTTCGGGTACGTTCGGGGACGGGGGCTATGATGAACGATTCGTCGTCTATACAGAGCTGGTGGATACCGAACTGAACGAAACTGTCGATCTCGAGACACCGACGGCAGTCGAATTGAAAGGTAACTTATTGACATGGCACGCCGTTCGTCAAGAGAGCGTGATTGGATATCGAGTCTACGAAGTCATCGACGGAAAAGCGACTCATATCGAAAGTATCCCTTCCCATGCACGAAAAAGTATCGAGGTCACAAATGAGAACAATGCATCCTACTACGTGACTGCGATTGACCAACTTGGAAATGAGTCAAAACCTTCCGAGATGACAAAATGACAAAAAGACCCCTTACTCGCTTTAGAAATGAGTAAGGGGTCTTTTGTTGTTTATACGAAGCAAGGAATTTGCGGGTTGAACGTCTTGTTGTTCTCCGTCATGATCTGCTTTTTAATTTTGCCTTCTCCAAGGTAGACAATCCGGTCGGCAAGTGCCTCGGCATCTTCCTCATCGTGCGTTACGAAAATCGTTGTCGTACCTGTCTGCTTCAAGAGACGACGCAAATCGTCGCGAATCCTGTGTTGAAGTGACGTATCCAAATTACTGAACGGCTCGTCTAGAATCAAGAGCGCCGGCTTCGGTGCGAGCGCACGCGCGAGCGCGACACGCTGTTGTTGTCCCCCACTAAGTTCGTACGGATAACGGTGACGGAACTCCGTCAAGTTGACGAGCGCGAGCATCTCTTCGACACGCGCATTCCGCTCCTTGCGGTTCAGTTTATGAAGACCGAATCGAATGTTCTTTTCAACGGTCATGTGCGGGAAGAGTGCATAGTCTTGGAAGACCATCCCCACGCCACGATCTTCTGGCGGCATGAACTGACAATCGTCGCAACAGACACAGTCATTCACGACGACGACGCCCTGGTTCGGCATCTCGAGTCCTGCGATCAAACGGAGAATCGTACTCTTCCCCGATCCGCTGTCCCCAAGAAGCGAGACGATTTCACCTTTCGTGATTGAAATCGAGAACCCTTTGATTGTCTCTTCATGTGCACCTTTATAGCTAAAATGTAAATCATTGATTTGAACAAACATTAGTCGGCCTCCTTATCAAGCACCTTGTGGAAAACGAAAATCAACAGTCCACTCATGAGGACGATGACGATGGAAGCGAGTGCCGCTTCGTGAATCTTCTCATCACTCACGTATTTGAACGCCTGTGTCGCAAGCGTCGAAAAGTTAAATGGTTGTAAAAAGAGCGTCAACGGCAACTCTTTCATAATATCAATAAAGACGAGGATAAACGCGCTCATGATGGCGCCTTTGATCATCGGGATATCGACGCGAAAGAACGTTTGGACCGTATTCCACCCCAGCATACGGGATGCTTCGGTAAACGACTTCCCTACTTTCTCAAACCCGCTCTCGATCGAGTTGTAGCCGATGGCGAGGAAGCGGATGACGTAGGCAAAGATGAGCATGATGAGCGTCGTGCGGAACACGAACGTCTGACTCAAGTCGAGCGCCCGTGCCGTTTCGAGCACTTTGTCATCGAGCCACAAGAAGAGCGTGATGACCGCAATCGCGATGGCTGCTCCCGGAATCGAATATCCGAGTGTCGTCACTTTCGAAATGACGCGTGTCATGTTCGACGGGAAGAGTCGTGTATAGTTCGCGATGATGAGTGCGAACAGTAGGATAATCACGGTCGCGGTAAAGGCGACCCGAACCGTATTCCAAACAAGTTGCCAAAATTCTTCCGTGAAGACCGTATCGAACGTCAGAAACGTCCATGCCGCCAACTGTGTGAACGGGATGACGAATGCAATCGCAAAGACGATAGAGACATATGCGAATACCGCGTAGCGATGCCAGCCTTGCAGCGGTCTCGGTTTGAGCGGCTTTACTTTCGTCGAAGCGTAACTGAACTGCTTCCGTCCCCGGATGAGCCGTTCCATCGTCAAGATTGCGATGACGAGAATCATGAGAGTGCCCGCAAGCTTCAGCGCCGACGATGTATCCTTCATCCCGAACCACGTGCTGAAGATGGCGGTACTAAACGTCTGAATCCCGAAATATTTCACGACGCCATAGTCGTTGAGCACTTCCATCAACACGAGACTGACACCACCGATGATGGCGACTCGGGAAATCGGTATGACGACCGTGAAGAAAATGTCCCACGAGCCACGACCGAGAATTCGCGCGTTCTCAATCATCGAGGATGATTGGTTATGCAAGAACGCTCGTGTGATCGTATAAATGTATGGATAGAGGAACAAGGTAAAGATAAATACCGTTCCTTGAATCGACATGATGTTGAAGTACGACTGATCGACGGTGATTCCAAATTCGTTTCGTAACGTCGTCTGGATCACACCCGTATAGTTCAAGATGCCGTGATACGTATACGCCCCGATATAAGGCGGAATCGCGAGCGGCAGGATGAGTGCCCATTTAAAGAAACGACGGAACGGGAAATCATAGACGGTCACGAACCAAGCGAGGCTCGTTCCGATCACGGTCGTCAAGACTCCTGTAGCCACCATGATGAACAGCGTGTTTCGCACGTAACGGGGCAACAGGTACTCTTGAATGTGTTGCCAATTGTCATTGACCGGGGCGAACAATTCGACGAGCACGACAATTCCCGGCAAGACGATCAATAAAATCGCGAGAAAGCTGAGGATCGCCCATCCATTCAGTTGTCGTTTTACTGCGTGCCAGTTCATGTCGTACCGCTCCCGTTCTGTAAACTATCAATTCCTGTCCCATCATATCAGTTTCTGTGCATCCCGTGTAGCGCTTAGGGTGTGAAGAACGCAAAAATCTCCGGCCTGAACTCTCGTTCAAGCCGAAGTCATCTTACTTCCAACCTACTTCGTTAAAGATACGGATTGCCTCTTGTTGGTTTTCACCGAGTACAGAGAGATTGATATCCTGCTCTTTGAACTCACCCCATGACTGGAGAAGCTCATTCGGTTCAACCGACTCGTTGACTGGATATTCATAGTTCACACTCGCAAACTTCTCTTGAGCTGACGGTTCTGACATGAACTCCATCAATTTTTGAGCGTTTTCTGTATTTTTCGATGCTTTCGTCATCGCGATACCCGAAATGTTCACGTGTGTGCCTGTTGTATCTTGGTTCGGGAAGAAGACACCGAGTTGTTCAGCGACTTTCTTCTCTTCCTCGTCTTCAGAATTCAACATGAGCCCCATGTAGTACGTGTTCATGATGGCCACGTCCCCTTCGCCAGCGACGACTGCTTTCGCTTGGTCACGGTCGTTCCCTTGTGGGTCGCGTGCCATGTTGTTCACTAAGCCCTTCGCCCACTCTTTTGCTTCATCGACACCGTTCACTTCGATGAACGATGCGAGGAGTGAGATGTTGTACATGTTTTCCGATGGACGCACGAGCACTTTGCCGTTCCACTGTTCTTCCGTCAACGCTTCGTACGTCGACAAATCTTCTGGTTTCACGCGATCTTTTGAGTACACGATGACACGCGCACGTTTCGTCAAACCGAACCACTCGTTGTCTGTGTCACGATATTTTGCAGGAATGTTTGACTCAAGCTCATCGCTATCGACCGCTTGAAGATGTCCCGCTTCTTTCGCCTGATACAAGTTTCCAGCATCTGCAGTGATGAAGAGGTCAGCCTCTGTGCTCTCCCCTTCTGTGTTCAAACGCTCGAGAAGTTCGTCACTCTTCCCTTCCACCACGTTGACCTTGATGCCTGTTTCTTCTTCAAACTGTTTATATAATTGTTGATCGACATCGTAGTGGCGACTCGAGTAAACATTGACGACGTTCGAATCGTCTGAGCCTTCATTTGAAGTTGTCTCATCTGTGCTTGCACAAGCGGCAAGGAGCGATGTCGTTAACGCTGCTGAAATTCCTAAAGCTGCATATTTTTTGTTCATCTGTCATTCCCCCACGTTCGGTTATTTCTCTCTGGTAATGATAATTACTCTCAGTACCTATCATCACTGATAATCATTCTCACGTCAAGACTTTTCTGCAATCGCTATCACATTACATGGGCAATTCGTGACAGTTTTGAGGACATCATTTCTTGACTTCAAAAGAATGGGGACGATATAGTGAAATCAAACAAACCGTCTGGTCGGTACAGAAAGGGGTGAAGATATGTCAAACCGATCGAACGCTACAAAGCAAAAGCTGTTGGATGCGGCAACCGACATCATCATGAGTCAGGGCGTCCACCAACTTACCCTAGATGAAGTCGCAAAGACTGCGGGTGTATCTAAAGGTGGACTGCTTTATCATTATCCTTCGAAAGAAGCGTTGATGACGGCAATGGTCGAACGGTTACAACAAGAACAAAACGAGTTATATGCTTCATTGCAACAAGAAGGCCATGGACCTGTCGAGGCATTCGTTCGTCTATTTGATGAAACGAAGTTGCATCCTGAGCGTGCTGCCATCCAAATCGACGTCGAGAAGATGATTGCATTTCTCACGTTGTTCGAAGTCGACCAAGAGTACGCCAATCGTTGGAAACATGATTTGGATACGTTCTTCGCACAGTTCCAACAAACGGCTGATCCGGTGGAAACGATGATCATTCGTTATGCACTCGAAGGTATGATGATGTCCGAACACTTCGGTGTCGGTGTTCCCCCTGCCGAACTCAAACAAGCGATTATCGCACGCTTGATTGAACGAGCCCACGACATCGATCGTGAGTCATAAAACAACATAATAATAGAGGAGATTAAAAACCCATGCAGAAAATCACGTCATTCTCCGTCAACAACAAGTTTGCGGTTTGGTTGATGACGATCATCTTGACGGCCGCCGGTCTTTTCGCCGGTCTGACGATGAAGCTCGAGACGTTACCGGACATTACGACTCCGACCGTCTCGGTCACAACCATTTATCCAGGTGCATCCCCTGAGCAAGTGCTCGAAGAAGTCAGCACCGTGTTAGAAGATCGTCTTCAGAATTTAAATGGTGTGGAACAAGTTCGTTCTTCGTCATTCCAAAACGCTTCGAACATCCAAATCGATTATGATTTCAGTACCGATATGGATGAAGCGGAACAACAAGTCAAAGATGCGTTAAGCAACGTCGAATTGCCGGAGTCGGCACAAGAACCACAAGTGTCGCGTCTCAGTTTCGACGCTTTCCCGGTAATCGGGGCTGCCATCTCGGATGAGAGTCTTGATTTGGCCGAATTGACAAAACTCGTCGAGGAAGAAGTGCAGCCTGCTCTTGAAGGAGTGGAAGGTGCGCAAACCGTCCAAATTGCCGGACAAGAGATTCGCCGCGTCGAACTTCAATTCGACCAAGAAACGCTCGCAGAATACAATTTGACAGAAGATACGGTCAAACAATTGATTCAAGCGAATGACGCTCGAATTGCGCTCGGGTTATATGAATTAGGTGATACGGAGCAAGCGGTCGTCATCGACGGCAAGTCGGAGACGCTCGAAGCGTTCCGCGACATCCAAATCCCTTACTCACCAGCACAATCAACGCCGACGACACCGTCTGCCCCGACTGAATTGCCACCTGGTCAAACGCCAGACGTGCCAACAGAGGTCCCGACGGAAACACCATCGGCATTACCACCGAACGTTCCGACGACGGTTCCGACTGTCGCGTTGAGTGAACTTGCGACAATCGAGGACAAAGGAATCGAAGAATCGATTTCTCGCTCGAACGGTGAACGTTCAATTGGCGTACAAGTGACGAAGACACAAGATGCGAACACGGTCGATGTCGTCAACGCCGTCAAAGAAGTATTGAATGACTTCGAAGCTGAAAACGATACGGCGAATGTATCGATCACACTCGACCAAGGACAACCGATTGAAGAGTCGGTCGAAACCATGTTGTCTAAAGCATTACTTGGTGGGTTGTTCGCTATCCTCATCATCTTAGTGTTCTTACGTAACTTCCGATCGACGATCATCGCCGTCATCTCGATCCCGTTGTCGCTTCTCATGGCACTCATCGTCTTGAAGCAGTTGGATATCACGTTGAACATCATGACGCTCGGTGCGATGACTGTTGCGATTGGGCGCGTCGTCGATGACTCTATCGTCGTCATCGAGAACATTTACCGTCGACTCACGCGTTCGAACGAACCACTTCGCGGTAAAGAGTTGATTATCGCGGCAACAAAAGAAGTATTCATCCCGATCGCCTCGTCGACCATCGTCACGATTGCAGTATTCTTGCCCCTTGGATTTGTCACTGGTTTTGTCGGTGAACTGTTCTTGCCGTTCGCATTGACGGTAGTCTTCGCCTTACTCGCTTCGTTACTCGTGGCAATCACGGTCGTACCAATGATGGCCGACTCGTTCTTTAAAAACCACGACAAGTTGAAGCCAGAAGAAGGTCCAGGCAAGCTCGGGGAATGGTATCGTGGCGTCTTGAACTGGTCACTGAACCATAAACTCGTCGTGTTCGGTCTCGCGACTGCCCTATTGATTGGTAGCTTTGCCCTTGTCCCAGCGATTGGGGTCAACTTCTTGAATCAGGATTCGGAGAAGACGTTGTTCGTCACGTTCGACCCAGAACCTGGTCAAACACTTGAAGATTCGATTGCCGCAGCAGAAGTGGCAGAAGAATACTTCATGGAAGAACAACCGAACGCAACCGATGTTCAGTTCACGGTCGGTGGAGAGAACCCGCTGAACCCCGGAAACAACAAACAAGGAATCTTCATCGTTCAATATGATCCAGATACGGAAGACTTCGCGGATGTGAAGTTAGCTGATATCGAGAAGTTGAACGAACTCGCTTCGAACGGGGAATGGAAAGAACAAGACTTCTCAGGTGGCGGCGCAACGAGCGGTGTCACATACAACGTCTATGCCAACTCCCTTGAAGATCTAGAAGCCATCGTGCCGACTTTCATCGAAACGATTGAAGAGGAAACGGATTATGTCCGTCAAGCGACATCTGACTTACGTGAGTCCTATGTACAATACACGTTCAACGTCGACCAACAGGCCGCTGCAGAAGCCGGTGTGTCGGCAGGTCAAATCGCGCAAGTCATCAGTCAGTTCCAGGCACCAGAAAGTCCACTTACAAGTGTCACAGTGGATGACAAACAGTTAGACGTCGTCATCCCGAACGAGCAAGTGACGTATGACAGTGTCGATGACCTGCAAGCACAAGAAATCACGACACCGTTCGGACCACGCCCGATTTCAGACTTCATTGAAATCGAAGAAGGCACAACACCGGACACACTCGTCGAGCGCGACGGAAAACTGCTTGCGCAAGTAAGTGTTGAACTCAGCACAGATAAAGCGACAGAAGCGTCTGCTGCGATTGAAGAACGCGTATCGGACATCGAGCTCCCTTCTGGCGTCTCGTATGATGTCGGCGGTGTAACGGAACAGATTCAAGAATCGTTCACTCAGCTCGGTCTTGCGATGCTCGCCGCGATTGCCATCGTATACTTGGTTCTCGTCATCACATTCGGTGGGGCACTCACGCCATTCGTCGTGTTGTTCTCACTTCCGTATGCGATTATCGGGGGACTCGTCGCCCTTCTCATCACGGGTGAAACGATTTCGGTTTCTGCCTTGATCGGGGCACTCATGTTGATCGGGATTGTCGTCACGAACGCCATCGTTTTGATTGACCGCGTCATTCATAAAGAAGAAGCTGGTTTATCAACACGTGAAGCGTTACTTGAGGCAGCGGGCACACGCCTTCGCCCAATCTTGATGACCGCACTTGCGACAATCGGTGCACTCGCACCACTCGCACTCGGTCTCGAGGGTGGCGCACTCATCTCGAAAGGTCTCGGGGTCACCGTGATTGGCGGACTCACAAGTTCGACACTTCTCACGTTGCTCATCGTACCAATCGTCTATGAGTTCTTCGCACGATTCCGTAAGAAAAAACAAGCGTAATCAAAAGAGAGTCGACTCATTCGAGTCGGCTCCCTTTTTGCGTTCAATAACACTGCATAATGATTTCGGTTTCTCCAAACCGTTTGGCACGGAGAGCATCTTCCGGAATGAGAAAATAGAGAATACCCGCATCCCCGAACATGACGTCTAACTCTTCAGACGTGTCCATTTGAAACAATAGGAAAGGATGATCGAATCGTTCCCCATATGTTTCTTGTATCTCTTCAAAAACATCACCTTGTACTTCACTCGGATGTCCACCGATTGCATGAAGTTCTTCTTGTTCGAATCGTTCGAGTAACCGATCGTACATCTCTTCGTCGAGCAGCTCATATAAACTGTATTCATTCTCTGCATAGCTTTCTTTAAAGGAAACGGCACGTTCATTTAATGCTTCTCCAACTCGCACTCGCTCAAGTTTCGATTCTTCAGTAAACAGAACACGCCAAAGATGACGTTCATCCACATCTCCCCAAGGTTGTTCTTCTAAATCATAGAAGAAAGACAACAAACCTTCTTTCGGGAGTGCATCTACGGATTCAAACTCAGCCAAATCACTTAAACGAAACTGAGCTAAAAACGTCATATTCTCTCCAGGATGCAAGTCTGCGTGTGGTAAGTCAGGATACCCGCCAAACTTAGAATGGCCAACCGCTACTTCTTCCCTTGTTGTCCGTGGCAAAATTGTCAAATTGACCCGCTTTGTGAACGCATGTAAAATGTCTTCCCTGTTTTGTAATCCATGCTCTTGAATAAATTGCTCAATCGTTTTTAGTTCCATCTCGACACCCCGCTTGTTTATGATAGATGTAGTATAGCATCCCGAACGTATGTACCCCTTATCTTTTTTGTCATACCCTATTCTTGACCTCTCTCGTTGAATTTGAGAAGATTCATACGTTTTGAATGACGTGAAAGGAAGTCATGTATATGAAATTATTAAAATGGATTATCGGGCTCTCACTCTTGTTTGGGTTGAGCACGCTCGGAAACTGGATCGTTGAGACGTTCTCGTGGAAAGTACCAGGCAGCGTCATCGGCATGGTGCTCTTGCTCATCCTCTTGTTGACAAAAGTCATTCGCGTGGAATGGATTGAGGACAGTGCCGGATATTTAACGAAGCACCTCGCCTTCTTCTTCATCCCGATCGCCGTCGGCCTTATGGCATACGGAACGTTGTTAAAAGCTGCCGGCATCCCGCTCCTCATCACGTTACTCGCCAGCATGGTGGTCGGGATGATTGTGACGGCGCTCGTTTCCGGGAAAGAAGGTGAGGCATCATGACATACGTTTGGATCGGATTGACGATTCTTGTGTATTCGCTCAGTCGTCAACTTTCGAAAAAGTGGGCATCTCCGTTCACCAATGTCGTCTTCTTAAGTACAGCGATTCTGATTCTCATGTTACTCGTGATAGGACAGTCCTATGATACGTATAAACCAGCCACCGACATCATCACCATCTTACTTGGTCCGGCGACGGTCGCCCTCGGGTTACCACTCTATCGCAACTTACCCGTACTACTCGCCCGGGCAAAACGGGCCCTGAGTGCCATCGTACTCGGGTCACTCTCTACGATTTTTGTGGCTGTACTTTTCGGCAAACTGTTTTCGTTTACCGAAAACGTATTGATTGCGCTATCGGTCAAATCAGCGACGTCTCCGATTGCCCTTGAGTTGGCTCGACAGCTAGAAGGAGATGCGACACTTGCCGCCTCGATTGCTGTTGCCTGCGGTATTTTAGGGGCGATGCTTGGACCGGTACTCTTGACATGGATCCGTATGGACGACCCGTTCACTCGTGGACTCACACTCGGGACAATCAGTCATGGAATCGGGACCGCTCAAGCGGCAACGGAACATCCGTTGTCTGGTGCAACTGGTGGTGCTGCGATGGGATTGACGGCCATCTTCACATCGTTTATCTTGCCACTTCTTTTTCCCATCTTATTTTAAGTTTCTCCTCTCCTTGTTCATTCACAATAGGTAATAAAACATATTATAATGAAAAGAGACGCTTGCCTTCTTTTGTGTGATCCGAGGAGGAAAAACAATGGGACGTGTACAAGATCAAGTCGCTTTGGTAACAGGTGGCGCGCGAGGAATGGGGGCATCCCATGTCAAGGCATTGGTCGATGAAGGCGCACTGGTCGTATTCACCGACATTTTGAGCAGCGAGGGCGAGGCATTGGAAAAAGAATTGCATGGAAAAGCGATTTTTATGAAGCATGACGTGACCAAACTAGAAGACTGGGAAGCGATTGTCAAAGCAACTGAAGAAACATTCGGACCAATCACTATTCTGGTGAACAATGCGGGAATTGCTGTAACCCCAACAATCGATGAACTCTCTGAAGCGGAATATCGGAAAGTAATCGACATTAACCAAGTTGGCGTCTTTCTTGGAATGAAAACGGTCATTCCTTCGATGCGAAAAGCCGGTCATGGTTCCATTATCAACATCTCTTCAATATCGGGAATTTTAGGGATGGGCGGAGCCGCCTACGTCGCTTCCAAATTTGCGGTTCGTGGTATGACAAAAGCCGTTGCTCTTGAAGTGGCGGCTGACGGCATCCGCGTCAACTCCATTCACCCAGGATTGATCGAGACACCAATGATCATGCAACCTGGCGTTGAAGAGGTAGTACAGCAAATGGCTGAAACGGTTCCTCTGAAACGAATCGGAAAACCTCAAGACGTATCCCACCTCGTTTTGTTTCTCGGTTCAAACGAATCGAGTTACTTCACCGGCGCCGAATTCGTCATCGATGGCGGGGTAATCATTCAGTAAATCAGAAGGCGACCATTCATTTGGTCGCCTTTTTTCAAACTATTTTGATACTTTATACGACTGTCCTCATGCTAAACTGAATATGTTGAGTAAAGACTTAGGGAGGTTTTTAGATGCAAGACAAATTAATTGAACGCTTAATGACTTACGCGAAGATCGATACACAGTCTGACTTCACGAGTACGACAACACCATCGACGGCCAAACAATGGGATTTGATTCGTCATTTGGAGAAAGAATTAAAAGAACTCGGACTGACAGACGTCGAGACGGATGAATACGGCTATCTATTCGCCACACTTCCAAGTAACGTCGATTATGACGTCCCGACAATCGGATTCCTCGCTCATGTGGATACAGCGACCGACTTCACAGGAACGAACGTGTCCCCTCAACTCGTCGAGCATTATGAAGGTGGCGACATCGTCTTGAACGAGTCATTGAATGTCGTCTTATCACCAAAAGACTTCCCAGAACTTGATGGGTATGTCGGGCATACGCTCATGACAACGGATGGTACGACACTCCTTGGTGCGGATGATAAGGCAGGGATTGCTGAAATCGTTACAGCCGTTGAATACTTATTGGCCCATCCTGAGATTCCACACGGGACGGTTCGCATCGCCTTCACACCAGATGAAGAAATCGGCCGTGGACCACATAAATTCGATGTCGCCCGATTCAATGCAGACTTCGCTTATACGATGGACGGCGGACCACTCGGAGAGTTGCAGTATGAGAGCTTCAACGCAGCCGGTGCGACCATCACCTTCCACGGAACGAACGTACACCCAGGTAGCGCGAAAAATAAGATGGTGAACTCGATGAAGCTCGCGATGGCGTTCCAAAATCGGTTACCTGCTGATGAGGCACCAGAACGGACGAGCAATTATGAAGGATTCTTCCATTTGAACGGCTTCACTGGGGGCGTCGAGAAGACGACGCTTCAATACATCATCCGCGATCACGACAAACAGAAGTTTGAAGCGCGTAAAGCGTTGATGGAGAAGCTTGTCCTCGAATGGAAACAAAAATACGGGGAAGCACGGATTGAACTCCAAATGGAAGACCAGTATTACAACATGGCCGAGAAAATCGAACCAGTCAAACACATCGTCGATACCGTCGCTGATGTCATGCGCGGCCTTGGCATCGAACCGAAAATCGAACCGATTCGTGGTGGCACAGACGGATCGCAACTTTCTTACATGGGTCTTCCAACACCGAACATCTTCACAGGTGGAGAGAACTATCACGGGAAGTTCGAATATATCTCTGTGAACAATATGGAAAAAGCGACAACGGTCATCATCGAAACACTTCGCACATTCGCGAAGCGCGCACAAGCATAACACATGCGCCTCCAATCGTTCTCTTTTACACTAGAGACATTGGAGGCGATTTTTGATGAAACATACATTTAGCATGAACCTCGGTTGGGATGGCGGACGAAATGACGTCGGCACCCTCACGGCCGAGCGATTAAAGACACAGATTTCAATCCCACCCGAAATGGACGGTCCGGGAGTCGGAACGAATCCGGATGAGATGCTCCTCGGGGCAGCGGCAACGTGTTATATCATCACCCTCGCAGCCGTACTTGGACGGAGTGACCTGACTCATCGTGGTATCACGATTAATGCAGAGGGCATCGTCGATGTGACGAACGGCATCTTCACTTACGAGACGATTCGCTATGCGACAACGATTCATGTACCTACAGAGATGACCGACCGAGACATCACGCTTGTCGAGCGCATCGCGAAAAAAGCGAAAGATCAATGTATGATTTCACGCGCACTCGCAGGAAATGTAGCATTTGAGTTGAATACCGTCATTTCACGTAAAAGTGGCAATGATTTTATTTGAAGAACCTTTGAAAAAAGCGATAATTGTAAACAGACGTAATCGCTTTGTCATGGACGTACTCGTTGATGATTTGCTCGCGCCTTGCCATTGTCCTGTAACAGGAAGGATTGGAGATATTATATTTGAAAACATCCCCTGCCTCGTCTCAGAAACCTATGACTCGAATCGTAAAACTCACTTTACAGTCGAAGCCATTTCAGTCGATGGTGAACAATGGATTGGAATCAATCAAGGTCGTGTCAACGACTATGTTGAAGCTTTCTTACTCGAGAACCAGCTTGATGCTTTCTCAACCCCGAGGGGAATCAAACGTGAAATAGTAATTGGCGGTGCACGAATCGATTTTCAGATTGATGGAATCTTCATGGAAGTGAAGGCTCCGCTCAGCGAACTACTCACTGTTCCTCTCCCACACTTTAAACGTAGACGATTGAAACGACCCATCGAGACAGAACGGTTGATTCGTCATCTCCACGCTCTGATTTCCACTCTACCCCAAACCGGAAGAGCAGTCCTCTTATATGTTTTTTTATATGACGCACCAATTTATACCGGTAATTCCAACCGAAAAAAAGACCATCTAATTCGTCAATTGATTAACGATGCGATACCTTCCGGATTAGAAATATGGCAACTGAACTGCACTATTTCCCCTGAAGGAATTCGTTTACTTCGTTGCTTTGACACAACGTCTCACTTCAAGTAACCAAATGTATTAAGTGAGACGTTATGTTTTTACTAAACATATGATATGTTGGGAATTACCGAATAGAGTCATTTTTCACTTCCACTTTTTACGCGACTGCGCGTTTTTCAAAAACGTGATACAATACACGTCGTAAACTAATCAGAAAAACGAGGGATACCATACATGATTACAGTAAATAACGTCAGCCTACAATTTGGCGGTCGCAAGTTGTTTGAAGAGGTGAACATCAAGTTCACGCCAGGCAACTGTTACGGATTGATCGGTGCGAACGGTGCCGGAAAATCGACATTCTTAAAGATTTTATCAGGTGAACAAGATACGACGACGGGTGATGTCAGCATCACACCAGGCGAACGTCTCGCTGTCCTCAAGCAGGACCACTACGCGTATGAAGACAGTGCGGTTCTCGAGACCGTCATTATGGGTCACGAGCGTCTCTACAAAGTAATGAAGGAAAAAGACGCCATCTATATGAAAGAAGACTTCTCAGATGAAGACGGCATGCGCGCAGCTGAACTCGAAGGTGAATTCGCTGAGTTGAACGGTTGGGAAGCCGAGTCGGAAGCGTCGATGGTCCTTCAAGGTCTCGGAATCTCTGAAGCGCTCCACCAGAAACAAATGAGCGAACTCACAGGTGGGGAGAAAGTCAAAGTCCTTCTTGCCCAAGCGCTCTTCGGTAAGCCAGATATCCTCCTCTTAGACGAGCCGACCAACGGACTTGACCTAAAAGCGATTCAATGGTTAGAAGAATTCTTGATCAACTTTGAAAACACAGTCATCGTCGTTTCCCACGACCGTCACTTCTTGAACAAAGTCTGTACGCACATGGCCGACCTCGACTTTGGAAAAATCCAATTGTATGTCGGGAACTACGACTTCTGGTATGAGTCTAGCCAACTTGCTACACGTATGGCGGCAGACCAGAACAAGAAAAAAGAAGAGAAAATCAAAGAACTTCAAAACTTCATCGCACGTTTCAGCTCGAACGCATCGAAAGCGCGTCAAGCGACGTCACGTAAGAAGTTGCTCGATAAGATCACACTTGATGACATCCGTCCGTCGTCACGTCGTTATCCGTTCGTTGGATTTACGATGGAGCGCGAAATCGGAAACGATGTTCTCTATGTCGACAACGTTTCGAAGACGATTGACGGCGTGAAAGTGCTCGATAACGTCACGTTCTCACTCAACAAGACGGACAAAGTCGCGTTTGTCGGTCGTTCGGACGTTGCCATCACGACACTCTTCAAAATCCTCATGGGTGAGATGGAGCCAGACACAGGATCAGTCAAATGGGGCGTAACGACGACTCAGTCATACTTCCCGAAAGACAACTCAGAATACTTCGAGGGCTCAGAAAAGAGCATCCTTGACTGGTTGCGCCAGTTCTCGCCTGCCGATGAGTCAGACACGTTCCTTCGTGGATTCCTCGGCCGCATGCTCTTCTCAGGTGAAGAAGTCATGAAGAAGGCGTCTGTACTCTCAGGGGGAGAAAAAGTACGTTGCATGCTCTCGAAGATGATGCTTTCAAATTCGAACGTGCTCGTCCTCGACGATCCGACGAACCACTTGGACCTCGAATCGATCACAGCACTTAACAACGGTCTCGAGTCGTTCAAAGGCGTACTCCTCTTCAGCTCACATGACCATCAGCTCATCTCGACGATTGCGACACGCATCATTGAAGTGACACCGAATGGCATCGTGGATAAAGAAGCAACATACGATGAGTACTTGGAGAACGAGGCGCTTCAACAACAAGTTGAATCCCTTTACCAAAATGCATAATAAAAAATCGGCTCAAACGCGAGCCGATTTTTTATTTAACGTTTACCGTTTCCATCACGTGCTCATGAATGTCATGACCTTTCGTGACATGGACTTGAACGTTGTATGCGCCTGATTCAGCAAAAGTGTGTGCACCTTTATACATCCCAGCATCTGCTTCCTCCAACTTCACCCATTCATGCTTCTCTGCCCCATCTTGGAAGATTTCGAGCTGTACGTCCGCTCCAGCGAGCATCTCGTCTTCAATCATGACGTGTACCATGAATGGTTGTTCTTCCCCTGCTGTCGCCTCTTTCGGGTCAAGCGTGATATCCGCTCCAGCGTGGTGATGATGCTCACTCTCTTCTTCTGCTTCAGCAGCCGTTTCTGGATGTCCAACCGTCACGTTTGTCGTCGGCATGGTGTGCATCGAACGCGCTGTCACGTGAACCTGAACCGTATAGACCGCTTCTTCCGCGAACGTCGTCTCCGCTTCATAGACACCGTCTTTCGTGAGTGACGCCTTGATCATCTCACTTTCTTCCTTCGCACCATTCTTCCATACTTCGAACTTGATTTCATCCGCATCGTCTACAGGTTGACCATCTTGCGTGACTGTTACTGATAAAGGTACCGCCTCTCCCTTTTCAGCCGTTGCCTCTACCGTCAACTCTGCCTCGACCGGTTCCATTGACTGTGGAACAGCCGCGCTCTCCGCTTCTTTCTCCGTACCACACGCACCGAGTACGAATAACCCGATGAGTCCAAACACGACCCCAAACCGTGTCATCATCTTTTTCATCATAAGTCCTCCTTATAAATCGCTTACATCTTTCACACATTGTTCATGATACCATCTCTTTCCAAAAAGAGTGTGAGCATTCTGTGATATATCCCACGATACATTCTCACAAATTTCACACATATAGTTGAATCAAAATTTATTGAGTACATTTCCGAATTTTAGTCCATCATTTCTAAAAAGGGGTATATAAAATATATCAAGGTCAATCATTTGGAAAGTCTTAACATCAAGAGAGTTACATCATGAATGGAGGCGAATTCAGATGAAACGTAAGGTCATTCGTGGGGCGATGGCACTGTTCATCTTATTGGCGATGGTGATCACACAATCGATTTCCGTCAGTGCCGCCGCTTCAAAATTTGTCACGAGCGTGAACACGACGAGCAAGGTCGTCGCATTGACGTTCGATGACGGGGCAGACGGGGCGAACACGAACAAGATTTTAGACATTTTAGCAAAAAACAATGTCAAAGCCACTTTCTTTTTAACGGGGTCGGGCGCAAATAACCATCCACAGTACATTAAAAATATCGCCGCAAAAGGACATCAACTCGGAAATCACTCGTATACACACCCTGACTTCACCAAACTGACTGCCACGCAGATGAAATCCGAACTCGACCGCACGGAAACTTTGATTAAATCGTTGACCGGAAAAACGACAAAACCGATTTTCAGAGCCCCGTTTGGTGCAGTGAATAGTACCGTATTGAGCGGTGTCGGGGCTGCAGGATACGGATACACGATTCAATGGAACATTGATACGATTGACTGGAAAGGGTTGACCGCGAGCCAAATCAACACGAAAGTTCAGACTAACATCAAACCGGGTTCAATCGTCTTGATGCATACCGGAGCCGGGGCCCCAGGTACACCGCTCGCACTCCCAACGATGATTTCACAACTCAAAGCAAAAGGGTACAAATTTGTCACGGTCTCACAATTACTTGCATATCAAAACACATCGACGAACAAAACGTATACCGTGAAGTCAGGTGATACGTTGTACAGTATCGCACGGACATACGGAGTCACCGTCTCGGCGCTTGCTGCCGCCAACAACATTACGAACTACAGCTTGATTTATGTAGGACAAGTGCTCATCATTCCAGGAACTACCGTTACACCACCTACGACGACCGTGAAATACACTGTGAAATCGGGCGACACACTCTACAAGATTGCGACGATGTACAATACGACCGTCGCAAAAATCGCAGCCGCCAATAACATCACAAACGTCAACTCCATCTATGTCGGACAAGTGCTCATCATTCCAGGAACGACCGTTACACCACCTACGACGACTGTGAAATATACGGTGAAATCGGGCGACACACTCTACAAGATTGCGACGATGTACAATACGACCGTCGCAAAAATCGCAGCCGCCAATAACATCACAAACGTCAACTCCATCTATGTCGGACAAGTGTTGACCATTCCGAAATGATTGCCTCGTGAATCTTTTCCTCAGCTTGTGACGTATCGTATACAAACAGGAAAAGAGGAAACGCTATGACTCGAACCGTAATCCGTGTCAGTACTACCGCATTCATCGGACTTTTGGTTTCAATTGCCACATTCTCGATTTTGATTTGGCTCGGTTATGAACAAGCACTCACATCCGGTGAGCCGATCCAATTCTTAACACGTGAGATTTATCAATTCGAGAACGGAATCGGGGTCGCCAACCAGAATCAAATGGCCATCCTCGGTGCCGGATTTATGGGCATTGCCGTTCTCATTGGAGAGATCGGGATACGTCTTAAACGAAAGTAACCGCTGCATACGCAACGGTTACTTTTTTAATGCTGATGTTCACCACCATGGTCGTGTGAGTGAACGATTGGTTGCTGCAATTGGTCGATTTGGTCTTGCGGTACATCACCGACAATCATCCATGCGGACGGCGTATAGACCTTCTGCCCTTCATGGACCATGCCGTTCACTTGGTAGATTCCCTGATCGAGTTTCACGCTCGTCACGAGATAGCCATCCTGTTCTGTCACCTCATACGTCCGGGTCTCTTCCGAATCGTAAGGCGTGACTTGAATATGGCTTTCCGTCACACGTTCATCATTCGATACTTTCATCGCAAGCGTCGTCGAGCCAACTTCTACACGTTCAGGTACGATCAGTTGAATCCCAATCGGATCAATGGTGCGTTCTACTGGTTGAAGTTGACACGCGCTTAACCAAATTGTCGCTAGGATGACAGGAATGACTGCTTTAAATCGTTTCATGCTGCCACCTCCGCTTTCAACTTCCGGCGACCAATCAACCAATCAAATAGGAGAACGACAAGAATACTGATTCCTGCGAGCGGTAATGTCACACCTAGAAGTAAAATCAAGATACCGACGATTCGTTTAATGCGTTCGTCCTCAAACCGCTTCATCTGTTCAATGGATCCGACTTTTCGTTTGCGCCACATCATGAACGAGCTGATGACCACGAAAATGAGACCTAGACAAAGCGCGACACCGACCAATTGATTGAGTAAACCGAACAGGCGACCTTCATGGAACGCGATTCCAACCGTAATCAGTTTTCCGAGAATCCCGTAATCTGCGTATGTCACAGAGCTGAGTGTTTCACCACTATATTGATCTAAGTTCACCGTCGATTCTTTAAATGGATGACCTGCTGCCGATGTGACAGTATAGACGCCTGTTTCGCCTTCCGGAAGCGAGATTGTGTACGGTCGATCAATCGTGGACTTGTTCACCACCTGATTTAAATCAATCGGCAACAGCGTACTTGGAGAAGACGTTGGAACGAGATCTGCTTGGGTCGCCCAAGGTACGTCTTCTGCCACCTCTTTTGTCGTCACGGTCGATTCTGGCTTGGCGCCAAACGCATAGGCATACATCGGTGCTCCCGTGTTTGTCGACGAGGAAACCCACTGCAACATCGCACCCGAAACGGATGACCAAGCCAACCCTGAACTGATAATGAGCACGAGGCCTAGCGATGACCACAAAGCGACGCTACCGTGCATCTGCTTCCACCACTGTCGTCCTTTCCCAAGCTTCGGCATAAGCATCCGAAGCGGATTCTTACCACGCGGCCAAAACAAGAATGTCCCCGTAATAAGAAGAATGATTGCCCAGGACGCCGCGAGTTCGACGACCCAGTTCCCGATTTGACCACCTAATAGTGTGCCATGAATCACAACTAATAAATCCATGCTACCTTCAGCAGACCGCGTTCCTAAAACTTCTGTAGTTTCCGGATGAATATATGTATACATCATCTCGTCTTTGTTCATCCAACCGATTCGAGTCGATTCGCCTTCATCCGGCAAACGAATCGATGTGATCATCGCATCCGGATATTCCGTCATGAATGATTCCTTTTGGACTTCAATCGGCTGTTCTTCCGTGAAAGTTGCCGTCATCATGTCTTTGTATTGCATCTTCGTTATTTGCGGTTCAAATAAATAAATGCTTCCTGTCACAGCCAGGATAATAAAAATTGGTGCAAATATGAGACCTGCATAAAAGTGCCAACGCCATACCGCTTGATACCAAGCGTTGCGTTTATTCAATCGTTCCCCTTGCATGATGCTTCCCCCTTTATCATTGTGTCCAACTTGTGAACAGATTGAGTATACAAGGAATGGAAACGGTTTATTCTTACTATTTGTGACAACTATTCGTCGAATTGGAGAAGTGAAAATGAACTTTGGTTCATCTTTTTTTCACATATTCATCAATCTATCTCACATACTTTCACATAAAGAAAGAGACACCAACAAGTTGGCGTCTCCAAAATATGATCAATTTGTGAACTGCTCTGCTTCTGTCGACCCAGCCAGTGCAGTCGTTGATGATTGCCCACCTGAGATGACGAGCGAGACTTCATCGAAGTAACCCGTTCCGACTTCACGCTGATGACGTGTCACAGAAATTGTTGTATCATTTTGTATTTTTTTAGGGAGAAACAAGCTCTATGATGCGATGAATTACGTACCAAGACATTCATCGACCATCGCGACCGCGACATGCGCATCGTCAACGCCATGGACGAGAACCCTTCCGTCTTTGAACAAGAGCATCCGGTGATTCCGCCATCGCCATTCCAACGTGAACGGTGTCTGCTTCACGGCGATGTCCGCCCGTTCGAGTTGATGCGCGATTGGTTCCAGACCCTCGATGGACCGACGGACTTGGACGACATCGCGCCCACATAGGATCGCTGTCTGTTGTCGATTCGAAACGAGACTCGGATAGTCATGGGTTTGACAAGACGGGCAAGACACGTCGACGAGCCGTGCGACATCGAGTCGCTGCGACTGGTTTTCCCACATGTCTTCAATCAAGAGCCGACGTTCCATCTTTTCAGGACGCCCCGTCAAATATTTCAATGCCTCGACGGCTTGACGGCTCGCCACATGTTGCACGATTGGAGCCACCACCCCCGCTGTCGCGCAAGTCTGACCGGCTAGCGGCAAATGACGCATGAGACAACGAAGACACGGCGCTTCTTCCGGCATCACCGTGTAGTTCATGCCGTATGCCCCGACACAAGAGGCAAACAAGAACGGAATGCCGCGCTCGAGTGCGAAATCGTTCAATAGAAGACGTGTCTCGACGTTATCGGTCGCGTCCAAGACGAGATCAACGGGCGGCAAAGGCCGAAGCCAATCCCACGATACGTCGGCGATTTGCGCGTCCAACTCAACGTCTGAGTTGATGGTCCGCAGGCGTTCGAGCGCCGCGACCGCTTTCGGCGTCTCGGCACGTGCGTCCTGTTCCGTATAGAGCGTCTGTCGTTGTAAGTTCGTCACCTCTACATAGTCGCGGTCGACGAGGATAAGTGAGACGCCGGCCCGAACAAGTTGATCGCTCACGGCCGCTCCGAGCGCACCGAGACCGACGACGAGCACTCGTTTCACCATCAGACGTTCTTGCCCGTCCCCACCGATACCGTGGAACCGGGCCTGCCGCGCGTAACGTTCCGGAACATGTGTCATCGGACGTAGCCCCCTGACTTCCCGCCTTGTTTCTCAAGCAAGTATGTCGGCCCGATGACGATGCCTTTATCGACCGCTTTCGTCATATCGTATACGGTCAACGCTGCGACCGATGCGGCCGTCAACGCTTCCATCTCAACACCGGTATCACCTTTCGTCTTCACGAACGACTCGATGATGAGCTGTGTCTCGTCCCATTCGAATGTTAAATCGACTTTTTTCAAGGCGAGCGGGTGACACATCGGGATGATGCGGCTCGTCTCTTTGGCGGCCATAATCCCGGCCACTTGGGCGACAGCAAGCACGTCGCCTTTCGCAAGGTCACCATCCGTGATGAGCTGTTTCAGTTCACTGCTCAATTCAACTGATGTGTGGGCCCGAGCTGTCCGTGTCGTTTCCGGTTTATCCGAGACATCGACCATCCGCGCCCGCCCTTGGTCGTTCATGTGTGTCAGTTCCATCGTTTATCCTCCGCTCACCATTGGAATGACGGCGACCGTGTCTCCGTCTGCAACCGTATATTCGTCCGTCTCATAGCGCTCATTGACCGCGAACATGAGACGTTCCGCTCCCGACACGCCCCGCTCGGCCAAATCCGCTCGCAAGGCGGCGATTGTTTGTGGAGCCGAAACGGTATAGGACCGGACCGCCAACTCTTCTGCCACGTGGGCAAAACATAATACCTCAATCATGTGTACGTCACTCCTTCCGGGCGTCCTGGGTGTTGTTCTTTTTGATCACCCATCCATTTCGTGCCGTCGGTCCAATGCTCCCGTTTCCAAATTGGGACAATTTCTTTAATCCGTTCGATGGCGTAACGATTCGCCTCGTATGCGTCGGCGCGATGGGAAGAACTCGTCGCGATGACGACCGCTTCTTCCATGATATCGAGTCGTCCAATCCGGTGATGGATCGCCGTCAACGCACCAGGCCAACGTTCCGCCACTTCTTTCGCGATTTGTTCGAGCATCTTCTCGGCCATCGGTACGTATGATTCATACTCCAAGAGCTCAGTCTGTTTGGAACCCGTCATTTCTCGCACCGTCCCGATAAACAGCACGACCGCCCCGACGTTTCGATGCCGGACCGTTTCGTAAAGCGCCATCGGTTCGAGCGGATGTTCATTCACTTGATACCATTTCATTCTCCATCCACCTTTCCACTAAACGCATCAACCGGTCCTTGTCTGCCACGGAATCTCCGCGCGCGATCACGTTCGTCACATCGACCGGTTGTTCATGCCCGTCTCGCACGAGCATCACTTTCGGATAATCTTTCCGTTTGTATCCCTCGATGATCACGATGTCGACGTGCGCCTCGTACCAGTTGAGGAGCAACTCAAACGTGTCGACCGCTTGCCACTCGATTAACGTCCCGTCTTCACCGATCACACTCGATAGCACGGCACCAGCCAACGCGTGACGATGCGAGTCCGTCATCGGCAAGTCGAACGTCCCTCCGTGACCGTGGTGTTTGATGACACCGACACGGAGCCCCGTCGCCGACAAGCGTGCTGTCAGCTCAGAAACGAACGATGTTTTACCGCTATTTTGATAGCCGACCACTTGTAAAATCAAAGCTGATCGATGATTCGACATCGCACCAAGTCCCCTTTTTGAAACCCTCTCGTTCCGCCTGGCAGATGAATCAACGCGTTACACGTCGCGAGTGAGGAGACGATGCCCGACTTGTCTTTCCCGCTCGGATGAACCACCGTCTGCCCGGTCGCATCAATCGTCACATGTCCACGCACGAACCGGTCGAACGGATTCGTTTTCGGGAAATCGACACCAAGTTCCGCCTGGATGACAGGTCGCTCCGCTTGCCCGAATAACGTCTTCATATACGTGCCTACAAACAGTTCCGTTCCGACAAAACACGCCGACGGATTCCCGGATAATCCAAACAACAACCGATGTTCGACGTGCGCGACCGTCGTGACGGACCCTGGCCGCATCCCAACTTTATTAAACAGCACCGTCGCCCCGAGCGCCTCATATACATCCGGTAAATAATCAAAATCTCCGACCGATACCCCGCCTGTCGTGACGACGGCATCACTCGTCCGAAGTGCCTCGTCAATCGCCCGCTTTGTCGAAGCGAACGTATCCGGCAAGATACCGCCATATGTCGCCGCGCCACCGAGTGCCTCGATTTGAGCGAGAATCATATATGCATTCGAATTATAGATTTGCCCATCGGTTTTTTTCTGTCCCGGTTCAACGAGCTCATCACCGGTCGCAAACACGGTGATGTGCGGTTTTACGTATACGTCGACCTGCTCATACCCGAACGTAGCGAGCAAGGCGATGACGCCCGGATTAATGCGGGTGCCTCGGTCAACGATATTCGTCCCCGCCGTCATATCTTCCCCACGATAGGAAATATTGGCATCGCGGGCCGGTCGCTTGAACGTCACGACTCGTTCATCCGCTTGTGCGAGCTCGAGCATGACGACCGCATCGACTCCGTCTGGAATTTTTGCCCCGGTCATGATGCGAATCGCCTCGCCGGCGCGGAGCGGTTCTCCGACGTGTCCGGCTCCCTGAACGTATTGAATGGGTAATGTCACCGGTTCATCGCGGCTCGCTCTCAACAAATCCGCGGACTGGACAGCAAAACCGTCATACGGAGATTTATTAAATGCTGGAACGTCATGCGTCGCAGTGAGATCCATCGCTAAAATCCGGCCGTTCGCTCGATACAACGGTACCGTTTCCGTCCGACCTTTCCCCGTCGCTTCTTGGACACGGATGACCGCCTCGTCAACGGCGAGCGGCTTACGAAATAGCGTCGACATCTTTTCCATTACTCCACTTCCTTTCCTAGCAATTCTTCATAATCACTCGGTGTGTTCACATTTTTAAACCAGTCCCGTTCAGCAAACGAGACGATTGTCGCCTCTGTCAAGTGAGGCATGACCGCCCGTTCGCCTCGACGTAAAGCGGCTTCGAACTGGGACAGTATCGAGCGGGGATACAAGGCGATGAGCGGATGGATTCGATTATCTGCGTAGGCGACAACCGGCTGATTCTCTCGTTCTATCACAAGCCGTTCATAAACGGGCGACGGCAACAAAGGTGTATCACACGCACAGATGGCATACCATTCAGCCGGGACGTGCCGCATGACGGTGACGATGCCGGCGAGCGGCCCCATGCCGCGCCATTCCATGTCATCTTCAAGTTGATATGAGGTCATCGACTGTCCGGCCGGTACGACGCTCCATTGGGACTTCGTCGTTGTAACGAGTGTCTGTCGCGCCCGCTCTTCAAACGAGATGTCCTCATAACAGGCTTGCCATTTAGGGGATCCGAACCGGCGCGATTTTCCGCCTGCCAAGACGATGCCGATCATCGCGTCGCTTCCCAGACGATATGGGAGAGCTCGGGAAGAATCAAGCGAGTCATCGCCAAGTCGACGGCGCCTCGCGACCCTGGCATCGAAAAGATGATCGTATCCCCGATGCGTCCTGCTAAAGCTCGCGACAACATCGCCGCCGGTCCGATATCTTCCGTGAAGCTGACATAACGGAACAACTCGCCGAAGCCGACCATTTCTCGGTCAAGCAGCGGTCGAATCGTCTCAATGGTGACGTCCCGTTTCGTGATGCCCGTTCCCCCGGTCGTCAAGATGACGTCCATTTTTTCGTCGACCATTCGTCTGACGGCCGCTTCGATTTCAAATGAGTCATCTTTCGTGATTTCGCGGTATGTGACCGTATGTGCTTCTTCTTTTAATAGCGTACAAATATGTTCGCCAGACACGTCCGTATCGAGTGTTCGCGTATCCGAGATCGTCAAAATCGCTGCCCGGACACGCTGTGTGTTTTGATGTACATGGTTGTGTGCTTGCATCGTCTTCATCCTCCGATATAACTCATTTCAATTCGGTTTCGCGTCCGACTCCCAGTTCGCGACCGTTCTTCCGAATAGCGGTCGTCCCGTACTTCCCATACCATTTTTAGTGTCATGGCAATCAATTCATCGCTCGCCCCACTGCGGAGCAATTCGCGGATATCGGTCCCGTCTTCTGCGAACAGGCACGTGTACCATTTGCCGTCACTCGATAGGCGACCTCGCGTACACGTTCCGCAGAACGGTTGGCTGACCGAAGAGATGAAGCCAACTTGCGCCCCATCCGTGTAACGGTAACGTTGCGCGACTTCTCCTAGTGTTTCGGGTGCCAGCGGTTCAAGTAATCCATTTCGTTGTTTCAACACCTCAAGAATCGATTCAGACGACACGACATGTTCGACGTTCCATTCATTCGCCGTGCCGACGTCCATGAACTCGATGTAACGGAGTGTGATGTTCCGTTCTTTGAAATACGCGGCCATAGGGGCGACTTCATGATCGTTCCAGCCTTTTCGGACGACCATGTTCACTTTCACTTCGAGCCCTTGCCGTTTCGCCTCATCGATTCCTCGTAATACTGTCTCGGGCGACGTGCCGCGTCCGTTCATCATCCCGAACGTCTCGGCCGATAAGGCGTCTAGACTGACGTTGACCCGGTCGAGCCCAGCTTGCTTCAACACTTTCGCCATCCGTTCTAAATAGACGCCGTTCGTCGTCAACCCGATAGTCTCGATGGTCGTGACCGCGCGAAGGCGGCGAATCAGTTCATCGAGATTCGGCCTGAGTAGAGGTTCGCCCCCGGTCAGACGCACTTTTTTCACGCCGTGTGGGGCGATGATGCGAACGAAGCGCTCGATCTCGTCAAACGATAACAACTCATCTCGTTTTAAAAATTGGTGGTGGCGGAACGCTTCTTCCGGCATGCAGTATCGGCAACGAAAGTTGCATTTATCAATGACTGAGATGCGTAAGTCTTCCAACGGTCGTCTCCGTCGATCGGTCCATGGTGTCATCTTGGTTCATCCTTTCTATCCATCAACGACAGCAGGGACCCTCACAGTCCCTGCGTCGATTTGTCAGCGAATCGGCTTCTCAGCACCGCTGCGCAAGTAATAATAAATTGTGGTGGCAATCGAGATCGCATAGAGCCCTAGCATGACGAACAACGCACCGTTGAACGAACCGACGAGCTCGAGCGACCAACCGAACATCTTCGGAATGAAGAAGGCTCCGTAAGCAGCAAACGCTGCCGAGAATCCGACGACGGCCGGTGTCTTCGTCGCCACGAATACGTGGGGAATCATCGCGAACGTCGCTCCAGAGTTGAGTCCTGTTGCGATGAACAAGACGACGAAGGAGATGAAAAACATCGTCAAGTTGCTGTTCGTGATGGCCATGATGACACTGATCGTACCGAGCGCCATGATTCCGAACACGATTAATGTCACTTTGGCCGCTCCGATCTTATCACTGATCCAGCCTCCAAACGGACGCGAAGAGGCGCCAAGGAATGCACCAAGGAAGGCGAGCGCCATCAAGTCCGACTCAGGGAACTTTAACTTTAAAATCATCGGGAACGCTGCGGCATATCCAATGAAGGAACCGAACGCCGCCGTGTAGAGCAACGTTTGAATCCAAAAATGTTTGTCTTTAAACACGCTCGCCTGTTCACGAAGCGATTGACGCGCGGTCGGTAAGTTATCCATGAACAAGTATGCGCAGACCGTCAAAATGATGGTCGGCACGACCCAAAGGAGCGCGGCGTTTTGAAGCCAAATCTCTTCGCCGGTCTCGGTCACGAGGGCGTTCCCGCCGATGAACCCGAAAATACTTGTCGTGATGACGAGCGGTGTGATCAATTGGACGAGCGAGACGCCCAAGTTCCCGATGCCTCCGTTAATCCCTAGCGCCGTCCCTTTTTTCGCTTTCGGATAAAACGCGCCGATGTTGGCGTTTGATGACGAGAAGTTTCCGCCGCCTAGTCCGCAAAGTGCGGCCAAAATCATGAATACCCAATACGGCGTATTGACGTTTTGAACGGCATAGGCGATGCCTAGGAGCGGCAACAACAAAATCGATGTCGAGAAGATCGTCCAGTTCCGACCGCCGAATATACTGTTTGCGAACGTATAGAAAAAGCGCAACGTCGCCCCGACGAGTCCAGGTAGGGCGGCCAACGTGAACAGCTGGCCTTGCGTAAAGCTAAACCCGATCGAATTCAATTGGACGGCCGCGACCGACCACATTTGCCAGACGATGAATGCAAGCGTCAGTGCCGGGACCGAAACGAGCAAGTTCCGATTGGCGACTTGTTTTCCCGTTCCTTCCCAGAATCCCACATCCTCTGGCTTCCACTCCGCGAGTGCGTGTGACCCTTTGTCTAATTGTTGCATAGTCTATTCCTCCTCTTAACGGTTCAATTCGTACCCTAATCTCATCCTATCGGCCACCCCCTAAAAAAAGTGTGCCTTCTTTCACACTTATTTCGCATCTTGCGTTTTTTTCTCACCCTGTCATCAATCTGTGACAAAATCGCCTATCTTTTGTTTCTGTGACATTGAACACAGAAAAACCCTCCCCGATTCCTTACGATAAGGAATAGAGGAGGGATTAATTTGTCACATCTCATTCAAATCCACTGTGCGCCCGAAGTTCGCTTGGCGCTACAACCATATTTCTTCAGTCAAGACGGGGCCCACGTGTTCCGTGTCTTCGGCGTCGCGATCGCCGAGGCTGCGTTCACCGAAACGGGGCTCGATATCACATTCCCACTTGAAAGTCCGTTAGAAGAACTAGAAGCGCTGCACACCTTGCTCGTTCGGATCGACACTCACCATGACGTGACGATCGATGATACCCAGGCAGTTATCGGTTACTTAGGGGACGGGACCACGGTCACCGTTTATCGCCATTTCAAACGATGGCTCGACTTTTTATCTGCAGCGCGTGTCCGCTCGATGGAAGGTGTCGTCGTCGAGGTCCGTGCCAACGGGATCAAGCTAGCCGAAGGCGTGCTCCGGTCTTATGAATTGATGGAAAATGGCGAGTTTTATGTATCGGCCTGTACAATCGAGACCGATGGATTGGAGCATTTTGAAGGCGAGCTATCGCTTGCCGCCGTAATGTGATCAATCGATGACACAGACCGAGACCGGACAGTCCTCACAATGGTTGAGCAGTTTCAACCGGTCGAGGTCATGGATAATGATTTGACGGGAAGGGAGTGAAATAATCCCTTCTTGGGCGAGCTCGTTCAACATTCGATTCACGCGTTCACGCGATGTCCCGCAATAGTTGGCGAGCTCTTGGTTTTTCAGTTTCAAGTCGATGAGAATGCCGTCTTCGACTTCCACCCCATAGCTGTTCGCCATACGAATGAGCGTCGAGTAGAGCGCTCCTTTTTTCCCGTTCAGCACCAAGTCTCTAAATTTCGTATGCTGTTTCCGCATATGTTCGTTGATCATGACCATGAACTCGCGGACGAATTCCGGGTTCGACGACAAAATCATCGTTTCAATACGCTCGATTTTGACCGCGTAAATTTCACTATCTTCTAACGCCTTGGCGTTAAATAAATATTTTGGTTCGATTGCGAATAACGTCAACTCTCCGCAACAAGCCTCAGCGCTTAAACAACGTAACGTCAATTCTTTTCCATTTTCCGTCAATTTCGAAATTTGAATCAGTCCACTCTTTACAATATAAAATTCAGCTGCGTCTTCTTGTTCTCGGAACAGAAAACCGCCTTTTGGGACATGAATGATTCGATGTGCCAATTTTTTTGTTTCCTCGAGCACCATCGCTTTACTTGAATGAGCCATTTCCACCGACCTTCCTTAAAACACGTTGCGCCATATGAAAGCTTGCCTTCATTCTAAACACAACCCCCCTCGAAACGCAATCAACATTTGGAAGCGTTTCAAGGGGAGGACTATTCTTTCGTACGATATTCAATTTTTTTCCAATATCGATATAATAAGCCGATCAATCCGACATTGATGACGGCGATGATCATATACAGTCGCATCGAGGCGTGATTATACACCATGTAGCTCTCAATTGTATATTGCAAGAGTATCATGTTCGTCGCGAGCAATATGACCAATCCGATTAAACTCCAACCGTTACGCCCCATGATGAATCTCTCTTCCGACCGCAAAAATCTTCCCGTTCTCGATTTCAAGCAAGATTTTAGGGAGTTCCCGCTGCGGCGGACCGGCCTGTGGTTGGCCGTCGACACCGAAGTAACCACGATGGCACGGACAAAGAAGAACATCTTCTTCCTCCACATAAAACACTGGGCACTGCAGATGAGTGCATTTGTTGTTATAGGCGACGAATTCACCATTCTTTAAATGAACGAGCAACGATGGTTCCGTACCCGGATATTCAAATTCGAGTGATTTCCCGCGCTCTAGCGCCTCGACCGTCGTGATGAACTGACGGTCGGTTCTCGGCTCGCTTCGAACGAAGGCCGCGATATTGAACGGGATAGTCGCGAGACCGAGTGCGATACCTGCGCCGAACGTTGATTTGATGAACGCCCGTCGATTCAGTTTCACGTCATCGGCCCGACTCAAGTTATCGACGAGTTCGGATAAGCGTTCCCGGTCTTTTGATTCATTCGACATAAGTCATCTTCCTTTCCATCTCAATCGGAATAGACGCCAAAGAATTCAGGGACGTAATTCCATTTATCGTCTTGCGAAGGCTTTTTCCCTTCGATCATGTTCATTTGGACGCGTTGACGACGGAGTTGCATCATCTCGTCATGGTCGATGAAGCGAATCGCATCCGACGGACAAACCGACGCACACATCGGCGCGATATCATGTTTGGAGCGGTCGTAACACATGTCGCACTTATACATCTTATTCTTCTCAAAGTCGAACTTCGGAATCCCGAACGGACAAGCGAACGTACAGTTCCGGCAGCCGATACATTTTTCTTCTGAAGCCGATAACACGACGCCCTCTGGCGTGATTTGAATCGCATTCGCCGGACATACTTGAGCACAAGCCGGATTTTTACACTGCATACAGATCATCGGGAACGTCTGACGGTTCTCCGAGAAATCGATATAATCCACATAGTTGCGCTCGAGCCCCTCGTGGTCCCCGCATTCGCGGCAAGCTGCCTGACAGGCCCGACAGCCGATACAACGTTCAAACTCTAAATACATGACCTTATTCATTTCGTATGAACCTCCTCATCCATGACGTGACAGCTCGTCGCAATCGCATGGTCCGCCATGAACGGCACGCTTGATCCGAGCGGGACCGTCAACGGATTAATGTGTAACGGGGTGTTGGCCGGTAACTTTTTCATTTGTACCGCACATACCTTGAACTCCGGCATGCGTGACATCGGATCGAGACACGGGTTCGTCAATTGATTGATGGCAAGCTCCTTGCCCCAATGATAAGGGACGAAGACCGTATCTTTTCGAATCGCCTTCGTCAAACGTGCTTCGACGACAATCGACCCGCGACGTGTGCGAAGCTCGACTTTGTCGCCCGTTTGAAGGCCATAACTTGATGCTAACTCCGGATGGATCTCCACGAACGGCAGTTTTGACATCGTGCTCAAGAAGTCGACACGGCGCGTCTGATTGCCCGATAAGTAATGGAAGACGACCCGACCTGTCGTGAGCGTGACCGGATATTCTTCATTCGCATATTCACCGGCCGGCCGATATGTGACGACAGGCAAATTTGCTTTTCCATTCGCCGTTCCAAACCGTTCTTTGAACATCGTCGGTGTGCCGGGATGATCTTCGGACGGACATGGCCAAAAGACACCATACTCGTCGTCGATTCGTTCCCATGTGATCCCAGAGTAGTCAGCCGCTCCACCTTTCGTCGCGATGCGGAACTCTTCCCAGATGTCACGCGCCGTCTCATACGGGAAGTACTGTCCGCGTCCCATCCGCTCAGCGATCCGCTTCATGATTTCCCAGTCTGGAAGCGAATCCCCGAGCGGTTCGCGCACTTTCCGGATCCGAATGACTCGTCCTTCTAAGTTTGTCGTCGTCCCTTCGTCTTCGGCCCACGAACAAGCCGGTAAGACGACATCAGCGAACTCACAAGATTCCGACATGAAGAAGTCACTAACGACGAAGAAATCGAGTTTGTTGAAACTGTCCCACACGTACGGAAGGTTCGGTGCCGAAACGGCTGGGTTCGAACACATGAGGTGCATCGCCCGAATCGTTCCCGCTTGAATCTCATCGAACATTTCGAACGCGGACACACCTGGTTTTGGCATCTCGGAAGGATCGATGCCCCAAACCCCGCTCACATATTCAATGGCTTTCGGATCAGTTAATTTTCGGTAGCCTGGTAACAGGTCTGCTTTTTGTCCATGTTCTCGTCCACCCTGCCCGTTCCCTTGCCCCGTCATCGTGGCGACGCCCGAAGCAAACTTCCCAATCATGCCTCGTAAGAGCGCCATCGACGTATAGAGCGAGACATTGTCGACGCCTTTTGACTGTTGTTCGACGCCGCGAGCGAACAACATGACCGAACGTGGGCTCTTCCCATAAATATGACCGGCCTTCTCGAGTTTTTCGATGGCGACACCGGTCACCTCACTCGTCCGTTCGAGCGTCCAGTCTCGGACTGACGCTTTCAATTCTTCATAGTTATCGCAACGCTCATCCACGTACGCTTGATCAACATAATCGTGTTCGACTAAAAAATTGAGCAGTCCCATCGCAAGCGCCGCATCCGTCCCTGGCTTCAAATCGAGATGGACATCGGCGACGCGCGCCATCGGAATTTCACGCGGGTCGGCGACGATGATTTTTGCGCCTTTGTCTTTCGCCTTCCAAATATGTTGCGTCGTCGTCGGATGACATTCGGCGATATTCGAACCGGCGACAAAGAATGTGTCGACGTGCTCGAACTCCGTCCATGGAAGCGTCGCTCCGCGGTCAATCCCAAGTGTCTTCAAGAAACCGCCGGCAGCTGACGACATGCAGAAGCGACCGTTGTAATCGATGAACCGTGTGCCGAGTGCGACCCGGGCATACTTCCCGACGAGGTAACATTTTTCATTCGTCATCGAGACGCCGCCGAAGACGGACACCGCATCTTTCCCATGCTCTCGTTGAATGCGTTTAAAGTTTGCTTCGATCACGTCGAGCGCTTCTTCCCATGTCGCTTTTTCAAACTTGCCGTTCCGTTTGATGAGCGGAGTCATGATGCGGTCCGGATGTTCGATCGTTTGATAGGCCGTGACGCCTTTCGGACAAAGTTTTCCTTTATTGACTGGGAAATCGTAGCGTGGTTCAACGCCTTTGACGGCCCCGGTTTTCTCATCGACCCGGATATGCATGCCGCACTGCATGCCACAGTAACAGCAATGGGTTGTAATCAATTTTTCGCCTGGTTTGATTAAGTTCTGTACTTCTGGCGACGTTAAAAAGTCACTCATCGTCTTCCCCTCCATAGAACGTTTCCGCTCTTCGTTTTGAAAATCCACTGACGTGATAGCCGTTAATCGTTTGAAGCGGATAATGCATCCCGTCACTTCCAGGCCGTCCGAGCGCCGAATCGAGCCGGGCCCGACGACGACAGCCGTGACAGAGGTCTTGGACCGTGTGCGCCGCATCGACTTTCACGAGTTGGTCCGACCCTTCGAGCAATTGTTTCACTTGTTCAATCTCTTCAAGCGTGCCGGTCGGTTCGCCGCACTTAACGCACAGGTGTCTCATCTTTTGCCTCACCTTTCGTCTTCTTCGGTCGGCCGAATCCTGGCATCGACATGCCTGTGTTCGTATCGACCGGGTGTGTCGGTAACTGTCCGTTCATCAAGTTCAATTGCATCTTCACACGCATCGAACGTCGACACGGTTGGCAGTAATCGGAGAGCTGGGTCCCGTCACTGAGCCCGAGCTGGATCGTCTGTGCTTGCAAAATCGCTTGGACGTCCTCGACTTGATTGTCCGTCGCATAACGTGTCCCGCACCCGGCGCAGACACGGGTCTCATCCGCTTCGACTTCCCGGTAGTTCATCGGGACGCTGGCCGCCATCGGTCGGACCGGCAAGTGGAACAGTTTACCGAACGGGAAGTAACATAAAAAGATGATGACGGTCAATTGATGGAACAAGGCGAGCTCGTGATGGATGAAGCCTCCGAAGAACACGTACGAAACGGTCAACAACAACCCCGAGACAGTGACGATGAGCAACATGAGGAGCGGTAAAATATCAAATTCGAACCGCTGGGTCACTTTCACGTCCTGGTCGTTGATCCGGCGATAGAGTGCCATGAGCACGCCGACGAGCAACATGAGCGCGGTGATGTTCAACCCGTTATAGACGAGCTCCGCGAACAACCCGTGCGCAGCCATCTTGATGGTCGGGATGTTAAAGACGACAATCTGATACGTCTCGATATCAATCAAATCAAACCGCATCCATTGGAACGTCAGCCCGAATGTGATGGCGAACGACCCGAGACATCCCCAGGCAATCAACATATGTTGGGTCCAGCGGTACCAGCCACGTTCCCAGATGAACTTCTGTAAGACGATGTTATTGACAGTTGTCGTGGCGACGGCTTTACCGGCCCGTTTCTTTTCTGCCTTCATTTGTTTGAGGCTCCGCTTCAATACTTGTGAGGTGGCCGGCCGTGCAAAAAATAACGTCAAGCGGACGACCATCCCAATCATGCAAATGACGGCGGCGATATAGTAGCCGAACAGCGCCATGTCTACGTGCTCAAATCCTGCCGAGGCGATCCATGTCGAGAGCACCAAGACGGTGAATCCTACGAACGACCACTTTGCGGCGGTCGAATAAAAATAACGATCGGACATATGTGTTCCCCCTTCTCTTTCCGAGCGACTTCATAGTTTCATCATAAAGATGACATCTCGACTTAACTGTTACTTTTTTCACAGATAAGCGATTCGAGACGTGACAGAATAATGAACGAAGGAGGCGTTCCCTTATGAAATCATCGCTTAAAATCATGTTATTCCTCACCATCGCGGCCATGCTCGTCGTCTTTTCCATCGGTTTCGTCTTCGCCAATCGAGCGACGACCGAACCAGATGTCGAGGGGTATGTGATTGAAATAAATGAATCTGACCGCACCGCACTCGTCATCAGCGGAATTACAGCAGAAGAGGCCATGCTCTCTCCTGACACTTTGTTCGCGCAAAGTGAACCGGAAGACGTAAGCTGGTTCAAGTTTCAAGTGAAAGCCACGTTCGAGCAAATCACTGTCGGGGACCACGTCCACATTTGGAAAAAGACCGGTCCGAGTATCTTAAATACTCCGAACCGGTCTTATGTGAAAAAAATCGACGTGATCGACTAATATGAACGCTTGCCGTAACGTTCACTTAGCCAGAGGACTAAAAACGCCAAACCAACTAACCACCCGCTCCAGACGAACGCCTGGGTCATATCACCGTTGATTGTCGCCACATAAATCGCTGTGGCGAGCGTCATCGTCTCGCCCGGGATATTTCCGGCAATCATCATCGTGATCCCGAACTCGCCGATTGACCGTGCGAAACCAAGGACAAACCCACTCGTCAACGCAGGTAACAGCAGCGGAATCGTCACGTAGGTGAACAGTTGGCGCTCTGACCCACCGAGCACGCGTCCGGCCTCATACCATTCCGCATCGAGTTGTTTAAGACCGAGACGAATCGTTTGGTAGATGAGCGGAAACGCGGCCAAGGCGGATGCGATGATGTTCGCCTGTTTTGTGAACAAGATCGTAATCGGTAACAATCCGCCGATCCCGTTGTTCCCGAGGACAATCAAAGCGTATAGTCCGATGACTGTCGGCGGCAAGATGAGCGGCAGTAAAAACACCGTCTCGAGCAGCCGCTTTCCTTTGAATTGACGGCGATGCATGAAATAAGCCGCTCCGAAGGCGAGGACGAAGGCGCTCACCGTCGCCATCATCCCGACTTCGAATGTGAGTTGAAGTGGATGTTGCGTCATTTAGAAAATCCTTTCGCTAAAAAGTGAGCTTGGATATCATCGTCAAACAAACGCGCGTACACATCGTGTACGTATGGGTTGTGCGTCAACCGGACCGCCGGATACGCGATCGTACCCGTCGCTTCAAACGGGACCGACTGAAGCGACTCGACGTCCGTCGTCAGTTCCGTCTTATAGACGAATCCCGCATTGGCGTCGCCTTGTTCGATGAGCGTCAATACTTGTCTTACATTCTGGGCGAACATGATTCGCGGTTCCACTTCTTCCCACACGCCTTCCACTTCTAGCGCCGCTTTCGCGTAGCGACCGGCCGGGACATTGACCGGGTCACCGATGACGATCCGAGCACATGCGTTTAAGTCGTACCATGTCTCCGCGCACGGTTTCCCTTTCGGTGTCACGAGCCACAGCTCGTTATACAAGAACGCATCCCGCTCTAGAATCGGGATTTGTAGTCGGTCGACATCATCAACGCTCGCGGCTAAAAAGATATCTGCCGGAGACCCGTGATCGATTTGTGCTCGCAAGGCGCCGCTCCCGTTCGTCACGACTCGAACATCGATCCCATCGAACTCTGCTTCAAGTTGTCGCTCGACCGCTTCTAAAGCCGGTCCTAAGCTTGCCGCCGCCAAAATGGTCACGGTGTCCTCCGAATCTGAACTCGACCAGACTTGACTTAGTAATAAGGCGACCGTCACCCCTACAATGACTTCACTCACCCGTTTCATGATTAATCACTCCTTTGCCTCCCCTTTATCGTAGCGATTGATTTGCCTCCCATCTGTATCAAACGTCACAAAAAGACACCTCTACGTAAGTAGGGGTGTGCCACTGCTTAAGCGAACGCGCGCGCCCGCGGGAATAAAATGTTGTTTTCGAGATGAATGTGTTCAAACGTATCCGATTCGAGCGCTTCTAACCGTTGATAGACAAGACGATACGTCCCACACGCTCCTTCAGGCGGCGTATAGTCGTTTGTGATGTGACGCAACTCTTTTAAAATGTCCCCGGCTGCTGCATGTTCTGACTCGAGCGAGGCCAAGATGTCATCAAGCTCCCGTCTCGTTTCAGCTGTCGGTGCGGTCTCGTGACGAAGCAACGTCGGGAAGTCTTCTGTCTCTTCTTTGACGATATGTTGTTCAAGTTCCACTTTCAATTGATTGAACAGTTGATGAATGCGTCCGAGGTGCAGATGATTTTGTCCGTGGACCCGGAACACTTTTGTCACATATGGTGTGAGCTGTGGCAATTCGTCCGTCAAAAATTGGTGATGCTTATAAATGATGTGCTCAATCAATTCCGAAGAAGAAGCGGCATCCCAATCGATGCTCTTCTCGTTCATCTTTTGCTTACGTTGATAGAGCGCATTAACTTCTTCTAAAATGTCTTCCGTCGACCGTTTCGATTTGTCAGTCGCTTCAGCGAGTGGTCGGTTGCCGCCACAACAAAAATCGATTCGGTTCCGTTTGAAAATGTCTGCCGCTTGCGGGCATTGTTTGACGATTTCAGATACGTGCGTATCGCCCGTGAATGTCTGTGTCATCTGTCATAACCTCCATATTCATTTTGACATGTTCAGCGTAGCAAGAGTTCGACAACAAAAATGTGAAATACGTCACATTTAAGTGAACAGGATGCAGGTGTTCCAAATTTGGACACAAAAAACCCCTCTTGTCGAGGGGCATCGCTCAATGCAACGGTGTTTCAAACTGTTCAGTCTCGGTCGAACCTGCGAGCGCTGTCGTTGATGATTGCCCACCTGAGATGACGAGCGAGACTTCATCGAAGTAACCCGTTCCGACTTCACGCTGATGACGTGTCGCCGTGTAACCATGTACTTCAGCCGCAAATTCTGCTTGTTGTAATTCTGAGTACGCTGCCATGCCACGGTCTTTGTAACCGCGTGCGAGCTCGAACATGCCGAAGTTGAGCGCGTGGAATCCAGCGAGTGTGACGAACTGGAACTTGTATCCCATTGCGCCGATTTCTTGTTGGAACGTAGCAATCTCTTCGTCTGACAACTTCTTCTTCCAGTTGAACGATGGCGAGCAGTTGTAAGCGAGAAGTTTGCCTGGATACTTCGCATGAATCGCTTCGGCAAATTGACGTGCCTCTGCCAAATCTGGTTCGGACGTCTCACACCAGACGAGGTCTGCATACGGTGCATAAGCGAGACCACGAGCGATTGCTTGCTCGATACCAGCTTCCGTACGATAGAAGCCTTCCGGCGTACGCTCTCCAATGATGAACGGATGATCGATTGGGTCGATGTCGCTCGTGATCAAGTTCGCCGCGTGCGCATCTGTCCGCGCTACGATGATTGTCGGGACACCCATGACGTCTGCCGCGAGTCGAGCCGAAATCAAGTTTTTCACAGCCGTCTGCGTCGGGAGTAACACCTTCCCACCGAGGTGACCACATTTCTTCTCAGACGAGAGCTGGTCTTCAAGGTGAACGCCGGCAGCTCCCGCTTCAATCATCGCCTTCGTCAATTCGAATACGTTGAGCACCCCACCAAAACCGGCTTCCATATCCGCGACAATCGGTGCGAACCAATGCGTGTCGCCTTTCCCTTCTGCCGTTTGAATTTGGTCAGCACGTTGAAGCGCTTGGTTGATTCGTTTGACGACACTTGGCACCGAGTTGGCCGGATATAGACTCTGGTCCGGATACATGTGACCTGACAAGTTCGCATCCGCCGCTACTTGCCAACCACTCAAATAGATGGCTTCGAGTCCTGCCTTCACTTGCTGAATCGCCTGGTTCCCTGTCAACGCACCGAGTGCATGGACGTAGTCACGCTCGTGCATCAGTTGCCACAGGCGTTCCGCTCCCTTTGTCGCAAGTGTATGTTCAATTACGATAGACCCTCGTAATTTCATGACGTCTTCTACAGAGTATGGACGTTCTACCCCTTCAAATCGTTCTGACTTCCAGCTGTTCAACAATTCTTCGCGTTTTTTCATCAATATACCCTCCTGTATTATATTAACTTCAATAAATTTAATTTGTTATATAACAGATGATGCGAAATAAATGGTTTAGTCAAGGTAAGCACAACACTCCAACGCTGCCTTGAACGTCGAATGTTCCATCCCGCAGCAACGGCAAACATTTTCTTCGTCCCGATCTTCCGGCTTGCGGAAAACGACAACTTCATCGATCGGCTCTTTCATGATTTGGAGCGACCCATCTGTCCGGTCCAAGACGAGACGCATCAAGTCGTTGCCGTATACGAATGCCGTATTCGCCAAAGATGCTGTCGATTCTCCAGATACGATGCGGCGGACGACCCAACGTTCAATCAACTGTTCGCTTTCCATTTTTTTCGTTGTCATGATGAGGTTCCTCCTTTAAGGTTTAACTCCACAGTTTGACGTTTCATAAATTCACGGCGACGACGATGCAAGATTGGTTCCGTGTACCCGTTCGGTTGTTTCAACCCATGAAATACAAGTTCGTGGGCAGCCTGATAGGCGATCGATTGATCGACGTTCGGTGTCATCGGCCGGTAATGCGAGTCTGACTCGTTTTGCTCATCGACGACTCGTGCCATCCGATAAAGGGTGACCTCGACTTGTTCTGCTGAACAAATGCCGTGATGCAACCAGTTGGCCACGTGTTGGCTCGAAATTCGGAGTGTCGCCCGGTCTTCCATCAGTCCGACATGGTGAATATCCGGCACTTTCGAACAACCGACACCTTGTTCGACCCAACGAACGACGTACCCGAGCAATCCTTGCAAATTGTTCTCAAGCTCTTCTTTGATCTCTTCTTGCGAATAGATGCGCGTCGCGAGTGGAATCTCAAGGAGCTGTTGTCGTTCATGTTTTAAAACAGGCTGTTTCAACAATTCTCGCTGTACATCAAAAGCATCAAGTTGATGATAGTGCATCGCATGGAGCGTCGCCGCGGTCGGTGAAGGCACCCATGCCGTCGTTGCCCCGGACCGTACATGTGCCACTTTTTCACGCATCATGTCCTGCATCCGATCGGGCATCGCCCACATCCCTTTTCCGATTTGTGCTTGATGATGGAACCCACTCTCGAGACCGATCGATACATTTAACCGTTCATATGCAGCGAGCCAAGGTGACGTCTTCATTTCTCCCTTCCGACGCATCGGTCCGAGCGTCATCGAAGAATGAATCTCGTCTCCCGTCCGGTCAAGGAAGCCCGTGTTGATGAAGACGACCCGTTCTTTTACTTGCGCGATACAATTTTTCAAGTTGAGCGACGTTCGTCTTTCTTCATCCATCACGCCGACTTTTAACGTATAGCGAGGAAGGTCCAGCAGATTTTCCACGGCATCAAACAAAACATTGGTGAATGCCACTTCTTCAGAGCCGTGCATTTTCGGCTTGACGATGTAAATCGATCCTTCCCGAGAGTTGAGACGACGATGAAGATGGCGACTTGCAATCAATGAAGTAAAGATGGCATCAACGATCCCCTCTGGTACCTCGCGACCTTCTGCATCAAGAATCAAGTCCGTCGTCATCAAGTGTCCAACGTTCCGAATGAACAAGAGCGCGCGTCCTGGGAGGACGACTTCCGCCCCACCTTTTCCAATCAAACGCTTGTCTTCGTTTAAACGCCGAGAGAGTCGCTTCCCGTCTTTTTGGAACGAGGCTTCAAGCGTCCCATCCATTAGACCGAGCCAATTACGATACAGATGAACTTTGTCTTCTGCGCAAACGGCTGCGACCGAGTCTTCGCAATCCACAATAGCGGAGAGGGCTGATTCAAGCTCGATGTCCATCAGTCCAGCAGGATCGACTTTGCCGACTGGATGTTCGCGGTCGAATTGAAGTTCGACGTGCAAGGCATGGTGCTGGAGCATCAATGTCTTCAACTCGTTCGGTTCGCCGGTATAACCGACGAAGGAATCATAAGCGAATAAATGCTCCTCGTCTCCAATCACCGCGTAGGCGACGTCGTCACGAACGACATATCGTGATACGTCTCTGTGTGACCCGGACGACAGTGGGAACGTGTCATCCAAAAACTGTTTAGCTAACCGAATGACTTCATTTCCGCGAACAGGATTATATGTTCGCCCCTTTTCCATGCCGTCTGCCTCGTCAATCATGTCCGTCCCATAAAGGGCGTCGTAGAGACTCCCCCATCTGGCATTGGCGGCATTGAGTGCATATCTGGCATTGTCTAACGGTACGACGAGTTGCGGTCCCGCTTGATGAGCGATTTCGCGATCGACATTCGACACGTCGATTTGAAAATCTTCGACTACCGGTTCGATATAGCCGATCGATGTTAAAAATGTCTCGTACTCGGTTGGATCGACTTCGTCTTGACGACTGTACCACTCCTGTAACAATCGCTCGAATGTCTTGCGCTGCTCCAGAAGTGTCTGATTCACTGGAATGAAACGCTCAAGAAGCGATTCGACCCCTTCCCAAAAATCATTGATTTCATGGGGTTCAAGAACGTTTTTATTCACAAGTTCAATCAGTTTCTCATGAATATGATACGTATTTAGTCGTTCATAGTGTTCCAAGCGTTCACATCCTCCTTTAATCATTGTTATATATCAGTTGGTTATAATATAGATTATTATATAACAGTTTGACAACCTATTTTTTAAAACTTTTTATTTGAAATATCGTCAGGATGGGTTTACTATACATTGTGTGACCCATCAATGATTGAGTCATCAATGATTTGAGGAGGCGATGTGCATGCGAGATTCTTGCTCGCTTCGGGATCAAATTCTCTATCACATCATCACCGTACAAAAAGAATTGGGGCAATTATTCGACTCTGAAATGGACGGGCTCAGCTTGAGCCGCTATGACATTTTAAGCAACTTGTATCATGTCGGTCCATTGCGGCAACGTGAATTGCAGCAACGCGTCGATGTCGACCATGCCGCCATCACCCGACACTTGAAACAGTTAGAGACACAAGGACTCATCACGCGGAGACGCTGTGAACAAGACAACCGTGTCATCTATGTCGAATTGACAGACGATGGTCGTGAACAAATTGCACATTGGACTGAGCAAAAAGAGTGCTTAACGGACCGACTTTTTGTCAACATGAAGGTAGAGGATCAACATCAGTTATTAGCATCCCTAACGATGTTACAAGATACTATTGACCATGAAAGGAAGACTACAATATGAACACTGCCACACAAAAAGACTTTATGGAGATTGTCAAAGGACGCCGCTCGATTCGTGTATACGATGAGAACGTCAAAATTTCAAAAGAAGAAATGACACAAATTCTTGAAGAAGCAACAACAGCTCCTTCATCACTTAACTTACAGCCATGGCGCTTCGTCGTCATCGATAGCGCAGAAGGAAAAGAAACACTCCTCCCGCTCGCAAGCTTCAACAAACGCCAAGTGGAAACATCTTCAGCTGTGATCGCACTCTTCGCCGACTATCAGATGGCAGATTACACAGAAGAGATTTTCGATACAGCAGTAGAGCGCGGTATGATGCCGGCTGAGGTCCGTGACCGTCAAGTCGACATGATCAAAGGCATCTTCAAAGATGCACCGAAAGAAATGATCAAAGATAGCATCATGCTCGATTCAGGTCTCGTTGCGATGCAGCTTATGCTCGTCGCACGCGCACACGGATATGACACAAACCCAATCGGTGGATATGATAAAGCGAACATCGCTGAAGCGTTCGGTCTCGACAAAGAGCGTTACCTCCCAGTCATGCTTCTCTCTATCGGGAAAGCAGCCGAAGAAGGTTACCCATCAGTCCGTTTCCCAGTCGACCGCATCACAGACTGGAAATAATTCAAAAAGGTCAATCGCGGAGGCGATTGACCTTTTTTTCATCCGATATATTTGACGACTTCGTTAAAATCACGACGTGTTTTCGGTGCAAAGTCGCGCGCTCGATACCCAAATGCGACCATGACTGAAAGTGACCATTCCCCACGTTCCATCACACCTTCTGAGATGAGCAACTCATCGATTTCCTCTTGATTGAACCCTTCAATTGGGCATGAATCGATCTCGATTTGTGCGGCAGCCGTCATCATGTTTCCGAGCGGAATATATGTCTGACGCTTGATCCATTCCTGGAAGACACGCTCATCGTCTAAGAGACGGTAGTCGTCCTCCTGGAACTCCTGCACCCGTTTCACGCGCTGTGCGTATTCTTCTTCCGTCCGGCCCTGTACACCCGTCACGATATGACGAATATAGTCCGAATCGTAACGCATGGCTTTCGGTGTTCTTGCGAGGATCAATACAAAGTGACTGGCAGTCAGTGCCTGACCTTGCGCTCCCCATGCATGATCTTTAATCTTTTGGAGTAAATCTTCCCGACGCACCACGACGAATTGCCATGGCTCGAATCCGAACGAACTCGGCGAAAGACGTCCCGTCTCTAAAATGAACTCCATGTCCTCTTCTTTGATTTTACGATCCGCATCGAACGCTTTCGTCGCTTGACGCCAACGATACGCTTCTAAAATGTCTTTCTTTTTCATCGTGCTCACTCCTCCATTACCAAGATGACTCCATCATATCAAACCGATAAATCAAAAATCGCTCATGAAGATTCTTCAGCGGCAATCGCACCGTTTGTACGTACTGAAAAGGCGTCTCGTCGTTCAAATAATGGAGGTACTCATCCGCCGGATAATATAAAATCACATCGACCGGGCGAGGAACCGTTTCAACAGATTCGATGATGTTGGCAATCACTTGGCGGAAGACGTTCACCGAGAACGGATTAAAGAAGTAGAATCGATTCGCATCCGGTGGAATCATGAATCCCTCCGCGAATCCCTGTTCCAATTGAACACTTCCCCGATTACGATGTTTCTTCGTATAGCTCATCCAATTTTGAAGTGCCTCCTCATGAAATCCACCGTCCATCTCGACACCGATTGCCCTGACACGAAACGTATACGCTAAATAGAACGGCAGACGTCCTTTTCCCGAACCGAAATCCACGATGGTATCTGTGGACTCTAACGGATACGCATCCCGAAGCAAATCGAGTGCTTCGTAAGGAGTCGGTTCATAACGGTTATACTCGGCTGAGGACGGGAATCCTTGCTGAGGTTTGGCCGTCTCGATTTGTAACAGTTGCTCATACTGCTGTTCGTTCATGATGAACCTCTTTCTTGAATGGATTGAAAGAATGGATGTCGCTCCATTTCTCTCGTGAACGACGTCTGTTCTTGATAGGCGACATACAACAGATAAATCGGAACCACTAGTTTGAACCAACTTGGGAGAAGAATCACGCTCGTGATCCCGAGCGGAATGAGTCGAAACCATAAATTCCGATGACTCGGCGTTCTGAAGTACATAAGGAGTGCCATCGTCCGTCTGACGGTGCCGAAGCGATTCGGTCTCGGTCGATACAAGGGACGTTTCCGCTCACTCGTCTTCTCGATGGCTCCTGACGTCGTCAACAGGACACGATCGAATGAGGCACGCTCACGTTCTCCGATTTCAATTTCTCGACCGACACTCGGATGTTTCGACACCCATCCTTCCCCTACGTATAACGCAAATGTGACCATGATGCTTCCGATCAACACACTAAGCAATATCGACTCAATCAATAACGCATACACGCCTACAAAAGCAAGGAGTACGATTAAAAATCGCTTCATGAGATGGGCGTGTCGGAGACGTAGATGATACTGGACCCATACGTGACACCAAGCGAGTAGAAAAAGTGCAGCCCCAAACGTGAGAATCTCGCCCACGTCCCTTCCTTTTACGTATAGAATCGGTGCAAGCAACAGCAGATAGCATCCATATTGAATCACGTGTTGCGTAAGTTGATACCAAACCGAATACCTTTTTAAATCCCGAATCATGCTCCGGTTTGACACAAGGATGAGATCGGCACGCTCAATCCAGACAAACATACGGTCTTGCCACATGAACCATCCAATCAGAAGTGCCCAGAGAAAATAAGGGATGTCACCTAACCAGGGGAAGTTCCCTTCCCAGACTTGCCAGTAGGAATAGCCTGCCCATATGAGAAGAGGAAGGACACCGTATAAAAAAATCGTCCAGTCGACAATCAATCGGACCGTCTTCCATTGCTGTTTTATGTACCGGGAGACACGCATCCAAAACAATCGTTTCGCAATCATCGCATCGCCACATCTTCCATCATGTCAAACAAGGTCATCCCCTCTGTATCGAGCGCTTCACGAATCTCCACTTTCGTCCCACTCGCGAGCAGTTGTCCATCATCAATCCATACGAATCGGTCGCATAATCGCTCGGCCGTATCAAGAACGTGTGTGACTAATAAGACACTTGCCCCCCTCGTACGCTCCGCTTCTAACAGTCGAAGTAACTGAATCGTCGTCGTCGCATCCAATCCGATAAATGGTTCATCGACAATCAATACCCGCGCTTCTTGAATGAGCGCCAATAGAATCATCGCCTTCTGTTTCATCCCTTTTGAAAAAGAGGAGAGATACCGATCGGTCACATGCTCTAACCGGAATAGCTGTAGCAACTCCTCCGTTTTTTCTGTGGAATCGATTCCCGTTAATTCTTGGACGAGTGCGATATGTTCAGATAGCGTCAAATAATCATAGTAGACCGGTTGTTCCGGGATAAACGCATAGCGTTCCATCTCGACCGTTCCCTTCATCCAAGGAATCGTTCCGGTAAGACAGGCGATGGTAGTCGTTTTTCCCGCACCATTCGACCCAATCACCCCTAAAATCTCACCTGCCCGTACATCAAACGAAATGTCTTGGATGACGGGCTCGCTTATCTCGTATCCTGCTTGTTCAATTTTCACATCCACGATGGGTCCTCCTTACGAAAAAGTCGCCATCGCGGCGACTTTTACTTCACAATATTGACCGATGAAAACACAAATTTATCGTATCGATGACGGGCAAACGAATACTCGAACGGTTTCCCGTTACTTAAATAGACCACTTGCTCGACTTCGATAATCGGTTCAGTGATATCATTCTTCAAGTAAGCTTGATCGTACTCATCCGGTTTATCTGCTCGAATCACTTTATGCGAGCTTGTAATCGTATAACCCAGATCTTCTTGAATATACGCGTACACGGATTTTTCCAAAATTTCACGTGTGATTCCTGTAATGAGGTTAGCAACCATGTACGTCAATTCGATGACATACGGCTCATCGTCTACGTAACGCACACGACGTATTTCATAGACCGGTTCTGTCAGCTCAATCATGAGATGATTGGCGACTTCCTGACACGGAAACTTTACCTCAAAATTCAGGACTTCACTTCGTAACGAGCGATCTCCGATTACTTGAGTCAGCCCTCTCGTTTCTTTACTAATCACGTTGATGCGATCTTTTTGGAAGCTCGACTGTAAAATGAATGTTCCTTTACCACGTTTACGATAAATCAGCCCTTCCATGACGAGAATCTCAAGCGCACGTTTCATCGTCATTCGGCTCACCCCAAACTCTTGGGCCAAATGGATTTCATCAGGTAATGCATGTTCTAGCGGATAAACGTGTTCAATAATTCTTTTACGAATTTCATCAGCAATGGTTTCATATTTCGGTTTTTTCTTAGTAGACATATAGCACCTCATGTATAGACATATATGTACAATATATCAAAAAAAGCTGACAAAGAGTAGTCTTTGTCAGCTTACTTCATTATTCTGTAAAACCATTAGCGTCAATCAACTGTTTAAACCAGTGCCCTGATTTTTTTACAGTACGTTGTTGCGTATCTAAGTCAATGCCTACAAATCCATAGCGATTTTTATAAGCATTGCTCCATGACCAATTGTCCATGAACGTCCAAAGATGATAGCCTTTTACGTTCGAACCCTCTTCAATCGCTTGATGCATCCATTTCAGATGTTCGCGAATGAAATCAATTCGATAATCGTCTTGGACACTTCCGTTCTCGTCACGATAACGCTCTTCACCCTCGACCCCCATTCCATTCTCTGAAATGAAGCAAGGAATATTACCATAGTTTTCTTTTAGATTGATTAATATATCATAGATTCCTTTTTCGTAAATTTCCCATCCACGATATGGATTCATTTTACGTCCAGGCATCTCATAAAAATCAAATAAGTTTTCCGGTAAGAATGGTGCGTCCGGATTCGGCAGTGATGCTTTTGCTTTCACGCGACGCGGCTGGTAATAGTTGATGCCAAGCAGGTCGACTGTATGTTTTCGAATGAGTTCAAGATCGCCTGTTTCCATCTGTGGCATCGCATCTTCAGACTTCAGTACTTCTACTAGTTCTTGAGGGAACGTGCCTAAAACAGATGGATCGAGGAACGAGCGATTGAACATCGCATCAGCAATGCGCGCTGCGCTCAAATCAGCTGGGTGCTGACTTCTCGGATATGAGGGTGTCAGATTTAAGATGATCCCGATTTGCCCAGATTGTCCCATGTCACGATACGCTTCGATTGCCTTCGCACTCGATAAGATCGAGTGGTACGCTACTTGGACAGCTCGCTTGAAATCAACAACGTTTGGATAATGAAAATCATATAAATATCCACCCTCTACCGGTACAATCGGTTCATTATGCGTGAACCACTTCTCGACGCGGTCACCAAACAACTCAAAGCATGTCTTCGCAAAGGTGACATATGCCTCCACGACTTCCCGTGATTCCCAACCACCTTGTTCTTGAAGCGCCATCGGCATATCGAAGTGATACAGATTGATGAACGGTTCGATACCATGATCGATTAAGCAATTGATGACATTGTTATAAAATGTGATTGCCTCTTCATTTACTTCCCCGACACCTTTTGGAAAAAGACGTGACCATGAAATGGAGAAACGGAACGTGTTATGCCCGAGTTCTTTCATCAATGCGATATCTTCTTCATACAAATGATAGAAGTTTGAAGCCTCTGTTGCGCTTACGCCATTGAAAAAGCGATTCGGCTCTTGCATGTACCAGTAATCCCAGATGTTCAATCCTTTTCCACCTTCAAAAGCAGCACCTTCCATCTGTGTAGCAGAAGAAGCCGTTCCCCACCAAAAATCTGTCGGAAATTGATAGGTCTTTTGCTCTTTCATTCGTGTTTGTGTCGGGTTCGTCATCTTTTATCTCTCCCTTATTTCTATTTTCTCTATTTGTTTACACTGCTTCTTGTTTATCTGTTGATTCTTCTAACTCTTTTTTCAAGTTCATGCGGTCGATAAATTTCAAGAACGGGAACCAAATCGCCAAAATAATGAAGAAGTTCACGATTTGAAGAAGACCTCCGGCAAGCGAGTTCGTCGCCATGATACCACTCAAGAACATTGGAACAGTCCATGGAACAGCGACACCCGTTGGTGGTGGGACTAAGCCTGTCGACATCGCGAAATATGTGACCGTTACCGTCACGAGCGGTGCGACAATCCATGGAATCATGATGAGCGGGTTCATAACAATCGGAAGTCCGAAGATGACCGGCTCGTTTACGTTGAATAGTCCAGGTCCGAGGGATAGTTTCCCGATTTGTTTCAACTGTTTCGATTTCAAGAACAACAAGATGGCCACGACGACAGCAAGTGTAGATCCGGAACCACCAAGCCCTACCGTGTAAATTTCGATGAACTGTTTACTGATAATGTTCGGAACATCTCCAGTCGAGGTATAAGCCGTCAAGTTTTCCACAGATAATGTGTTCCAAATCGGGTCCATCACCGAGTTGACGATGACCTGACCGTGGAGTCCGAAGAACCAAAATAGCTGAACGAAGAAGATTGCGATCAACGTTGGAATGAGACCATTCCCTAATGTCACAAGCGGTTGCTGAACGACGTTGAAAATGACGTCATGAAGATTCGTATTGAATAAGTTCGTCACGATGATGTTGAATGTTAAAAATACAGTCAAGGTTAATAATGCAGGAACAAGTGCTGAGAATGATTTCGCAACAGCTGGCGGTACTCCATCCGGCATCTTAATCGTCCAGTTCTTTTGAACGACAAATCGATAAATCTCACCGGACAGGAATCCGGTAATCATCGCAAGGAACATCCCTTTCGCTCCAAGGCGATCCAACGGAAGGACATTCCCGACTGCCTCTGACATACCGTCAACTTCAATCAAGAAAGGCGTTAAGAGAAGGAAAGACACGAGCGAGATTGCTCCTCCGAAGACAGCCTCGACTTGATAACTTTTCGATAGATAATACCCGATACCGAAGACGACAAAGATAGACATAATCCCCATCGTTGCAGATGGTGCGTTTCCGAGTGATGTTTTAAATACACTGAGTGTACTCTCGGACATGAAACGGTCGAGGAACGGCAGGTTTGCAATGACGACGATGATTGACCCAAACATGGTAATCGGGAAAGCGAGCATGAATGCATCTCGCAATACTTGTAAATAGCGACTGTTGTTTAAATAGGTCGCCATCGGCATGAGCAGTTTACTGATCATGTTGAACATCTTATTGTCCTGTGACATATGATTCACCCTTCTTGATTAGGATTTACAATCTTTTGTTCGACCATTTCGACCAAACCCGCTGTCAAATCAAGCATTGTTTGCGTAGACATTAAATGGTCCTCTGCATGAAGAAGCAATAAAGAGACGTCTGTTTTTTCTCCATTCGCTTCTCTTTGGATTTGTGAAAAGTGTGTTTGATGTGCTTCTTTTAATTGTCCACGTGCCTCATCAATCTTTTCTTCGAACGTTTCATAAGAACTCGTTTTATACAGTTGAATCGCTTCCTGAATCGTACTTCTCGCATTGCCACTGTGCAAAATCATCATGAATGCCATTTGCTCCAAGGTTAACTCGTCTACCTGTTCCACGTTGTTCACCCCATTAATTTCATCGCTTGTTCGTATGCAGCTTTTCCATTCGCCGTGCCGTATGCCATCATATCGATCACTTCAATCGGTGTTGATGTTTGCGCTTTCAATTTATCCAACAAGAAACGCATTTGTGGACCAATCAAAATCACATCTGCCTCGTCCATCTCGGTTACGACCTGATCTTGACCGACTGCCCAAATCTTCGCCTCATCCCCGATTGATGTGGCATGATCTTTCATCTTCGTTACGAGTAAACTCGTCGACATCCCTGAACTACACGCTAATAAGATTTTCTTCATGTGTCCTCACTCCTTATTTGAAATCGGTTACATGTTTTATTATACACATGATTTATTTCATGTCTATACTTGATTTAAACTTTGTTTAGTTTTTAAATTCATAAGTGTATATCAAATTAACAGGAGGACAGGATATGAGCGCTATTCTTTTAAAACCACACTATCAACAGCGACTTTGGGGAGGGGAGCGTCTGAAGCAATTTGGTTTCGATTTCAATGACCCTTCGATCGGTGAAGCTTGGACGGCTTCTGCATTAGAAAAAGGTAGTTCAGCCGTTGCTTCCGGACCCTACGTTGGTCTTTCTTTGCGTGAACTCTATCAACAATATCCAGAGTTGTTTCAAATTAAAGCGGACGTGTTTCCGCTACTGATTAAATGGATTGATGCGAACGATGATTTGTCTATTCAAGTTCATCCTGATGATTCGTTAGCGGAACAACTCGAAAACGAATCATATGGAAAAAATGAATGTTGGTATATTCTCGATGCTCCAGCAAATGCGACACTCATTTACGGTCACTCCTATGCCACCTCAGAAGACTTCAACAAAGCGCTTGAAACAGGCGATTTGGAACACGGCTTGATACGAAAATCGATTCATGCCGGTGATTTTTTCTATGTCCCAGCTGGAACGGTCCATGCATTGACAAAAGGGGTATGCGTACTGGAAATTCAACAAAGTTCGGACACAACCTATCGTCTATACGATTACGAGCGACTGGATGTGACGACCGGTCGTTCACGTGAACTTCACGTAGAAAAGGGCATTCTCGCTTCTTTCGTCCCTCACCTTGGCTATAGTGAACCAATCCGTCAACTCGATCACTTTCGAACACGTTTGACGAAGAATCCATTCTTCTTCGTGGAAAAATGGCATGTTACAGCGAAAGAAAAGATTTCGACCGACACGTTCCGGTTACTATCTGTCGTGCAAGGAACATTAATCATTGATGAGATGGAAGTACCTACGGGAGGTACACTCCTTCTCCCGGCCAATGAGTCGTTCTTGATTGAGGGAGAAGCGATTTGTCTAGTGACTGGTGTTCCTTCCGATGAAAAACAAGCTGTCCGAATCGGGATTGATTTAGGAGGGACGAACACTCGGATTGCGGCTGTTTCACTCAAAGGTGAAGTAATGAAACAACTCACGTTTAACACGCAGCCTCAACTTCCTTTCGAAGAGGCACTACAATCTATTGAGACTGCGATTCATCAATTCAATGTTGAATTCAATATCCGGCATGTTGGGATTGTGGCTCCCGGTCCACTCGATTTGAAACAAGGGATGTTTTTAACGCCTCCAAACCTCCCGAATTGGCACAATCAAAAAATCGTTGAGCCTTTAACACAGCGCCTCGGCTTTTCTGTCACCCTTGAAAACGATGCGAACGCGGCAGCTCTCGCAGAAGCCAAATTTGGGGCAGGAAAAGGTTTCGATGCTATTTTTTATGTAACAGTCAGCACTGGAATCGGTGGCGGTTATGTCTATAAACATCAAATCATTCGAGGGGCGAACGGCAGTGCCGGTGAAATCGGAAACATGATTATCCGTTCGAACGGACCAGTTCATCCTGTACTGAATCGAGGCTCTCTCGAATCACTCGCAAGTGGTACCGCGCTCATGAGTCGCGCAAGCGAAAAAGGATATACAAACGTCCCTTCGCTATTATCAGATGACGAGTACCGCCATCACTTCGTCGAGGAACTGGCTAGCGGACTAGCTAACATCATTCATACTGTCGATCCTGATGTGATTGTATTAGGAGGCGGCGTCATGATGTCGGCCTCATTATTTTGGAACGAATTACAACAAGCAGTCTCGAATAAAATGTATCCACATGCTAGTGGAAAAACGCGTCTCTGCCTCACTCAATTGTCAGGAGATGCGGGCGTGATCGGCGCTGCCTTTGTCGAAGCATAATGAGGTTTGAAAAAAACGGACATTCATCGTGAATGTCCGTTTTTTTCGTATACAGAAATGTGAAATAAATCAATATTATACTTTTCGAATCATCTACAGTTTCTTTTCTAGATTGAGTTAGATTCGTTTACTTTAGCGTGGTAACGTGAAATGATAATGATAACAACTCTTTAAAGTGAGGTGACGGTGTGTCTACCACAGAGCACGAACAAGCGACATCTATTTTGCATCACCTCTTTACCGCCTCTTCTTTTGTCGGAATCGATTTCGGTTCTGGTCCGAACCATCATCTTCTCTATTTCAGTCGTCAAGGACTGGAATCTTGGATCTCCATCGAGGGACCGTGGCATGTCCATGCGACGCAAAATACGTTTGACGAAGGTGAACAACTCGAACAGCTCATGCGCTTAAGAAGAGAGCGCATCCATCAAGTACGTCTCGGTGACGAACACCCCCACCTCGAACTGGAATTTGAATCCGGATCCCTTCTCTTCATCAATGGATATCAAGAACACTTTGAGTGCTGGCAAGCAGGGGACGCGAGACCACTTGGTGGAGACGCCTATCTGTTGGTCGCGATGCCACAAGGGGAGCTCGCAATCTTTGCGGATGGAGACGACGAATGAACACTTGGATGGAAATTATCTTGTATATGTTGATCGCTGGGGGCATTAGTCTCGCGATCATCTTATTGCGAAAAATCACGAAAGCATGAAAAAGCGGCCGAGGCCGCTTTTTCATTTGACTGATTCTTCTTCGTATAAGCTCGCACCTTGTGAACGAATCACCTCTTGATACCAGAAGAACGACTCTTTCCGTTTTCGTTCTAACGTACCGGTACCGTCGTCATGTCGATCCACGTAAATGAAACCATACCGTTTGCTGTACTCACCTGTCGAAGCACTCACTAAATCGATACACCCCCAACTCGTGTATCCCATCACTTCGACTCCATCGTCGATTGCATCCATCATCCCTTTCAAGTGATCACGTAAGTAATCGATGCGATAGTCATCATGAATCGTTCCGTCCGACTCAATTTTGTCATAAGCACCTAGCCCGTTTTCAACGATGAATAATGGGAGCTCATAACGCTCATATAACTTGTTCAAGATGACGCGGAGTCCTGTCGGATCAATTTCCCATCCCCAGTCACTCGCCTGTAAGTATGGATTCTTGACCCCGCTCATAATATTACCTTCCGCCTCATCCTGACCTTTTTCAGCCTTTTCAGTGCGCGACATGTAGTAACTGAGTGAGAAGAAGTCGACAGTATTCTCTTTGAGGATATCAAGGTCGCCATCTTCCATGGCGAGTTCAATGCCATTGTCTCGGAAGAATCGTTTCGCAAAGCTCGGATATTTGCCGCGTACATGGACGTCTCCGCAGAAGAAGTTCATCATCCGTTCTGCATCGTGAGCATACCAAACATCATCCGGGTTTGAACTATACGGATAAACCGGAGCCGCAATGAGCATACATCCGATTTGCATCGATGGGTCAATCTCTCTGGCCGCCTTTGTCGCAAGGGCACTTGCGACCAGTTGGTGATGCAATCCTTGATAGGTGAGCTGTAACGTATTCTCTTCTTCCCGAACCGCAATCCCTAGACTGAGCATCGGCATGAACTGTGCCCCGTTGATTTCGTTGAACGTCAACCAGTATTTGACCTTCCCTTTATAACGTTCGAACAAGACACGACTGTATCGTTCAAAGTATGTGACTAAGCGACGGTCTCGCCATCCCCCATAATGCTTCGCAAGATGTAGGGGCATCTCATAGTGGGAGATGGTCACGAGTGGTTCAATGCCTTGGGCGACTAATTCATCGATCACACGATCATAGAATTGGAGTCCCTCCTCATTCGGTTCCACTTCATCTCCGTTCGGGAAAATTCGTGACCACGCAATTGACATGCGGAACGTCTTGAATCCCATTTCCTTAAAGAGGGCAATATCTTCTTTATAACGATGATAGAAGTCGATTCCTTCATGGTTCGGGTATGAATACTCTTCATGTAATTCAAAATCAAACGTCGGATCATGGATAATCTTCATTCGCTGTTTTCCGCCTGGCATCACGTCAGCAATCGAAAGTCCTTTACCACCTTCTTGATAACCACCTTCTAACTGATTGGCCGCAGTAGCCCCGCCCCATAGAAATTCACTTGATACTTGTTTCATACTGTCTCCTCCTTTGTTATACAATGACACGCAATACGCCATGATTGGCTTCAACCACACCTGTGTAAACCGGTAAGACATCGAGATAATGTTCGGTGTTTGTTACGATAATCGGGGTGATGGTGTCATACCCTTCACGAGCGATAGCATCTATATCGAATCGGACGAGCAGTTCTCCTTCTGTCACTTTCTGACCGTCCGTAACGACCGTTTCAAAATACTGTCCATTTAGCTTGACCGTATCTAATCCAATGTGAATCAATACTTCCACACCTGTATCAGATCGAAGACCGATTGCATGCTTCGATGGATAGACCGTGACGATTTCTCCGTCAAACGGTGCATATACCGCGCCTTCTGAAGGCATAATCGCAATCCCTTTCCCCATCGCCCCGCTTGAGAACACTTCATCACGAACCGTTTCAAGCGACACGACTTCTCCTTTCAATGGAGCCGATACAGGAAAGCCGACTTGTTCAGAGATTGATTGTACAACCACTTTTTCTGTCGACTCGACGGTCGTTTCTTCTTTGTGGAAGACCATCGTCAAGACGAGAGCGACTACTGTTGCAACCGCCATTCCGATAAATGCTCCATAGAAGGCTAAATCGACACCCGTTGGAGGAATCATGACTGGGATGCTAAAGATTCCGAGGCCTCCCATCGCATAAGCCGCCGTACCGAACAAACCTCCTACGACACCACCAGCCGCTCCACCCACAACCCCAAACACAAATGGTTTTTTACGGGGAAGCGTCAAGCCATAGATAGCCGGCTCCGTAATTCCAAACACACCTGCAATCGTGGAAGATGTTCCTAATCCTTTCACTTTCGGGTTTTTGGCTTTTAAGGTAATAGCTAGAACTGCCCCTACTTGACCGAACGTGGCCATCAATACACCGACAACAATCGTATCCGTACCAACAACCGATAAGTTATTGATTATAATTGGTACAAGTCCCCAATGGAGACCGAACATGACAAGCACTTGCCAGAACGCACCGATGAACGCGATGGCGATGGTTGGGCTCAACTCATACAAGAACGAGTAACCATTCGCTAAACCTTGACTCGCATACGTCGCAACCGGTCCAATTGCTAAAAACGTCAACGGGACAACGAGTAACAACGCCATCATCGGTGTTGTGAAGTTTCGTACAGCTTCATGCGTATGACGGTTAAAGAATGTTTCGACTTTTGAAGAAACGTATGTCGCCAAAATAATCGGGATAACCGAAGACGCATAACTCATTAAGACGACAGGCACATTGAGGAACGTCAAGGCCTCCCCGGCTCCTTGAATGGCCACAATCGATGGATAGACAAGCGCCCCACCGATAATCATCCCAATATACGGGTTCCCACCAAATTTCTTAGCCGCTGAATGTCCTAAGATCACGGGTAGGAAGTAAAATAGTGCATCCGCCGCGGCATTCAAGACGACATATGTGCCCATTTCTTCTGTCAATAGTCCAAACGCGACAAGGATGGCGAGTAACCCTTTCAACAGACCACTACCTGCCATCGGTCCGAGAATCGGCGTAAAGATTCCAGCAATCACATCAATCAATCGGTTGAATACTCCTGATTTTTCTTCATCATCAGTCGAAGATGTCTGGAAACCACCAACATCGACAACCTCTTTGTAGACGTATGGTACATTGTTCCCGATGACGACTTGAAATTGTCCTCCACTTTGAACGACCGTGATGATGCCGTCTTGTTCCTTCAGCGTAGTCGCATTTGCCTTTGATTCATCTTTTAATTTGAAACGCAGTCGTGTCGCACAGTGAAAGACACTTTTGACGTTATCTTTCCCACCGACATGCTGCACAATCGTCTCTGCCAGTTGTTTATATTGGTCCATCTTGTTCACTCCTCATGTTTTTGGATAAAAAGAAAAACCTAAATCACTACACAAATAAAGGTGTAGTCATTTAGGTTTGGCCTGCGTCATCAGTAACCATCCTTAGGATCGACGTTCTTTCATTAAGTTTTCGATATGAATCATCATATACAGCCGTTCGTCCATCGATACATCATAACGATATTTCGTCGCGATCAATCCAGCGATTTTTTCAACGCATTCGAACGCTTCAGGATATCTCTGCTTCACCATCAAGAACAAGGTTTCGTCACCTGTGGACTTGACCTTTTCCCCCGATGCGAGGCGCTGCACAAAGTACTTTAAATGAGTCAAAAATCGAGAATAGGCGTATGACTCTTCATCCAGCTCGATTTGAAAATGATACGTGATAATGGTCAAAATGGCTTGGGTGGCTTTTGTCATCTCCGTTACGAGATGCAGGTTTTCACCTTTCACACCAGACATCGTCGCATTGACGAGATGTAAGGCAATCGCAACGGCCTCATCTTCATCCAGGTTGACCTCGTGTTGCGCATTGATCAATTTTACCGCTTCTTTGCCGACAGCAAACTCCGGAGCATAAAATCGTTTCACTTCCCAAACGAGAGGGTTACGAATCTGGATTCCATCCTGATACCGACTAAGCGCGAAATGAAGGTGGTCCGCTAGCGTCACGTAGAGCGAATCATGAATAGGTTGTTTTAATCGCTCTTCGGCTAATCTGACAATCTGTTTCACCGTCTCCATCTCATCCGTCGGCATTTCATTTAAAAAGTGAACGAAACGCTCATAGCTTTCTTTACTCTCGAGCGTAAAGATTTTTTCGATTCGCGTCTGGTCAATCGGATCGCCTGGCCGTTTTTGAAATGCAATCCCGCGCCCCATCACGACCTGTTCTTGACCGTTCGCATCAATTGCTACGACGTTATTATTGAACACTTTTGAAATCTGCATGGTCTCCTCACCTCACTCTCATTCGACTGAACTAAAAAGAAAAAAACCTAAATTCACACCAACGTCCAACATACAGTCGTGGCGTCAATTTAGGTTTTGCCTGCATCACCAGTAACAATCCTAAAGTGGATTTTCTTCTTTTCGATATAAGCATACTCCCTATAAATCTTGACGTCAACATAAAAAGTAAACCGCTTACATCGTGACCGTTTTTTACTCTTCAAACAAGATTCGCTGCATCCGTTCCGGTGCCTGTAAATAGTCACGCATCACCCTCACGTGCTCGAGGTCGTCAAACGACGTCGGGGAGAGTCCCGTTTCCACTTGTAAAATCATCGCACCCGGATACGACATCAAGATGGGTGAATGACTCGCGATGATAAATTGACTCCCGGACTGGACAAGTTCATGCATGCGTGCGAGCATCGTCAGTTGGCGCATCGGAGACAATGCGGCCTCCGGCTCATCCAAAATGTAAAGCCCCTCTCCACGAAATCGGTGCAACATGAGGGAGAGAAACGCTTCCCCATGCGACTGTTCATGAAGAGAACGTCCGCCGTATGATTCATAAAACCGCTCAGGATCTCGTCCTAATTTCGCCATCTCATCTACATAACTCGACAGCTGGTATGCCGTCTCGGCGCGTAAGAAAAAGCCATCCTTTGGTCGATACGGCCCTCGAATCGGACGCAACGCCTCATACAACGAGCTATGTGTCGACTCTGTTTCGAATTGGAAGGACGGCGCCCCGCCTTCCGGATTGAATCCGGCCGCCACGGCCATCCCTTCAATCAACGTCGATTTCCCACTCCCGTTCTCTCCAACAAGAAACGTGACAGGATGATGAAACGTCAGTTCATCGAGTGTCTGAAAGATTGGTAACGAGTACGGATAACCCGTTGAATGAATGCGTTCCCCCTCTAACCGTACCCCACGCAAAAATAAAGTCATGTCCATTCGATCCAAAATGTTGCCCCCTTATCTGAATCGACGCCATAAGAAAGTCCTTGTGCGTCAAGAAGTAATTTCGTGATAGCGAGACCTAAACCATGGCCGTTGGAGCGATCTCCTTTCACATACATATCCCATATCGCATGCTGAATGGAAGGATCAACCCCGTTTCCTTCGTCGGTCACTTCTAATCGCTTCGGGGTTAGAGTGATGGTGATTCTTCCCCCGACAGGGCTCGCCTCATACGCATTGCTTATGAAATTTGAGAGCACTCGTTCCATCGCCAATCGATCAGCTTGGATTGATACCGTTTCGAGTCGGAGGTCGAGTGTCACGTCTTTTTGTCGGAACAACTCAGACATGCGTGGTGTCAACCGACGAACCAATTCATCCAGTTGAATCGATTCCATTTCAAGTGGAATCGAACCTGCGGACAATTTAGAGTATTCGAGCATCTGATTGACGAGTCGGTCAATCCGGTCCACTTCCTCGGTAATGCTTTTACCGGTTGTGGCCATCTCTGTTTCATGGACGACACCGAGCTCTAATAGTTCCGCCTCGTTTCGAACGATAGCGAGCGGTGTACGCACATCGTGTGTGACCCCAGAGATAAATGATTTTTGAAGCGCCTCTTTTTCTTGAAGTGACGTGTTCATCTGTCCGATGGTGACGGTCAAATCCCCAATCTCATCGTTCGTCACGCTCGGCAAGCTAATATCGTGTCGCCCCTCCATAATGGATGCGGTCGCTTGTTTCAACTCGACGAGCGGTTGCGTGAGCCGACGACTCATCCAATACGTGACAGCGATTGCGACAAGTAGGGCCAGAATAAACCCACCCGCTAAGATGAGGTAGATTTGCTGGAATTGTGGATTTGAAAACGGAACGGGACTATATGTCACGATTTGAATGTCCCCTTCTTCTTTCAGATACGTCAAGAAGCGGGTACCATTTACACCCACTTCGTCCTGAATCGCTAAATCATTCGGATCGAGGTTGATTGGCATCATGCGATGCATCCGTCCGCCTCGTTCGAACTCGATACGCTGCCCATTTTGAAATACAAGCACGTCAAGTTGCCCCGGGATTCCACGGCTCTCTTGAATGGCTTCATACACAATCGCCGCCTCGCGCTCCAATTGTGCGTACGTCTCCTCTTCTGCGAAGCGTCCAATCAATAATGACGTGAGTCCGAATGTTAAAAGTGCCATCACTGCAAGTGGTAGAATGGCCGTCCAAAGTAACTTCTTCATTAATCGATTCATGACAGTTCCTCTAATCGATAACCGACCCGGTGCACCGTCTTCAACTGTTCTTTCAAGGTCGGCGATTTGTCACGCAGTTGTTTAATGTGGGTGTCGACCGTTCGTGTATCTCCGACGAATGCGTAGTCCCACACCTCATCGAGCAAACGGTTCCGGTCTAACGCCTCCCCGACATGTTTCCAAAGATACAGTAACAACTCATACTCTTTGTTCGTTAATCGAAGCGGATGTCCGTTCTCTTGTACCATTCTCGATTTGACGTCGATGGTGAGCGTTCCAAATTGAATCATATCGGTTTGTTTGACGAGACGTTTCAGTCGAATCTCCAACTCTTTTAAAACGATGGGTTTGACTAAATAATCGTCTGCGCCAAGTTCCAATCCGAACACGCGATCATCCGCCTCACCACGAGCCGTCGTCAGGATAATAGCAGGTGCGGGCTGTTGCGCTTTTAATGTCGGAATCAAGGTCCAACCTTCTCCGTCAGGGAGTCGAACATCCAATAAAACTGCATCAAACCGTTGATGCAACTGTTGTTTCGCCTCACTCAAAGTCATCGCCACGGTCACCTCAAATCCGGAATATGTTAAAAAGCGGGACATGCCGTCCGCCAGTTTTAGTTCATCTTCCACAACGAGTACGTTCATCTCATATCGCCTCCACATCCATTATATCGTACCCATCAAACGTCCCACCGTTTCCCAAAGACAATTTGCAGAAATCTTGCAACTCCCTCACAACTTCCGAAGCGTTCAGTCCTACAATTGAAGTAACAAAGGAGGAGATACACATGAAATCAACAAAACTAGCAATCGCCTTAGCCGGTCTATTGGCCGTCTCAGGCACAGGCGTATATGCCGCGACGAATGACACGACGACTGATGAATCGACAACGACAGCATCCACACAATGCGAACGTGGTGAACGAGGGCCTGGTATGTTCGGTGACCGAGAAGCAGGGCATGCCGCTCTCATCGAAGCGCTCGGTTTAACGCAAGAAGAAGTGGATGTGGCTCGCGAAAACGGGCAATCTCTCCCTGAACTCGCAGAAGAAAAAGGGATTTCAATTGAAGCGTTCATCGACGCGATCATGACGTCGCATGAAGAAAAACTCGCAACCGCTGTGGAAGAAGGAAACTTGACGCAAGAAGACGCGGATCAAATCCTTGCGGACCACAAAGAACGGTTTGCCGATGTGACAAGTTACGATGACTTGGAAGATATTCGTGGTATGCGCGGTGGACGTGAAGGTGGTCGCCATGGTCACGGTCCACACCATGACGACTCAACTTCTTCAGATGACGATGCTTCAACAGAGAGCGACAGCAACGTAGAAAATCAAAGCAATAGCTTATAAGTCAAAAGGGCAGCCACTCGCGGTGGCCGCCCTTTCTAAATGAATCTAGACATTTTATTTCCGGTTAGATTGCTCTTGTTTCTTCCTTTCTCGGATCTCTTTCTCTACTCGTCGTAACGCTTTCTTTGATCCTCGAGCAAAGTCGTGGGCTTCCTTACGCTCCTGATACGTCGTGAATAACGTATCTAAATCATAGTCAGCCGGATAGAGTTCTGTTGCACGTGCCTCAAGACGAACGCGGCGGCTCGGCAACTCTACATATTCCAAATCTACGAACACTCGGACATGTCGACGCGATGCATCAAACGAATAGACAAGACCGACTTGATTCGTCTCTAACAAGCGGACACGGTCACCTTTTTCAAAATGCTCTGTTTCTTCAAGCGGGGCCATCTCCACTTCTCGCGTAATTTTAGAATCATCGACTTTCGTAATATCATACGTTTTCTCGTTCATATAACGGGATGCCTGTTTCAAAATCGATTCCGGCAGCCTCATCTTACGGGCGATAAAAAGAGCGTTGCTGTCGCCAGACTGCCCCATGATCAGCCGATATTTCGGTTCGAGCGTTTCCGGATCAAACTGCATCGCAGCGTTCATGAAATCTGGGTGGGCTTCAGAATAGGATTTGATTTCACCATAATGTGTCGATGCCACAACGATTGCGCCCCGTTTATATGCCGCTTCCAAGATGGCAATTGCAAGAGCCGCCCCTTCATTCGGTTCCGTCCCGCTCCCAATCTCATCGAATAACAAGAGCGAACGTTTTCCAGCGGTCTGCATGATATTCGCCACATTGTACATGTGTGCAGAGAATGTACTGAGTGCCGATTCCAAGTCTTGATTATCTCCGATATCGACGAACACTTCATCGAACGTCGAAATGATCGTATCGGTGTGAGCTGGGATATGCAGTCCCGTCATCGTCATGAGACTAAGGAGTCCAATCGTTTTCAAGACGACCGTCTTCCCTCCGGCGTTCGGTCCGGTGATGATCAAGCCGCGATAGTCTGTACCGATGGCAAAGTCGAGTGGAACGGCGCTTTCTAAAAGTGGATGACGTACTTGCTTCAATCGGATGCGACCGCTCGCATTGACGTGTGGTGTCACCCCGTCAATCGACTGACTGTACTTCCCTTTGGCGAAGACCATATCGTACTGGGCGATGACATCGAGCGTCGATTCGATGTCAGGAAGGACTTCTGTCACCGCTCCCGTCAACGTCGCTAGCACTTGATACACCTCTACCGCTTCTTCTGTACGCTTGACGACAAGTTCAGCGTTTAACTTCGCGATCGCTTCCGGTTCGATAAAGACCGTCGTCCCACGATTCGATGTATCCACAATCGTCCCTGCCACTTTATGCTTATAGGAAGCTTTGATTGGGATGGTGAAGCGATCCTGTTTTTTCGTGACGAATCCGTCTTGGATCATCTCGCGATTGGCGGCGCTCTTTAAGAACTTGTTCAATCGTTCCTCGATTCGTCCTTCTAAAATGTCGACTTGCTTCCGAATCCGCTTCAACTCTTTTGATGCTTCATCGACGACCTGTCCGGCTCGAATCGATTGTGTGATGTCTTCTTCTAACGTCCGCCATTCGCCCATTCCTGAAGCATAAGCCGAAAGAAGCGGCGCAAAGAATTCATGCTCGAGCATGAATCGCTTGAGTTTGCGTGCCCCTCGTAAAAACTCGGCGACCGCTTCAAGCTCTGTTGCCTCGAGTTGGATGCCTCGTTGCAGTTTTCCGATAATGGTCTCCATGTCAGACACACCGATGAACGGGACGTGTGACGTCGCATCTAAAATCGCTCGGGCTTCGGATGTTTCTTGCAGGCGCTTCTTCACCGTCGTAATGTGGCTCGTTGGGCGTTGCTGTCTGAGTAATCGTCTCCCGAATCCGCTGATGCAGAAGCGTTCTACTTTCATCATCAATTCGTTGTATTGTAATTTTTCAAATGTTTGTTCGTTCATGTTTCTCTCTCCTCAAATGATAGAATCGAGATACCGCGCAAACAAAAAAGCGTCGGTCGATGACGACCAACGCAAAAAGACAGACGGGTGTCTGGCAGTTTTTGATGGGCGGTATCTGTAACGGAACATGACGGCATGACAAAAAGACGTGTCATCCGACATTTTTCAGTTCGTTAGGCAGATACAACCTCACTCATCAACATGCAACACCTTTCTTACTTAGATTCGCCCTTACTATACAATAGATTCGTTCCCTTGTAAAATTTTAGAGAACGCTTTCAAAAAAAGACTTGTGTCTCAAACCAACACATGTTATGTTGAACGTGAAGAAACGAATAGTGATCACATGTGACTGATTCGATCAGGCATGGGGTAAGACGTACGGTGCATGCCACCCGTCTATACTCCATGCCTGTTTTGTTTTTCGGTGTTTTGTTTCAAGAAAGGATGTAGTAGACATGCTATGGAATAAGTTAATGAATCGACACAAACCGACACTGCACTCACCAATGGAAGGAGACGTCATTCCACTCGAACAAGTTGCGGACCCGGTCTTTAGTGAAAAAATGATGGGCGATGGCATTGCCATCACACCAACAGACGGTGCCGTCGTCTCACCGGCTGATGGAGAGATTGTACAAATCGCTCCAACAAAGCACGCCATCGGCATTCGGACCGAGGATGGGGCTGAGATTTTGATACACGTCGGACTCGATACCGTTGAACTCGAAGGTCGACCGTTTGATCTTCAAGTAGATGTGGGCGACCACGTCAAGACGGGACAGCTGTTACTCACAGCAGACTTGGCGCAAATTCATCAAGCTGGTAAGGACACGGTCACGCCAATGGTCGTGACGAATGGTGGCGCACTTGCCCATCATTACGCCTTCACGTTCACGAAGGAAGCTGTTCCGGGCAAGACGATTGTCGCCCGAGTGGAAGCGTGACTCCGGAATAAGGAGGACACATGATTAAAATCAAAAAGATTCTAAACAACAATGCGGTCATCGTCTCAGACGAGGGTGAAGAAAAGATTGCGATTGGCCCTGGCGTCGCGTTTAAAAAAGCGAAGAACGACATCGTCAATCCCCATAAAATCGAAAAGTTGTTCATCATGCCAGAGAATGACAAGTTCCAACAGTTATTGAGTCGGATTCCCGTTGAACACTTCACCGTTTCCGAGGACATTATCTCTTATGCGGAAAAACGTCTCGAGACATCGTTCAACGAACATATCCACATTGTCTTGACCGACCACATCTCGTTCGCCATCGAGCGGGAAATGGATGGCATCTCATTACGCAACAAACTGTTGAACGAGATTAAAATCCTCTATCGGAATGAATATGAGATTGGACTATGGGCGATTGAGCATATCGCTGAAAAGCTCAACGTCCAAATGCCGAAAGACGAAGCTGCGTTCATCGCGCTTCATATTCATACGATGAAAGTGAAAGGAGGTGATTTACGCAAGACGGTCAAACAGACAACAATTGTCCGCGACATGATTCAATCGATTTCACGACGACTCGATGTATCCATTGAAGAAGATGACTTATCCTACCAACGATTATTAACTCATTTACGGTTCGTCATGGATCGGGTCAACCATTACGATCATCATACGATTGATGAAGACATGCTCCGCATGATTCAGACGAAGTTCACGTCTGCCTATGCGTGTGCATCAGATGTCGCAAAAGAAATGGAAGAGACCTATGGCATCGTCTTGCCCGAGTCAGAACTTGGTTATATCACGCTTCACATCCAACGTCTACAAGATCAACACCATCAAAAAGGAGGAAATCAACAATGATGAACTTTTTCCAACGTCTCGGACGTTCCCTCATGTTACCGGTCGCCGTACTACCGGCTGCTGCCATTCTCATGGGGATTGGTTATTGGATTGACCCAGTCGGCTGGGGATCTGAAAACATTGCCGCTGCATTCTTAATTAAGGCAGGGGCCGCTATTATTGATAACATCCCAATTCTGTTCGCAGTCGGGGTCGCGCTCGGAATGGCTAAGAACCGTGACGGTTCAGCAGCACTAAGTGGACTCGTTGCCTTCTTGACGGTCACAACGCTTCTCTCAGCAGGAACGGTAGCATTGTTCCAAGGAATCGACGTAGAAGCCGTCAACCCGGCATTCGGTAAGATTGGGAATGCTTTTGTCGGGATTCTATCCGGTCTCGTCGCCGCTTCCATGTATAACCGCTTCAGTCAAGTCAAATTGCCAGATGCTCTCGCCTTCTTTAGTGGGAAGCGTCTCGTACCAATCATGACAGCCTTCTCGATGATTCTTGTATCGGTCGCTCTTTACTTCATCTGGCCGGTCGTCTATACAGGTCTCGTCGGTTTCGGTGAATCGATTTCAAAACTTGGCGCATTCGGTGCCGGACTTTACGGATTCTTTAACCGCCTCTTGATTCCAACCGGCCTTCACCACGCCCTCAACTCTGTATTCTGGTTCGACGTCGCAGGAATCAACGACATCGGAAACTTCTGGTCAGGTCAAGGTGAAAAAGGTGTAACGGGGATGTACCAAGCAGGTTACTTCCCAATCATGATGTTCGGTCTCCCGGCCGCAGCACTCGCGATGTACCACACAGCGAAAACGAAACGGAAAAAACAAGCCGCTTCACTTCTTCTCGCAGCGGCATTCGCTTCATTCTTCACAGGTGTAACAGAACCGCTCGAGTTCTCATTCATGTTCCTCGCTCCTGTTCTTTACCTTGTACACGCAGTCCTTACAGGAATTTCGCTCTTCGTTGCAGCAACGTTCCAATGGACAGCTGGCTTTGGATTCAGCGCAGGCTTGGTCGACTTTATCTTGAGCTCACGCTTGCCGCTTGCGAACCAACCGTACATGCTCATCGTTCAAGGTCTCGTGTTCGCAGTCATTTATTACGTCATCTTCCGCTTTATGATTGTGAAGCTCAACTTGGCGACGCCAGGCCGTGAACCAGATGAAGTCGTCGATGCGGTTGCAAGTGAGACGGCAGACGGTGAAGCGAAAGTCGCTCCGGTCGCATCAGCTTCAGGTAGCGAATACTCAGCAATGGCACATATGATTTATGACGGTCTTGGCGGTGACAGCAACGTCACAGGCATCGAGTCGTGCATCACACGCCTACGCGTCGATGTCAAAGACATGGATACGGTCAACCAAGATCAAATCAAAAAAGCCGGTATTCCGGGAATCAAAGTCGTCAGTCCAAACCATATTCAAGTCATTGTCGGCACAAACGTTCAGTTCGTCCTCGATGAGATTGAAAAAATCCGTAGCCACCGCGCCGGATAAACGTCGAAAGCCACCTCATTCAGGTGGCTTTTCTTGTTTGGCTGTATATTGTTTATAAAATTGAATGAAATAGTAGAGGAAGATCCACGGTAAGATGTACTGTGTGAGCCACATGAAAACCTTAAGTACTGTATGTACAATATATGGCCCTAGCCCAAATAAAAATAATGCGACTAGTAAAGCGCCGCCTAAACCTATGTATATCTTTTTATTCAACTCATCCACCCCCTTATTTTCCCAGTTCAGTGTAACATAAAGAGCCTGCCGCAACCGGACAGGCTCTGACTACATTTGACGAAGTCGGGAAATGCGTTCGACCGGATCGGGATGTGTTGAGAATAGACCACTCACTTTCTTCTTGAGTGGATCGGAGAAGTAAAGTGGTGCCGAGGCACTCGACGCTTGCTCGACCGGTGTCTCGACGTTCGCAATCTTCTCAAGCGCTGAGGCGAGAGCATCCGGGTTGCGGGTCAGTTCCGCCCCACTCGCATCTGCCAAAAACTCACGATTCCGTGAAATCGCCATATTGATGAGCATCGCGATGAGCGGTGCCAACACCAACAAGACGAGTCCGATGATCAAAAGGATGGGATTCTGGTTTTGATCGCGTCTTCCACCGATACTTCTAAAGAACAGCATGCGCGACCCGATATCGCTCATGATAGCGATGACTGAAACGAGTGCGAGCGTGACCGTCGAGAGTCGGACATCATAATTTTTAATATGCGCGACCTCGTGCGCAATCACCCCTTCTATTTCTTCGCGCGATAATCGATCCAACAGTCCCGTCGTGACGGCGACAGCCGCCTTTTCTGGCTTCAACCCCGTCGCAAATGCGTTTGGCGATGGGTCGTTGATGATAAAGATGCGCGGCATCGGCACTCGCGCGACCATCGCCATGTTTTCGACCGTATGCCATAAAAAGCGGTGCTCTTCCACCGATGTCACTTCTTGCGCCCGATTCATCTTCATGACGATGTTCGTACTCGACATGATGACGATACCGACATAAAACAACGAGAAAATAGGTGTGAAAATTAAACCTGGAACTGCGTCCCCGTAGTTGACGTAGGAAATCGCCGCCCCAACGAGAAGGACGAATAGGACAAACCCTGTGACGATGAAGACCGTCTTCACTTTATTCTTTCGAATCTGTTCATAGAGGAGCATACGCGCCACCTCGATTCATCAAAACGAAACGCGAACGTTCTCGCGCTCTTCGGCACGTGCCTCGAGCATATCGCGCTTTTCGAAATGATGGACGGAAGCGATGATGTTCGTCGGGACCGATTCGATTTTCGTGTTATATTTCATGACCGTATTATTATAGAGCTGGCGCGAATACGCCACTTTGTTTTCTGTCTGCGTCAATTCTTCCTGCAACATCTTGAAGTTCTCATTCGCCTTCAAATCTGGGTACGCCTCACGAAGCGCGAAGAGATTTTTCAGTGCTCCACTCAATTGATCGTTCACTGCCATCTGGTCTTGACGATTCGACTTTTCTCCGAGCTGGTTTCTCAGTTCGACGACCTTTGTAAGCGTTTCTTGTTCATGTTTCGCATAGCCTTTCACCGTTTCGACCAAGTTCGGAATCAGATCATACCGCCGCTTCAACTGTACATCGATTTGAGCCCATGCCTCATCGACCCAATTTCGATATTTGACGAGCCCGTTGTACATCGAAAAATAGATGAGTACAAGCACGACAACCGCTACAATCGCAATAATCCACCCCATGTTGGCACCTCATTTCTTCATTTTCTCCTGTATTAATTCCCTTTACTCGTATAAGATAAGCTTAACTTTCATAACAATTTGTAAATGAATTCATTTCTTGACATGGTAACCACAAAGGAGTGTTCGCAATGATCGTCACGCATGCCGAAGTACGTTTGACCGAGTTGTTCGAAGAAATGGTGTCCCTAAGACGCCATTTTCACCAATATCCTGAACTGTCTTTTCAAGAAGTCGAAACACCAAAGATGATTGCCTCGTATCTCCGTGAACTTGGGATTGAAGTACGTGAGCACGTTGGCGGCAATGGGGTCGTCGGTCGAATCAAAGGCGGTGACGGTCCGACCATCGCATTACGTGCCGATTTTGACGCCCTTCCCATCCAAGATGTGAAAGATGTCCCGTATCGTTCAAAAGTGAACGGGGTCATGCATGCGTGTGGACACGATGCCCACACGGCGACACTTCTCGTTTTAGCGAAAGTATTGACTGAGATGAGCCTTCCAGGAGACGTCGTGTTGATTCACCAGTTCGCAGAAGAATTGGCTCCAGGTGGTGCCAAACCGATGATTGAAGACGGCTGTCTCGACAACGTGGATTATATATACGGTGCGCACATTTGGACGCCACTTCCGTTCGGAACGATTGGCGTGAAAACAGGTCCTGTCATGGCTGCGGCAGATCGCTTTGAATTGACCATTACAGGAAAAGGTGGACATGGCGCGATTCCGCAACATACAGTCGATGCCCTCATGGTTGCCGTGAACGTGGCAAATCATCTCCAACAGGTCGTCAGTCGGCGCATCGATCCGCTCGAACCTGCCGTGCTGACCATCGGTACGCTCCATTCCGGGCAAGCGTTCAACGTCATTGCCGAAGAAGCCAAATTATCGGGTACCGTGCGTACATTCACTCGGGAGACGCAAGAAAAAATCATCTCCGATATGGAGCGGATCATTCGTTCCGTCTGTGAAGCGAGCGATGCTGATTATGAATTGGAGTATATAAAAGGATATCCTGCTGTCGTGAATCATGTGACCGAAACGGAACTCGTCCGTGAGAGTGCGGTGGAGGTCGTTGGTGCAGACGGTGTCATTGAGATGGCACCACTTATGGTCGGGGAAGATTTCGCTTATTATGTCGAGCACGTTCCTGGTAGCTTTTTCTTCACAGGAGCAGGAAATCCCGAGCTCTCCGCAATCTTTCCGCATCATCATCCCCGCTTCGACGTGGATGAACGAGCGATGTTGCACACAGCCCAAGTCTTGTTAGGAGCTTTACGACGAACGTGGATGACACACGAAAAAGAGGGCTGATGCATCGCATCAGTCCTCTTCAGTAATTGGTTCTTTTAATTCTGAAACAAGCACTTGGTCGACACGCTTTCCGTCCATATCCACGACTTCAAAGCGAAGACCATAGGCTTCGACCACATCGCCTCGTTTCGGAAAATCACCGAGTGCGTAAATGACGAGTCCTGCGAGCGTATGATAGGAGTTGCGCCCTTCATCGAATCGGTCATCCCGAATCTCGAACGTTCGCTTCAAATCCTCGATCCCGAGTAACCCATCCGCCAAATATGATCCATCTTCACGACGTACCACTTCCGGTGTATCCTCTTCAATCATCACCTCTCCGACGATTTCTTCTAAAATATCGAACAAGGTGACCATGCCAAGGAATCCGCCGTATTCATCTAAAACAAAGGCGATTTCGACGCCATTTTTCTGCATCATTTGAAGCACCTGGCTCGCCTCTCGCTGTTTTGGAACGATGAGCGGCTGTTTGATGCGCTTCAAAATCTGTGACGGCTCACGCAGTGTCGGCAACGTCAAGATGTCACGTACGTCGATGTACCCGACAAAATCGTCAAGCGAGTCGCGTCCAACCGGTAACTTGTTATGTTTACTTTCATAGATCGATTTCTTCATATCGTCCATGTCATCTTCTAAGTCGACCCATTCGAGCGTCGTCCGTGGTTGCATGAGCTCATAAATCAATTGATCATGAAACGCAAAGACACGTTCGACTTGTCGAACTTCTTCATGAGCGAACTGCCCTTGCTGGGCGCCTTCAAACAAGAGTTGTTTGATCTCGAGCTCAGTCTCCCCACTCGTCTGTTCCGCCTTCAACCCTAACAATTTGAACAAAAAGAGTGTCGATTTCGATAAAATCCAAATGAACGGTTTCATCACTTTACTGAATAAATCGAGCGACGGAATGATTGCCATCGTTACTTTTTCAGGCGAGACGAGCGCAATCCGTTTCGGGACCAATTCACCAATGATGAGCGACAGATACGTAATAATCGTAACGACGGCCACATAAGCAACGGTTCCGGCATACTGCGTACTCATTCCGGCTTGTTCAAATGCCGATGCGAGCGGTGCCGAGAAGCGTGCGCCCCCGTATGCCCCGTTAATAATCCCAATCAATGTGATTCCGACTTGAACGGTCGACAACAAATCTGTCGGGTCTTTCGAATAATGAAGCGCAATCTTGGCACTTCGTTTTCCTCGATTTGCTTCAACCTCAAGTTTTGCAGGTTTCGATGAGATGAGCGCAATTTCTGTCATCGCAAAAATCCCGTTCAACACAATCAAAAACAAAACAATCAACAAATCAATCACTATGGAAGAATCCACTTTTTTCATCACCTCAGCTAATTTTTAAAGCATACTGCTTCATTTTATCAAAAAATCGTTACCAACCTGTACCCGTTTTGCTCAGAAAAATAGCCACTCCTCAAGAAGTGGCTTCGTTGACAGCTTGTTTGGCGATAGCCGCCGTCTGAGACTGTTTAAAGAGAATGACCCCGACAAGCAAGATGGTGAGCCCTACAATTTGTCCGGCCGATAACGTGATTTGAGGCATCCCGAAGGCGCCATATAAATCGACGACTAACGCCCAAATGAGTTGTGACACGAGAATGAGTGACACAGACAATGTGGGTCCGAGTAACTGGATGCTGCGCATGACACAGTACACGACCCCGACCCCAAGCAAACCACCAAGCCAATAGATCGGCGACAAGTCACGTAATCCAGCAAGGTTTCCTCCAAATAATAACAACGGGATGATGGATCCGACCAAACCAACGATAAAGACCAATACGGTGGTGGCCCAAGCCCCTAAATTTATGTTCATTTTCGCGTTGACCGCCGCCTGTACACTAATAAATGCCCCAGCCACAGCCGAACAGATGATACCAAAAATCATATAACCCCTCCTTACTCATAAAACATGCCGTTCGCACGTTCTTTCAATCGCTCACTATTTAAAATGATGACTTCTTTTCTCGTTCGTTTGACCAATCCTTCATCCACGAATGCCTGCAACGTTCGGTTCAAGTGACGATAACTCGTCCCTAGCCACTCTGCGACTTCTTTACGCTTCAGTTGACTCATCTCCGCTTGAAACAGTTCATTCCCTGATTCACTGAGTGAAATCAAGTAACCGGCCAAGCGCTCTTCTAAAGTCGACATGAGATGATTCGACGAGGCGTTCGCCTCAATGAATAATTTTTCGGACACGCCTCGTAACAGATGCTCCGTGAATTCGACCGTTCGATTATATCTTCGAAGCGCCTCGAAAGGGATGCGCAGACATGTTACGGGACCAACCGCTTCAACCGTATGCAATACATTGCGCCCGCTCGCATATTCGATATCTCCAATCAATGTTGGAGCAGCCTTCAGACGCAACAATCGCAATTTCCCTTCTTCACTGAGCGTATAAATTTTGACACGCCCTTCAAGGACGACGAATAAAGATTCGATGTGCTGATCGTTCGAACATAACATGGTCCCAGACGCATATGTCACCACGGACGAAGACTCAAGCGTTTCATTCGAAAACAGATGATTCCACTGCAATCGTTTCAGTGCATCCATAATATCCATCATGTAAAGTGAACTCCTTAAGAAAATGTATAGATTCCGATTCCAACAACCATCAAGACGAGTCCCATGACCTGTCCCGTGTTCATCGGTTTCCGTTTGACACCAAACCAACCATTCAAATCGATGATGAAGGCTCCTACTAATTGTGCCACAAGCAATACACAGATTGCCCATGTGACCCCTAGTTGTTGAATCGCCGTCAATTCGCCGAAGACAACGAATACACCGAACAATCCTCCTAAACTATAATACCAAGGTACGCGCTTGAAGGCTGTCATGTCCGCATCTCGCTTGAAGAAGTAAATCGCAAGTGCCAACAGAAGTCCGACAAAATGAACGATGGTGACGGACATCCATGCGCCTACCGCATCTCCTAGTTTTGCATTAAAGATTCCTTGAAGGGCGATGAACGTCCCTGATAAGATGGCAAATAAAATTCCCATGTCATTCCCCTTTCTCTCCGTCTGACTTTACGAAAAGAAAGAAGACTTGAATAGGACATATGTCCAAACACTAAAAAGCAACTTCGACATTCGAAGTTGCTTCACACGATTATCCGAGTAGCTTAACAAGTTCTTTCCCGACCGCTTCAGAAGACTGAGGGTTCTGACCAGTGACGAGACGTTCGTCAACCGCCACGTTCACCGCCCAGTTGTCAGCTCCCTTGAACTGCCCGCCTTGATTGCGTAGTCCTGTTTCAAGCAAGAACGGGACGGCAGAATCAAGCTGCATCTCTTTTTCTTCTGCATCGGTGAACCCTGTCACCTGTTTATCTTTAACGAGTGGCTCGTCGTTGCTGAGTTTCACATTGACCAATCCAATTGGTCCGTGACAAACTGCCCCGACAATATTCCCACTTTCGTATACGTTGCGAATGACACGTTGTAACGTTTCATTTCCTGGGAAATCAACAACTGTCCCGTGACCTCCCGGTAAGAAGATTGCATCGTACGACTCGTCTGCGACTTGATCGAGACGGGCTGTATCTTTGAGCAATTCCCGTGTATTGAGAATGTCTTCTGACAAACCATCTTCTAAACTATTCGCATCGATTGGCACGTCTCCACCTTCGATACTCGCGACCGTCACTTTATACCCTTCTTTTTCGAACAATAAATAAGGAACGGCAAACTCTTCAAGCCATAATCCCGTTGCATGACCATTTGATAATTGATTTGCTGACGTTGTGACAATCAGTACATGTTTCGACATACTCAATTCCTCCTTCAAGAAAATCAACATACGACTCTACTGTTCCCGATTAATCATCTGTTAAACCCGATGACCTGTTCCCACACGACAAGGTATATCTTTTTTTGACCTGGTGATTTATTCAACCTCCCTTTTTCTCACCACATCCTATACTGAAGAGGAATCGCAATTCCAACCCATGAAGGAGACGTGTGCTATGACGAAACGAATGAACGATTGGGGATTTCTCATTGTCGTCGCCATCATCATCCTATTACTTGTGCTCGGTCAGCTGCCGTTCTTCATGTAATCTTCACGAACATTCTTTACCAACTGTAGTATGATGAGCTTGTAAGCACTTACATTAAACCCGATATGAAAGGATGGAGTTCACTATGTCAGAACGCATTTTCATCAGTCCGGCCAAGTATGTGCAAGGGAAACAAACGATTGATCGCATCGGAGAGTTTGTCGCTCACTTCGGTTCAAACGCGTTACTTATCGCGGATGACGTCGTATGGGAGTTGATTGGCGAACGGGTGACCCAGTCTCTGCAAGCGAGTCAGCTCAAAGCGACGAAAGCTGATTTCGTCGGAGAAGCGTCGAAGCACGAAATCACTCGAATCGCTACAGACGCTAAGAAGCATGAAACAGCGTTTGTTATCGGTCTCGGCGGTGGGAAAACGCTCGATACAGCAAAAGCGGTCGCAGATGAATTGGATGCGCGTATCGTCATTGTACCGACCATCGCCTCTACGGATGCACCGACGAGCGCATTGTCGGTCATATATACAGATGAAGGCAATTTCGAAAGCTACCGTTTCTATAAAAAGAATCCGGATCTCGTCCTTGTGGATACGGAATTGATTGCACAAGCACCGCCACGCTTCTTAGCGTCAGGTATTGCCGATGCATTGGCCACGTGGGTGGAAGTGCGAAGTGTCCTGGCATTCGGAGGCAAGACGATGGCTGGCGGTGTCCCGACACTTGCGGCGGAGGCGATTGCCGAACGGTGTGAAGAGGTTCTATTCACATATGGGATTCAAGCGTATGAAGCTGTGAAAGCAAAAGTCGTCACACCTGCGCTTGAAGCCGTTGTGGAAGCCAACACCTTATTGAGCGGGCTCGGCTTTGAAAGTGGTGGCTTGGCTGCAGCCCATGCCATTCACAATGGATTCACCGCACTTGAAGGAGACATCCACCATTTGACGCACGGTGAAAAAGTTGCATTTGGAACACTCGTGCAACTCGCACTCGAAGGACGCCCTCAAGAGGAGTTCGAACACTATGTCGCCTTTTATATGGCACTCGACTTACCGGTCACACTTGAAGATATCAAATTGAAAGATGCATCTCGAGACGATATCTTGAAGGTCGGGAAAGCGGCCACGGCAGATGGCGAAACGATTCATAGCGGTTTCGATGTTACACCTGAAGAAGTTGCTGACGCCATTATCGCTGCGGATCGCTATGCACGTCTTTATAAAGAACACCTATAAAAACAGCGAGACGAAGCTCAAACGGCTTCGTCTCGCTGTTTTTTGTTCAGGAAGAATGATGAGAGAATTCCGACTCCCATACAACTGACCGTCAAAAGGAAGAACGTCAGCTGGTTCATATAGATGATATTCGTGAACTGGTTCCATCCTTCTGCGTACGACTCATTGGCTGATAAACGAATCCCTTCTCGAAGAGACGTCGCCTGTGATTGGTTAGTCATCCAAGCTATACCGGCCATGACGAAACTTCCGATCGCTAAACTGACCTTTCCAAACGGTCGCACGGATGCGACGACTCGATGTGTCAAACGAACGGTGATCCAAATAAACAACAACAGAAACGGCCATCCAATTAAGAGAACAATCCAGTAAAGATTCCCTTCACTCGGTGTTTCCGAGTAAGGGGTCGTCATCACTTCACCAAGTTTAAAGATTCCGAACGTGATCAACGTCACGATAAACCATGCTTTTATCAATTTCTCCATCTCAACACCTCGTCCTCAGTATAGCAAAAACACCGTATGCGTCTGCACACAGTGTTTAGTCTTTCGGTCGGACGACGTAATAAATCAAAATGACGAGCCACGTCCACACTCCTGTGAAAATCCCGATAATCCCGACGATGAAGAATCCGAGCGGAATCATCGATTTCGTTCGATTATAGTCCTTCCACATATTCGATAGCCCTTTAATATTAAAGTATAAAAAGGCAAAGAATAGGACGAGCAATAAGAGCGGTAACCCAATTAAAGCTTCCATTCGCTCACTCCTCTCTACGATCTCATTCGTTATCTTTATTGTATCGGATTTCATGCTCACCTTCATCGGGCCCTAGGCGTATCCTCTTCCGACCTGTGGGCGGATAAAAGATGTGCACTCTTTCAGAAAAAAGGGAAAAGGAACATCATCTAACTCTCGAGGAGGCGTTTTGCCATGAAGTCCTTGCGTATCTTGATCATTTGTTTGCTGTTGTTTCAAGTGTCGCCGGTGACAGCGGCATCCTCGTCCCCACAACCAGGTTATACGATTAAAACGACGTATTTGTACGGTCGTGCCATGCAATCTTCTCCAATTCTTAAGACGCTACGAACGAACGTCCCGGTCCGCTACACGACCTATAACCGGAGCTGGTCGAACGTCTATATCGGAAATACGAAGTACTTCACTCCCTCTGCCAACTTGAAAGCCGGCATCCCTAAAATGCCTTCTGCAGACCGTTTACGACTAGTCAACAAGGCGAATGCACTCCCGTCCACTTACCGTTCCCCACAACTTGTCACATTAACCATTCCAACTGTTTATCAAAAAGGGAGTGAACGGACCTTGATGACAGCGGAAGCAGCATACGCTTTGGCTAAACTATATTACGCCGGTCGGAAGCAAGGTCATACGTTATACGCCCTTAGCGCCTACCGATCTTACTCGACACAAAAGTCACTCTATGCCTATTACGTCAACACACGTGGGGTCGCATATGCTTCAAAATATGTGGCACGTCCCGGTCATAGTGAACATCAAACGGGTCTCGCCGTTGATATGACGAGTCAACGCATGCGTCTAGGCCTATATGAATCCTTCGACCGATCGCCTGAAGGGAAATGGATGCTTCAAAACGCCCATCTCTATGGATTTATCGTCCGCTATCCAAAAGGAAAAGAGAAAATCACGGGATACAATTACGAACCTTGGCATTTGCGTTATGTCGGTGTCACTGAAGCGACGATGATGAAGCAGAAGAACTGGGCGTTCGAAGAATGGTGGAGCAAACGTTGAGTGAGCATCCTTTTTCAGGCATTTCCCTGTTCACGTTATAATGGAGTCATCTTATTCGTATAGGGGGAAATGTGGGATGTGGATTGTGATGAACAAACTAGACGTTGAAAAAGGAAAGGCCGACGCGGTCAAAGCACGCTTCGAAACGACTAAAGGAATCGAAGCGATGGATGGCTTTGTCCGTATGCAAGTGTTGACGGATACGTCTGATGAGGCGATGGATCATGTCGTCATCATGACCACGTGGCGTGATGCAGACAGCTTTGAGAACTGGCGCGACAGCAATGCTTATAAGCACGCCCATAAGAAACGTGATGACGGGACTTCAGAAGTGAAACCAATCGTCCTCGGCAACACCGTTACCCAATATGAGGTCGCCATTGAACATCTCGCCTCAACGGAGCGCGTTCAATAAATCTTGAGGACGGATGATGCCGAGTAGCGGTTCATCCGGATTTCCGGTCTCTGTAATCAGAAGGGCGTCATATCGTGCGCCCTCTTTCATTTGCGTAAAGCAGTGCTGTGCCTCGATTACGGTCGCATCCTTTCGAATGAATCGATACCGGTGCATATGCGGATCGTGGTGGAGCACGTGCTTCACCCGAACTCCTTTGAGTGACAAGTTGGGCCCGTCGATTGTTTCGGCTAGCCAACTGGTCACTCCTTTTTTCGTCAACAGTCCGCGCCAAGACCCATTGTCATGATATACAGGGAATTGCGAATAATTTTTATCTCGAATCTCCCGGAGTACTTCCGTCAAAAAATCTTCCGACTGAAACGTCACCACCGATTTCGCAAATAATGGAATGACGAGACGTGGATGAAGGAGCTCTCGCTCTACTTCTAAAATCAATGCAACAAGCGACTCGTGTGGCTCCGCGATAATAAAATCAGGTTCACGCCGCTCATGGACGATGGCATTTCGTAGTTGACTCATCTGATGTAAATCTTCTTTATACCGGTCGATGATTGGATTTTGTTTCGCTAACCGATTCACCATGTTACTAAAACTGAAATGTTGCCCATCTCCCATCTCTCGACTCAAGTAGTCCTCGATTCGATGATAGGATGCCAAAAATTCTTCAGCACGACTCATGTAATCACCCTCCTTAACGATACATGTATACCCTCTTTTTTATCATTTGAGCAGGAAACCGTTTATTCATCCCGAATGACATAGAAATCATCTTAATTATGGAGGAGGGCTATCATGGCGACTTCGATTCATCCCACATCACCAACTTCACCGCAACCCACGTTTCGCGCAGGACTACGCGCCGGCATTCCCGTCGCCATCGGATATATCCCGATTGCGATTGCCTTCGGTCTTTTGGCACAATCTTTCAACTTGCCGAATGCTATCACATTATCGATGTCCTTTTTGATCTTTGCCGGGGCAAGTCAGTTCATTACGGTACAACTTCTGATGGCCGGTTCGATGTATTGGGAAATCATTTTGACGACGTTCATTCTAAACTCTCGCCATTTTTTAATGTCCGCCTCACTATCCCAACGGATTGAGAGTACATCTCGAAGACTATTGGCTACCATCGCGTTTGGTGTGACCGACGAAACGTTCAGCATCGCCTCTACTCGTCAAGAGGCCCGTTCCGGTATGTTCGTGCTCGGGTTGAATACAATCGCATTTCTTGCTTGGAATGTCGGGACGTGGATGGGGGTCTTCCTCGCCTTCGGTCTTCCAAGCACATTACAGGCGAGTATGGGGATTGCGCTATATGCGATGTTCATCGGGTTACTCGTTCCATCATTAACGACTCGTCCTGTCTTCGTCGTAGCAAGCTTAGCTATCATTATTCAAGCCATACTCCATTGGGTCATCACCCCGTTCTTCTCAATCTCAGATGGGATTCGAATCATCGTCGCGACCGTTGTCGCAGCCGGAATCGGTGCTTTCGTATTTAAGGAGGAAGAGGTCACATGATATCGTTGTTTCTACTCGTTCTAGGATTGGCACTTGTCACGTATATCCCTCGCCTCGTCCCGCTACTCTGGCTAAAGGAATTGGCGTTACCGGCATATATGAAACGATTTCTTTCCTTCATCCCGTATGCGGTACTGGCTAGTTTGATTTTTCCGGGCGTCCTATCCTCCACCACCACCACCTCGTCTGCCTTATTCGGAGGAGTGGTAGCCACTTTCCTGGCGCTACTACGGGTCAACCTCGTCGTTGTCGTCATTGGAGCTGTATTCGGGGTATATGCCTTTCAAACTATATGACAAAGGAGCGGCACACGAGGTGCTGCTCCTTTTCTTATGCTGATATGCCCTGACGACGAAGCTGGACGAATACGTCCACAAATTCCGCGTCCCATTGTGTTCCCCGACCGCTCTCCAATATGGAAAGCGCCTTTTCCACTGGCATCCCTGACCGATAGGGTCGATCTGATGTCATGGCATCATAAGCATCGGCAATCGCCATGATTCTTCCGAATAACGGAATGTCGACCGCATGTAAGCGGTCCGGGTATCCTTTCCCATCGATTCGTTCGTGGTGCGATCGAACTCCGGCTAAAATCGGTTGAAGCGATGCAGGTAAATGAATTTGACTCAAAATATGGATGCCAATGGTCGGATGTTCTTGAATTTTTGAAAACTCTTCGTCTGTCAGCTTCCCTTCTTTTAGTAGGACGTCATCTCGAATTCCAATTTTCCCGATGTCATGTAGAAGTGCCGACTTGTTGAGTAAATCGACTTGTGCATGCGGTAAGCCAATGGCGCGAGCAAGCTCAACGGAATACATCGCGACACGCTCCGAATGACCTGCTGTGTAGGGATCACGTGCATCGAGCGTTGCTGCGAATAAAATGAAGAGACTGTCTAACAGCTGTGCGTTTTCTTGTTCACGAGCAGTTACCGTCTCAACCATTTGATTGAATCCCCCAATCAGTTGGGCGAACTCATCTAAGTACGGATTCTCGATTTTCTGAAGTTGTCCCGACTCCATCTGTTCGATGCCGGACGTCAAAAATCCAATCGGACGTTTGATGTTGTCATAGAGTAAGAAACTGCATAACACCGCAATTCCGACGATGATGACAAGAATCACGAGCGCCCAATTCCAATACGTATCCGTTCGAGTCGAAGTCGACAATTGGACACTCGACGCCAACATGAACAACATGATGGGAAAGATACCCGTAATGAGCATACTGATCAATAATTTAGTTCGGACACTAAATGATCGATACGTTGCATGAATAGGCAGATGATAAAGTTCGAGATGCCTTTCTTTCATGTATACAAGTAATGGCTCAACCGATCGAACCGTCAAAAAATATTCAATCAAGGCATGTAGTACCGCAATCATGACGGCCCCGATTGCAGCCAAGCCGATCAAACGATAAGGTAAGTCAATCCACCCCATCTGAATAAAAACGGCGGTTAAACCAATTGACGGGATGGATAATCCAAACAAATGAGGACCTAAAATCCGTTGCACCGTTAAAATCGGGAATCGACTCGCTTGTTCGAATGCCGACGTCAATTCGTCAATCGATGGGGATTCGATCATAAAAAGCTGTCGTATCGGTCGAATGTGGCGACGGTATAAGAGTAGTTCTGAGAAAATCATAACTATCCCTGACCCCAACATGATGCCTAACAGTAGTAAAATCTCTCGAATGGACAGGTCAAGCGTTTGAAAAATAAAGACACCACCTACTCCAAAGACGGCCAAACCTGAGCCGATGATATAGTTCATCACGAGCGTCCGTTGAAAACGTTCAAACATTCCCCTCACCCCTACACTCTTTTCTTTTACTATCGACCAGATTTATGCTTGAGTTGAACACAAAAAAACGGATCTCCTTGTAGGAGACCCGTTCAAGCATCGATTATGGGCGTAACGGACCATCGTTATCATCAAGTGATCGATTGTCCTGATCCGGAGTGATGTTTTCATGGAACGGATTCGGTTCCGGTCCATCAACATGGTCAACTTTTGGATTTTGAACATCTCGCTTCAACTCGTGTTTCGATTGTTCCGCTTCATGTTTCGACTGCTCCACGCCTTGCTTCGCTTGTTGTTTTGCAGCTTCCGCTTCGCGGCTCATCTGTTCTTTCTCCTGCTCGAGACCTTCTTTTGAAACTTCCGTTTCATCAATGCGTCGCTCTGCCTTTTTCAAATAACGTGCAGCCGTCTCGCGACCACCAAGACCGAAAGCAAGACCGAAGGCAAGGGCAACAGCTCCAAGAATAAGAAGGAATGCTGTATTGACAATCATCGGTGCGATGCCGAGCTGACTAATTGCCATGAAGAAGACGAGTCCGAGAATCGCATACTTCGCTACGTAGCGAAGCGCACTCGGTTGTCCAGCTCCATCAACAAGTACACTTCCAACTAATCGCTCTGCCATGTTCGCCAACCAGAATCCGACTGCCAAGATGATGAGTGCTGCAATGACCATCGGCAAGTAAGCAAAGATGGCTGTCGCGAGGGATGCCATGAACTCAAGATTCGCGACTTGAAGCGCTTCGGATACGAAGAGCAAGATCACGATTACTTGGACAATGACACCGACCACTTGGGCAATTGACATCGAAGACGCACGTTCCCCGAAGCCCATTTTTTGAGCCAACGAGTTGACGCCAAGATTTTCAAGAAGTGATACAACGACCCCTTTCAACCATTTTGCAACGAACACCCCGACGAGGACGAGGACGATTGCAACGAGAATGTCTGGAATCATGACAAGGACATCATTGAGCATCGCAATCGCCGGTTCCGAGATCCCTCGAATATCGAGCGCCTCAAGCGCCGAAATCGTCACCGGAATCATGATGAAGATGAAGACGATTGTACCGATTGCCTTCGCAAGACTCGATCCTTTCACGTAATCAGATAGATGGAATCGCTCTGCCAAGCGATCTAGTCCTGCAGCTTCGAGGAATTTCGTCAAAATGTCGCGAACAATCTTCGCCACCACATACCCGATTGCGAAAATGAGCGCTGCTGCGACAAGTTTCGGAATGAACCCGAGGAAATTGTTCAATAAATCTTCGAATGGTCCGCTGACCCCACGAAGTCCAAGGGCGTCAAGTACAGCCGGTAATGCCAATAAGAGCACGAGATAGAAGACGATGTTCGCGACCGTGTCGACCCATTTCGTTTGGTTGACGCTTGTCGACTCTTGCCCCGTTTTTTCCATCAACTTGCTCAAATTCAAACGATGTCCCGCCATTTGAATCCCTTTTTTCAACAGGGTAGCGATGACCCAGGCAACGAGTAAAATCAAGCCGGCTTTGATGACACCGATAATCAATCCAGAGAATCCTTCATAAATCTGACTGAATGGTTCCGTAATGGCTGGAACGTTCATGAATTCAAAGATAATCAGGAATGCGAGGAGTAATACCCCAAAGAACACGACTTTTCCGATAATGCGTTCAGGGGTCCACTTTTCTCCTTTCTCCTCATTTTTTTTGATACCGGCCCGCTCATCGAGTCGTGCCTTCTTCAATGCTTTACGTGTCACGTTTTCCAATACTTTCGCCAAGATATAACCGACTACGAGAATAACAATTGCCAGCAAAAGCTCTGGTAGCCATGACATGAACGTATTGAAGTTATACGTTGTGTTGTTCATCGAATCTTCCTCCTTTTTCACATGAAATGATTGTTTTTATTTAACAGTGCTATTTCATACATACCTATATTTCAAAATCATCAAACCTGAAGTGTAAGTCAATTCGTTTACATGACTATTACGATTCATTGGAAATGGGTACGTTAGTTTAAGAGAGAAATCGTGCCAAATGAAGTCAAATATGATACGAATAACAAGAGACGTCATGTTAGGAGGAATTTAGGATGAATATCGCTTTAGTGGCTCACGACAAGAAGAAAGATGATTTAATCGTCCTCATTAAAACTTACACCCATATACTAAAGAAACATCAGTTGTTTGCGACCGGTACAACGGGTAAGCGAATCGCTGAAGCGACCGGCTTGCCTGTCCATTGCTTCCGATCCGGACCGCTTGGAGGGGACCAAGAAATCGGTGCTGCCGTCGCACGCGGGGAGATGGATATGATCATCTTTTTCAGAGACCCATTAACTGCTCAACCTCATGAACCGGATGTGAGCGCATTGATGCGTCTTTGTGACGTCTACTCCATCCCGCTTTCGACAAATATGGGTGGAAGCGAAATTTTGATTCGAAGTATCGAGCAAGGTGATTTCGAGTCACTTAAACTTTCTCATAACGACGAACCTCCGGCTTGACCATGACAAACTGAGAAAGGAGAGGAATCTCCCTGGAACCGAATATGATTCACGATCCGAACGTCCAACAGTTCTTTAACGACGTGCGCCAGCGCCTCATCGAACTACTTGGAAATGAGGCAGAAGCGGATCGCCATCTACTCGCACTTGCTGGATATATCCGGCATGCAGAGAAAAGTGGTCAGTCGCTCGAAAGTCTTTTAAACCAAGATCCTCAGGAATACGCTCGTTTCCTCATTGAACAACCCGAAACAAATGAAGAATATCGTCGACGCTATCACGTGTTGATTGATGCCTCGGATGAATTAAAACCTCATGAAAAAGCGCAAGCAAACCGGGAATTCGATTGGGCCGTCAATCAATTGGACGAAGCCAAGCTTTCGTTAAAAGAAATCGAAGTGCGCGACCTTGCCTTCCTCGCCTACACAAAAATTGAAGCACTCAAATCGTCTCGTACGATTTGGAACCGCTTCGGCTGGCTACTAGGTATGATTTTGGCATTTGCCTACGCCAACTTACTGCTCGTGATTGACGATGTCTTTAGCGGTCGACTATTCACCGCCCCCATGTCGACGTATCCAATTGATTATCTGGCCTTCCTGTTACCCGTCCTCGTGACCGGTGCTATCTTCGGCATATTGACCCGTTTTCGACATTACATCCAGACGCTCGGTCGGCGTATTGCGTTCGCCTTGCTCATCGTTGTCGTCTACATCATGTCTATCTTTCTGATTCAACCGCTCTTAATGACAATTGGTTGGTCATTCATCATTCAGTTGACCCCACTCTACGCGCTCATTTTAATGGCGATCAGTGGCTTTATGGCCATCTGGACATTAATCGAGTTCGTCTGGAAGAGTACACGTTGTTCTCTCGGAGACGATACGCTCATGCTTTATTACTAACCACGCCACTCCTCTTAGGAGATGGCGTTTTTTGTTTCGATTATGGCGAGAACGGAAATTACTCCTATTGTGACGCTTGTTTTAGATTGGAAATTCTAAAGGGGGTATTCGATGTCAGAACGAAAAATGATTGGCCTGTTCCAGACAGAACAGGAAGTCATGCACAAAGTGGAAGAGCTGAAAGCTGCAGGGGAAGCTGAAAAAAATATGCATGTTGTCGCCAAGCGGGACGGGGAAATTTCTGCGTTACGTGACCACACGGATGTAAATGCCGAGTCCGGTATCCGTGACGTCAATTGGCTTGACCGTGTCAAAGCATTCCTACACGGAAGTGACCGCATTCGTGATGAGTTACGGAATATGGGGCTAAACGATGCCGAAGCGGAACAGTATTATGATGCAATCGATGAAGGACAAATTTTACTCTACATCGATCGACACTCGTACGACCGCTATCCGAACATGTATAAAAAAGACAGTGAGCTCGATCATGATAAAGGGGAAAAAGCGGATGGGATCGCCTTTGACGCGAAACCATTTAACGATCACGACGAGAATCCACGTGGTACAAAGGATGATCCGATTGTACGCGGTCATTCTGGATTAGAAGATCATCGCCGATTATAAGGAGGAACGACTATGAATGAGAAACGATTTATCAGCATGCACGACACGCAGGATGCAGCACTTGGGAAAATCGAGGAGTTGCGAGCGAAAGGTTATGAAGACTCACACATTTATGTCGTCACAAAACATGAAGACAACGTTTCGATTTTGAGACGTGATACAGATGTTCATACGGAAGCGACCCATCAAGCGAGCTGGTTCGATAAGGTTCGGGCGTTCCTCAGCGGTCATGAAGACGTGCACGCTGGTCTACGCAACATGGGACTGAGCGAAGAGGAAGTAAAACGTCACTATGACGATGTAGAAGCCGGGAAAATCCTCGTTTATGTGGATGAAGACTTTGAACGTCGTCATCAAGACGGGGTGACAGTCGATTCGAAACCATATCAAGACGCATCATCGACTCATCTCGGTAGTCATACTGACGATGGATTGGAAATCGACTCAAAACCTTACCGTGAGGCTCAGACCGTCGACCCAAGCCATCCCGTAGACCCGGAGCAAGATAGACTGGATAAAGAAACGAAGAATCCAGATCGCGAGGAAAAACTACGTGGTCTCGATGATCGTGCTTATCGAAATGACGTAGAAGATCCGGATAATATCCGACGTTTCTAACATAGTAACAAAGAGCCTGACGCACCCGCGTCAGGCTCTTCTTACGTCAAACGATTCTTCGGTTCTTTCCCTTCGAGCACATTTGTGATGGCATCTCGATTCAATGCCATCATCGCCAGACGTGTCCGAATCGTTGCACTCCCGATATGCGGTAATGTCGTCACGTTCGGAAGCGTCAATAATGGATGACCGAGGTCGATTGGTTCTTTTGTGAATACGTCTAATCCCGCTCCCCAAATCTTCCTCGCTTTAAGTGCTTCATATAGCGCCTGTTCATCGATGATTTCTCCACGAGCCACATTGATGAAAATGGATGTTTCCTTCATCTTGGCAAACTCTTTAGCCCCGAGCATTCCCCGTGTCTCGTCCGTGAGCGGTGCGAGAACGACGACGAAATCGGATTGTGTCAATAGTTCATCGAGTTCCGCATAGGTGAAGCCATACATCGACTCCGACTCATGTCGCCGTGTCCGGTTATGGTATAGAACTTCCATGTCAAATCCTCTTGCCCGACGTGCGACCGCTTCACCGATTCGCCCCATTCCGATGATACCCAATTTCGCTTGATAAAGGTCCATCCCGACGTAGCCCATCGGCAGCCAGGACTTCCACTCCCCGGCGCGCAAGTCACGTTCCGCCTCTCCGAGACGTCGTGCCGTCATCATCATGAGACCAAACGTCAAATCTGCTGTCGTTTCCGTCAAGACATCGGGTGTGTTGGTGACGATGACGCCATTCTCTTTCGCTGCGTTCAAATCGATATTGTTATATCCGACCGCCAAATTGGAGACGACCTCTAAATGTGTGGCACGCTCAAACACTTCACGGTCAATCGTGTCGCTGAGCATGGTCCAGAGCGCATGCGCAGATGACGCTTCTTCTAAAAGAACCTCTCGCGGCACACTTTCCCCTTCATGCTTCCACATGCGCACATCGTATTGATCGCGAAGCGGTTCGACTGCCTCTTCTGGCAAGCGACGCGTAATATAGATTCGCTTTTTCATTTTTCTCCCCCTCTCTACACTTACTTGTAGTCTAACAAATGGGAGGCGTTAAGAGGGTTGATCCGCCTTCGGTTTTTGCTTCAAAAACTGTTCAAATAGCGATCCGAACTCTTGATTTAACAACTGTTCAATCGTTTTCGATGAATCCATAGCATTACGATAAGCGATTTCGTTAATTGCGAGTCCGATGGCCCACGTGATCCCTGATGCGACGGTCGCATTGATGACACCGGCCGCTGCGTTCGCTCCCGGGAAAAACTTCATGACGTTCAATAAGATCGTTTTCGATAACGTGCGACCGATTTGTGGAATGATGGTACTTCCAATGAGCGTCTTCAACAAATCATCACTCGCTTTGACACCCCAATAGCGAAATAGATGGACGCTCATCGTCACCTGAATCGGCGTCAATGCCACGGCATCAGCAAACGGGAGCGGAACCGCAGCAGCCGTTCCTGCGCTCGCGACATAGCCAGAGATAATTCGATTCGCCTTTTTACGCTTTAACTTGAGCATCGCTTCACTCTCTGCATGAATCTCCATCAAGAGCCCTTCCTGCAAGGAAGCATCTAGCTGTTCAACCGACCACGCAATCAGTCGTTCCCAATCCACATATTGACGCAACGCTTCATCGTTCAATATTTCCGAAGAAATGCTGACTTGGAAGATCGCTTCTTCCGGAAGGATTCCATTCAGTTCATTCCGTAATGCCGTCAGTTCCTCTAAATCGACCTGATCGATTTGTGTGAATAAGACAGCGACAGCGGTCGATTCACGTAGACGGCGAATCAAGGCCTTGTCGAGTGGTGTGACACGCTTTGTCGCAGCGTTGATGGTATACCAGACGAGATGAAGTCGTTTGGATGCCTCTTGCCGCTTTGCGTTCTCCACAAACCCGATGACTTCCTCTTCGTAATGTTGTTGCCGCGCACTCCCAATCTCATATCCTTCGCTGTCGAACAAGGTGACTGCGATATCATCACTCGTATATTGATGAATTCCTCTTGTGACCGGTTCCCCGGCTGCTACTTTCGTCAAATCACGTCCAAACACGTAGTTCACAACAGAACTCTTTCCTGCTCCCGTTGCTCCCGCGATGAGGATGTTTGGTTTTTTGACATTGCCCCGTAGCCGTTCGAGCTCTGCCTTTAAATCATAATCTTTAAAATCAAATCGTTTCGTCGATTCCATTTACGTTTCCCCCTTATGAGTTGAGCGTGCGACCAAGCTGACCCATCTCGCGCTCAAAGCCGCGTCGAATCTCTTCTTCAATCGTTTGTCTTACAGATGCATATTGTTGCTCGATGGCCTTTTTAATCCCTCGCTCTGCCGCCCGACGCTTGAATGCCCAGTAGATGAAGTGCACTCCAGGAATCATTCCGAGAACCATCTTTCGAACTGTTTTTCCGAACGAGTAGTCAAATCCGAGCTCAACTCGTCTTGTTCTAAACAAAAGGTCTGCTTGCTCTCCGACTAGCGGGTACCGCTGCATGAGTTGGATATAATGACGCACCCCTTCTGCCATCGCCTCTTCCGTCGTCAAAGCGGCCTCTTCAAGCGTCTTTTCTAAATCTTTCTCTATTTTTCTAGCTTTCCAACTAATCATCGCTTGCGGGGTCAGCATCCGAATCGTCTCTGCAGAAGCGATACTCCGAATTCGCCAATCCTCTAACTCTTCAAGAAGATGATTCGTCAAGTTAATGGGAAGTTTTCGCTCGATGTCTTTCCATAGATTCGTCCGATTCCGATTCCATACCTCTTCGTATCCTCTTACCGGGACGTGTTTTCCTGTGAGTAACTTCTTTTCGACACTGTTGACACGGATGATGTTCTCTTCTTCAATCGGTAGTGCACGTAACAATACCCGTTCCATCGCCTCTGCCTTTTGCACACTCATCGGGTCGTCTTCGTTGAAGTTAGTCAGAATGAGGGTGACGTTGCTCCCCCGCTCATATAAAGGTTTTAAAATCGCCTCGAGCTCATATGCCTCGACACGTCCTGACTGCACCGACAACAAGTAGTAAATCGTATGAAACCACTCCGCGATATCGAGCGCGCCTTCACGCTGATGGACGATGGATAAGATCGCTTGATGCCACTCTTCAGAGCGGTCTGCTTCGAGCCCCCACGTATCAAAAAAACGAAACAAGATACCCCGCTCTAAATCGTAATACTCATATTCGTGAAGTCCTTCTGCGGTGACCGGACTTCCAGCACGCGATTCGGCGACGTCATGTCCATATATATAGTTGATAAACGCACTCTTTCCGACACCGGTCTTTCCGGCAATCAAAATATTTGAGACGAGCCCTGTCCGATCCATACGTTTCCTCCCTCATTCGTTGTATAGTTCAATTATACCGAACGGACCATTTTCAAACGTCCATCGAAAGGATGATTCTCATGCTTCACCATGTTGAGCTTTACGTTTCAAACCTACACGACAGTATACGTGCCTGGGAATGGCTCCTCTGTGAACAACTTGATTACACGCTCTATCAATCTTGGCCAGAAGGACGGAGCTATCGATACCGTGAAACATATCTCGTGTTCGTTCAAACGGAAAAGACTCACCTTGCGCCACCGTATCACCGAAAAAAGACTGGTCTCAACCACTTGGCATTTCATGCGTCTTCCCTCGCACAATTAGAAGAAGTTCGGCAACAGCTCGCATCACACGGGTTTCGTGAATTGTACGCAGACCGCTTCCCCCACGCAGGAGGCCCAAACTATACAGCACTATTTTTTGAAGACCCGGACCGCATCAAAGTTGAACTCGTGGCAACGATGTGAACGGTTTCTTGAGAACTTCTTGAAAGTTTGTGAAAACAATTGCAAACTTCACGTTGACCTCCTAGACTGAAAGGGTCTAAAGGAGGTCTTTTCATGGAAAAGCAAGTCGTCGATTATATGGAAGAAGCCGCATTTAAGAAATCATCATTGCTTCAACATTCATTTCCTCAATACATGTTGCGATCGATAATCGCTGGCTTTTTAATCGGAATTGGAGTCGTCTTCTCATTCACCGTCGGAAACATGTTCATCGATGTCCCCGGAACGATGCTGATTGCGGGCGCCAGTTTCTCAGTGGCACTCGTCTTCATCGTCTGGATGGGGGGAGAATTGTTTACGAGCAACACGATGTATCTCTACACTGGTGCAAAACGGGGACGTGTCGCTTGGTTCGACCTCGCAAAAATATGGGGACTCAGTTGGGTCGGTAACTTGATCGGTGCCGTCATGCTATCGCTTCTCGTCATCGGAGCTCACAGCATGGGTGACGTGTCGGGTGACCATTTGCTTGCTGTCGTCGCCGCGAAGAAAATCGGTGGAGACGCCCTTGCTATTTTCTTGAAAGGAATCTTATGTAACGTGCTCGTCTGTTTGGCCATCTTCATGCCACTCAAAACGAACAATGATGTCGCGAAGATTATGCTGACGATGCTTCCGGTCGTCGTATTTTTTGCCGCTGGATTCGAGCACTCGATTGCGAACATGGGCGTTTTCGCTCTCGCGCTCCACTATGTACCGTCGGACCTCGTCACCTTTAGCGGTGCCCTTTACAATCTATTCTTCGCCACACTCGGTAATATTGTCGGTGGTGCGTTGTTCGTTGCCGGAAGTTACTTGTATTTGAACAAATCGGAGACGGAACAAACCGTCAAGCCGATACGTTATCATGCATAAAAAGACAGGGACCTCGATTAGCAGGGTCCCTGTTTGTTGCATTTCACGAATTATGATTTTGAAGCGTCGGCTGCTGCTGCTTGAACAGTACCTTGTGCCACTTCGTCTTCTTCCACATCCCAGCACTCTGTATTCTCGATACCGAGTTTACGAGCCGAGAAGCGTGGGTTGAGACCTTGAGCTCGTTGCTCTTCGTAATCTTTAAGAACTTTGAAGGCAACGCCACCGAGCAATGTGATTGCCGCGATGTTGATCAATGTCATCCCTGCCATGAAGAGGTCAGCGAGGCTCCATACGAATCCAAGGCTTGCGACCGCTCCGATGAAGACGAATGCCATTGTCGCAAGACGGAATCCAAGAACTGCACCTTTGCTCTTCTTAATGAATTCGATGTTCGTTTCACCGTAGTAGTAGCTTCCTGCGATCGAGCTGAAGGCGAACAAGAAGACGCTGACAGCGATGAATGCTGGGGCAAGTGCTCCGATTTGTTCAGTCAATGCGTTTTGAAGAAGGACAATCCCTTCACCATTTCCAGCAGCGTAGCTGTCTGAGAGAAGGATGATCGCTGCAGTTGCTGTACATACGATCAACGTATCCAAGAATACACCGAGTGCTTGAAGGAAACCTTGTTTCGCAGGGTGCGATACTTCAGCAGCAGCTGCTGCGTTTGGTGCAGAACCCATACCTGCTTCGTTCGAGAAGAGTCCACGGCGTACACCCATTGAGATTGCAGCACCGATTGAACCACCGACTGCTTCGTTCAAACCAAATGCGCTTTGGAAAATCATAGCGAAGACGCCTGGAAGTTCAGCAAAGTTCACAACGACAACGTAGAGTGCGATGGCAAGGTAGAGAACAGCCATGACTGGTACGACGATCGCCGAGAAGTTCGCGACACGTTGTACACCACCAAAGATGACAAGACCAGTAAGAACAACTAAGATTGCTCCGCCGATCGCCGCATCGATTCCAAATGCGTTATCGAATGCTGCAGCGATTGTGTTCGATTGAACAGAGTTGAAGATGAGTCCGAATGTGACAGCAATGAGAACCGCAAATACGATTCCAAGTGCACGGTTGTTCAAACCTTTTTCGATGTAGTAAGCTGGACCACCGCGGTACGCGACATCGTCTTTCACTTTGTATACTTGAGCGAGCGTGCTTTCAATCATGGCTGTCGCACCACCGAGAAGGGCGACGATCCACATCCAGAAGACCGCTCCTGGTCCACCAAGTGTGACCGCTACCGTGACCCCGGCAAGGTTACCTGTACCGATTCGAGTCGCGGCACCGATAAAGAATGATTTCATTGAAGAAATACTCTTCCCGTCTTTTGAAAGTGTAACGTCCGATTTATCTGTCACCGTACGTAACATTTCTTTTAAGTAACGGAACTGCATAAAACGTGTTCTGACCGTGAAGTAGATCCCGGCTCCAACGAGAACGGCGATCAATACGTACGACCATAAGATGTTGTTCAAAAAGTCGACGCTTCCTTGTAACATACCTTGAATCGCTTCCATGAATAAGTTCCTCCCTGTTGTGTGAATCTGAAGTTGAGAATTTTTTATGATGTCTTAGTTCTGAATTATACAAAGATTCTGACAATTATCAATAATTTTTTTATAGGTCATTTCACTCTTTTTTCACATCATATAAGCGAGATTCCTTATTTATAAGCACTTAAAGCGCTTACATAAAAATGTTTAGAAATATTAAATCATGATTATAATTCACAATAACGAAATGAATAATCAAAAAAACAGCCACTCTTTTCGAGTAGCTGCGAGTTTAAATACCAGTACGTTTCTTCTGGTTATTTGGTTTTTTCGTCAATTGGCTCGTCAACGGTTTCTGTTTTGTACCATGTAAACCCGTCGGAACCTTCGTTTGATTTTGCTTCTTCTCTGCCAGCTTTTGTTTCATCGCCTCTTGAAAAGATAGTTTTTTCTCACTCATCTTACTCACCTCCAGCTTCGATCACTTTCACACGACCGACCTGTCCATCGCTCAAACGCACTTTGATTCCGTGCGGATGACGTGGCGAGTTCGTCAATATATCTTGAACGACGCCTTTCGTCAGCTTTCCGCTTCGTTGATCTTGTTTTAAAACGATTTGGACGTGGAGTCCTGGGCGAATGTCAGCACGTTTCGTTCCATCCATACCCGACACCCCTTTCCATTTAGTCAATCTCTATCATATGCTCTTTTCCCTCATTTGTCACAGCCTATTCCAGATGCCAATTTGTCGCATCGTTTCTGTCATGTAACTTTGATCGGTCTGAAGCGTCTTCTCAGGAAACGGATCATGCAATCGAACGCTGACCCCTCGATACGAAAAGATCACATCCATGACATACTGTCCTTCCACATCACGGAGTGCGGCCGTCCCTTTCAACGAATGAAACGCCTTGGCGAACGCCTCTCCAAAATCGAGATACGCTTTCACGTAAATCGTAACGCGTCGCTCATCAATCATCAATTCCAACCGTTCGCGATCGGCACCACCAATGACCATGCGTACGACCTCGTTGTCATTGGAAAATTCAATCGTATGCATCCTCGTCACACCCCTCATTCAAAAGAGGTACCCTCCTAGGAAGGTACCTCTCTATCATAAACGATATAACCGTGCTGCGAATGGACGAAGCATAAACGTTTCCGTATCAATCGTCTCGGGGTCAATCTCATTCGTCATGACAAGCGTAGCGCCTGCAATTTCCGGAACGGTCACTTCTGCCGGATTGGCGGTCAAGTTGACGACCACGAAGAAGCGGTTGTTCTCAAACGTACGCTCATAGACGAAGGCTTGCTTATGTTCAGGCAAGACGTCACGATAACGACCATACGTAAACGTCTCCTCAGCTCGACGAAGACGGATCATCTCCTTATAGAACGACAGAATGGAGTGCTGGTCGTTTCGCTGTGCTTCGACGTTGAGCGTCTCATACTCTTCGTGAATCGGCATCCATGGGGTCGTCGTCGAGAAACCGGCATAAGGTGAGGCATCCCACTGGATCGGTGTCCGGACGTTATCACGAGATGTGCCCCATACTTGTTGCATCGAATCGATTTCACTCATCCCATTCGCGATGCGTTCAAAGTACTCGTTTTTCGTCGCGACATCATCATAGTCATGGATAGATGGGAGCGGGACATTCTTCATCCCGATTTCTTGTCCTTGGTAAATGAATGGTGTCCCGTGCATGAAGAAGTACATCATCCCAAGCGCCGTGGCACTTTCACGCCAATAATGATGCTCATCCCCGACGAGAGATACCGCTCGCACCATGTCATGGTTTTCAATGTATAATGCGTTCCATCCAGTTTCGCGTAACCCCTGCTGCCATTTATCGAAGATTCGTTTCAGCTCGACGACATCGAGCGGGGCAAGACGCGACCGTCGCATGATATCGACATGATCAAAGTGAAAGGCCATATTCATCGCACCATTCTCTGGTCCCATCCATTGGTCGGCTTCTTCCGGCTCAATGCCATTCGTCTCCCCAACAGTCATAATGTCGTATTTGGAGAACGTTTCTCGCTTCATCTCTTGTAGATATTCATGGATTCCATCGATATTCGAGTACATCGAAAACGCCGTAACGATCGATTTCCCGTCCGGAGAAGGTAACATCGTCTCCGTCGGCATCTTTTTAATATGACTGATCGCATCGACACGGAATCCGTCTACTCCTTTATCGAGCCACCAGTTGATCATGTCATAGACAGCCGTCCGAACTTCACGATTCTCCCAGTTCAAATCGGGTTGTTTCTTCGAGAAGACGTGCAAGTAATATTGATCGGTCTGTTCATCATATTCCCAAGCGGACCCGCCAAAGATACTCGCCCAGTTACTCGGTGGCATCCCATCTTTCCCATCTCGCCAAATGTACCAATCCCGTTTCGGATTGTCTTTCGAGCTTTTCGATTCAAGGAACCATGGATGTTCGTCCGACGTATGGTTGACAACGAGATCGAGCAACAGTTTCATCCCTCGTGCATGCACCGCCTCTAGCAAAGCATCAAAATCCTCCATCGTCCCAAACTCGTCCATAATGTCTTGATAGTCACTGATATCATATCCGTTATCATCATTTGGCGATTTGTACATCGGACAAATCCAAATGACATCAATTCCAAGGTCTTCTAAGTAATCGAGCTTTTCAATGATTCCGCGAAGATCACCGATTCCATCCCCGTTCGAATCGTTGAAACTTCTTGGATAAATTTGATAGGCGATGGCCTCTTTCCACCATACACGACTGATTTCTGTTTGTTTCGTTTGGCTGAACAACGTCTCCATACGGCACCGTGCCTCCTACAATAAGGTATGATTCACATCTACCATAGCACTAGTGCAAGCGTTTGCAAAGAATGAGCCCACAAAAAAATGCAGTTTTACACTGCATTTTGATGGCGCGCCCCAACCTGTTCACAGAAGGTCGTGATCAGCTTCGACAAATGCTTCCAATCATGGTCCATCGTCGCGACGTGATACGAGTTAGGAAGCACCGCGTATTCTTTTTTTCCTTGTAACTGATCGAACAACCAGATGGAGTCGGAAGGCGGTACTACGTTGTCGACAGCAGAATGGATGACATATGTCGGCACATCAACCGCTCCGACGTGCGGTCGCACCTCGTCAATCAGCGAAAGCAATTCCCGAATCGCTCTTGTAGGCACACGGTCATAGACAATCTCATATACGTCTTTTGCCAAGATGTCGGGCGCATCTTCGTCGATAAATCGACACTCGGTATCCGACGCATGACACGCATATCCTGGTACCGATAACGCGGCATTGATTGTCACAATCGCATCCGCCTTTCCTTCAAGGGCAGCCTTGAGTGCCAACGTCCCACCCATTGACTGACCGACGACGATGACCGTCTGACACGACTCGCGTAATCGCTCGATTCCTTTCGTCACACTTTTATACCAACATCGATGCGTGGAACATCGAAAGTCTTCCGGATGTGTCCCATGCCCTTTCAAGCGCGGGGCATACACCGTAAACCCTTGCTTCATCAACTCAATTCCGACGTCCTGTACACTCTGAGGTGTCCCGTTAAAGCCGTGACAAAGCAAAATACCGATTTCGTTTCCTTCATAATAAAACGCGCCTGCTCCAGGAATGACTGGGTAATTGACTGCTTTCATTAGTGCCTCCTTTAATTCCAACTTAACCGATACAATTAATTCGTATTAGAAGAGTGTAAGAGTTATCAAGCTACTCGTCAAGTTCTTCCGACTACATTTACCTTGTAATCAAAATGTAATCATAACTTCGTGTTTAGTGGATTGAGTTCTGACGTCTGCTTGGTTATGTTTAACATGTAGTAAAAAACTTGGGAAATGAACGTGCCATTTTTGACAATACACGAATAATTTTTCAAGAGATTCGTCACAAGAAAAGTAATGTAAGCGCTATCATGTCGTTTTTTTGAAAAAGGAGGATATAAATTCACTTATTTATAACGACACGAGTTGGGGAAATCGGATTAGACCATTACATCTAAGGGAGACTTACACATGGGGAAACCAACACAATCATTTAAGGCAGTCACTGGCCTCGCCTTATCAGCAGGGCTCATCGTCAGCAGCATGACGCCGATTGCGGCAAATGTAAACGCTGAGACGTTGAACGCATCAGACCTCTTCATTTCCGAGTACGTAGAAGGATCGAGCAATAACAAAGCCATCGAGTTGTTCAACGGAACGAACGCGACAATCGACCTTTCCGCTTACAAAATTGAACTGTATTCAAACGGAGGTACGACTGCCGGAAATACATTGAATTTGACTGGCACCCTCGCACCAGGGGCGACATATGTCATTGTGAATGGTAGTGCGTCAGACGCATTGAAAGCGAAATCGGACACGACGAGCGCCGTGACGAACTTCAACGGGGATGACACGATCGTCTTGAAAAAAGGAGACACGGTTCTTGATGTCTTCGGTCAACTCGGCTTCGACCCAGGAACAAAATGGGGAACGACCGTTGCGACTGCTGACCAATCGCTCATTCGTAAAGACACGGTCACAAAGGGAGACAGTGATGGCAGTGATGCCTTCGACCCGGCTGTCGAATGGTCATCGACACCACAAGACACGTTCGACAATCTCGGGTTACATACGTTCCAAGGCGTTGAATACGGAGATGGCGATACAACAGAACCTCCTGCACCGATCACACCGATTTCAATTGCTGATGCACGAACAAAGGCAGAAAATGAAACGGTCACCGTAAAAGGAGTCGTCACGGCTAAATTAGCGAACACCATCTCGATCCAAGACGCGACAGGTGGTCTGTCTATCCGTCCGACATCTCTTGCCGTCAACGTCGGAGATGAGATCGTTGTCACAGGGGTCGTCGGTTCATATCGTGAGCTTCTTCAATTGAACAATGCCGTCGTCGTCTCGAAACAGGCAGCAACACTTCCTACTGCCCAAGTCTTGACAGGGGAACAAATCAACGAGGACGTCGAATCCGAACTCGTTACCGTCAAAAATGTCACACTCACAGGTAGCGGTCAGAACTTGACGGCGACGGACGGAACGAAGGAGTTCGTCGTTCGCGACGAGCGAGGCATCCTTGATTTACAGACGGATGTGAACTATTCATCGATCACAGGAATCGTTCAACAGTTTGACGATACGTACCAAATCATCCCTCGTGACCCGGCGGACACGGTTATCGATACGTCCGTTCTTCGGCCGGCTGTCGCGAAACCAGGTGCCGGTACATTCGTTGGTCCACAAGACGTGACGCTCTCGACAACGACAGCAGACGCAGAGATTTTCTATACACTCGACGGCTCTGATCCAAAAGAGAATGGGCTTCGTTACGAAAACCCAATCCGCATTGAAAACTCGACGACGTTGAAAACGGTCGTGAAAACAGGCGACTCGTTCAGCGCCGTCTCAACATTCTCTTATAAGATCACAGACAAGATTCGCATTCACGACATCCAAGGTGCGAACCATACGACTCCGATGAACGGACAGACGGTTGAAGGTGTCGAAGGAATCGTCACGTCTACGTTCGTCTCAAGTGGAACGACCTATTACTTCATCCAAACGCCTGATTCGGAAGCCGATGACGATGCACGGACATCTGAAGGGATTGTCCTTTACGGCGGACGTTCGATTGCTGGCATTCAAGTCGGGGACCTCGTAAAAGTGAACGGAAAAGTGAGCGAGTACGCAATCGAAGGATATAGTGATCGCCAACAGACGGATATGAAGATGACACAAATCGATACGCGTAACGGAAAAGTTGAAGTCGTCGCGAGCGGCGTGACACTTCCGACTCCAATTACGATTGATGCCTCAAACCTTCCGACTGAGTTTATCGACAGCGATAACCTCGCCGTCTTCAACCCGGAGAAGGATGCCATCGACTTCTGGGAGAGCCTTGAAGGGATGCGCGTTCAAACGAACAACTTGAAATCGGTTGGACCACAAGAATATGGTGACTTAGTCACAGTTCTCGAAGATACGCCAACAGAGACATATAATGGCGGTGTCTTATTGAAAAAGAACGACGCGAACCCAGAACGCATTCAGTTCCGTCTCGAACCAAATGCAGAAGCTCGTGACTTCGATGTCGCGACGGGCGACCGTTTCAACGGACCGATCGTCGGTGTCGTCGGCTATTCATTCGGTAACTATAAGATTCAAGCCTCACTTGAAGACATGAAAGCTTCATTCGTCAAAGGAGATGCGCAGCGTGAGAAGACATTCATCGAGGCAGAAGAAGATCAATTAACAATTGCATCGTATAACTTAGAGAACTTCTCGAACAACATCAAAGAAACATCAGATGAAAAGGCACTCAAACTGGCGAAAGCGTTCGTCAACGAATTGAACAGCCCTGACATCATCGGTGTGACGGAAGTACAGGACAACGATGGACAGGATAAAGGGGCAGGTTCTGCCGCTGACCAGAGCTATCAGCGCTTAATCGATAACATTGTCGCTGTCGGTGGGAAGACATATAAATACGTCAACATCGACCCAGAGAACAACCAAGACGGTGGTGCACCGGATGCCAACATCCGTGTCGGCTTCTTGTACGATCCTGAGCGCGTGTCATTGACGGAGGGAATGCCTGCCGGTGACGCGACGACGGCCGTCGGATATGCTGACGGGAAATTGACGCACAATCCGGGACGTATCGATCCGACGAACGAAGCGTTCGATCGTTCACGTAAACCGTTAGCTGCTCAATTCGACTTCCAAGGCGAGAACGTCATCGTGATCGCGAACCACTGGAACTCAAAAGGTGGTGACACCGGCTTCTTCGGGTCACAACAACCGGTCGTACTCGGAAGTGAAGTGCAACGTAAGAAAATCGCACAAGTCGTCCACAACTTCGTCGCAGACGTGAAGACGAAGAATCCAGAAGCGAATGTTGTAGCACTTGGTGACTTCAACGATTTCGAATTCTCGGATGCGCTCCAAATCTTTAAAGGTGACTTGATGACGAACATGGTCGAGAAAGTTCCTGCTGTCGACCGCTACTCGTATGTGTATCAAGGGAACTCACAAGTACTCGATCATATCCTCGTCTCGAACCGCTTGGCCGCTTCTACGAAAATTGACATGATTCACGTCAACTCGGACTTCACTGAGATGTCAGGGCGTGCGAGTGACCATGATCCAGTACTTGCACAAATCGACTTCACACCGGAACCAGAAGTGGAATTGACGCGTTACACTGTAGAAAACCATAAAGCTGCTCGCCTCGTCCTTCAAGAGGATTACATCGGCGTGACAATCGGAAAAGGCACGAACTTTAAAAACGGTATCTTCGTTCGTGGCGTATACACGGAATTGACAGGAGAACCGTTGAAAAATGTCGTCGTTCAAGTGAAACCGAAAGAAGCCGGTGCCATCATCGACTTCAAAGGCGCGACGGTAAAAGAAGTAATCGTTGACGGGAAAAACCTTGCTGAGATTCGTGGGGCGAAACATGTCCAACGCATCACATATACGAAAGGTGCTTCTCCTTCATCAATCATCATCAAGAAATAACATGTTGAACCGCAGACACATCGTCTGCGGTTTTTTGGTTTCACCTCTCTTGAAGCGGGGATAAAGAGGAAGATACTGAATCATGGAGGATGAAACGATGGAATTGTATAACGGAGATTTATATTGGCCAACGACCGAATCAGAGGATGTCGTGTTAGAAAGACCTGACAAAAAAGAGCATTACGACGTACTCGTCATCGGAGCCGGCATGTCTGGAACGTTGACGGCCTATACGCTTCAGCAGGATGGAGTCGATTTTGCGGTGCTCGATGGGCGAAAAGTCGGTACAGGAAGCACATCAGCAAATACCGGTTTAATTCAATATTCAAATGACATCATGTTACACGAACTCGCAGAAAAAATTGGAGAAGCGGCAGCGGTACGCTTCTATCAATTATGTCTCAACGCGGTCGAATCACTCGATCAGGTGGCGAAAGATGTCGATGCTTCCGATATATATATCCGACGGGACAGTCTTTGTTTTGCGAGCGAAGAGGTCGATGTTGCCAAATTGAAACGTGAGTATGAGATGCTATCCAAACATGGTTTTGATGTGGAGTGGTTGGATCGTGAAGCATTACGTGAACGCTTCCCATTTGAAAAACCGGCGGCCCTCATCACCAAAGGCGATGCCGAGGTCAACCCACTCACGCTCAGTCGTCAAATCATCCGCTATTTATCAAAACAACACGTCCCGATTTTTGAAGAGACATCAGTAGATGAAATCGTGTCTGATGGTGACGGATGGATCGTGTTCACCTCAAACGGAACATTTAAAGCGAATAAAGTCATCTTTGCAACAGGTTATGGACCGGCTCCCCTACTCGACTCCCATCGAATCGATTTGAATCGGTCATACGCCATCGCAACGAACCCAATCGCCGAGTTCAGTGAATGGGAAGGGCGTGCACTCATTTGGGAGACGAAACGACCATATCTCTATCTACGCACGACTCCGGACGGGCGGATTATCGCTGGCGGACTTGACGAAGACAAGGCAGAGACGCCGCACGACGAGGCGCTCATGAACGACCGGGCGGAACGGGTGAAAGAAAAAATCGCCGAGCTCTTCCCGATGTATGACCTAGAAGTCGATTATGCTTGGGTCGCCTTGTTCGGAGAGTCGGTGGACCAACTCCCGTTCATCGGGGAGCACCCGAATCGACCGAACTTGTTTTATTTGCTCGGATATGGGGGAAATGGGACGGTGTATAGCATGCTTGGTTCTCGTATTTTAAGTTCCCTCGTTCGTGGTCAGTCGCATCCCGATGCGGACCTCGTTCGTTTAGATCGAACGTAATCCCCGATATTTTGGGGATTGTTACATAATTAAAGGAGTGTTTTTGGATTGAAGAAAAAAAGAAAATCAAACAAGGTGTACCGACTACGTCGTCTCGCCGTATTCCTCGTCCCTCTCGGCTTCGCCCTCTGGTTTTGGCCGCAGGAATCGTCCCCTACAACGCAGTTGAAGTCTGAACAAACCTCTATTTCCGAGGAAATATATACGATTGAAGAACGTACTCCCATTGAAGAAGACGGTATCACTCGGTTCGAATATGATATCGTCGTACATGGTGAACCGAGTACGGATGAGCTTCAATCTGTCAGCCATGACGTCATCGATGACGTGAAACAGTCTGATCAGTTCCAGGCCGCATTGTTACGATTTTATGATGATGCTGCCTATATCGGGACGGAACCGCCACTTGGTGAAGCCGTATTCGCTCCGGAAGGCGACTATGCACTTGCAGACTGGGTGGAACCCGGTCAAACAGACGAGATGATGTTCGGTTGGCAACTTCGAGAAAAAGAATGGGCGACCAAATTGACCGATGCAGAGATTCAAATTTGGAGGTCATGGCAAAATCAATATACGAAACAAAATCCTGACGACCCCGATGCGAAAGCGAAAGTAACACGCATCATTGCCACTGAATACGAACTCGACCCTAAAGTGGTACAACAAATCGTATTGAAACAACATGTGTGGGCCGCGTTATAAATATTTGTGTGAAATCTCTCTTTTTTGAAAAAGAGGGATTTTTTTATTGGCGTTAGGGAACACCGATACAGTAGGTCAAAACGCGACTTACGACGGTCAGTCATACTTAAGGGAGGCAATCACATGGGGAACAAGAAAGAAGAGCAGTTAAAACAACATACGATTGATAACGAACAACAAGCTGGCTTGACGACAAACCAAGGTCTGAAGATGGCGGAAGACGAATTCTCGCTGAAAGCAGGACGTCGTGGTCCGACATTGATCGAGGATTTCCATTTCCGCGAAAAGATGACCCACTTCGACCATGAACGGATTCCGGAACGAATCGTCCACGCGCGCGGCGTCGGGGCACACGGGGAGTTCCAGGTGTATGAACCGCTCGCCGAGTTCACAAAAGCGAACTTTTTGAATGACCCTTCGAAGACGACACCGGTATTCGTCCGTTTCTCGACCGTCCAAGGCTCACGCGGGTCCGCGGATACGGTACGTGACGTCCGTGGTTTTGCGACGAAGTTCTATACAGACGAAGGGAACTATGATTTAGTCGGAAACAACATTCCGGTCTTCTTTATCCAAGATGCCATCAAGTTCCCTGACCTCGTTCATGCCGTGAAGCCTGAACCACATACGGAAGTGCCGCAAGGGGGAAGCGCGCACGATACGTTTTGGGATTTCGTCGGACAAAACCATGAAACAGCCCATATGGTCATGTGGGCAATGAGTGACCGGGGGATTCCGCGTAGTCTACGCATGATGGAAGGATTCGGGGTGCATACGTTCCGTCTCGTAAATGCGGAAGGAAAAGCGCATTTCGTCAAATTCCATTGGAAACCGAAGCTCGGGGTTCATTCACAAGTATGGGACGAAGCCCAAAAGGCAGTCGGGAAAAACGCTGACTTCCACCGTGTCGACTTGTATGAAGCCATCAATAAAGGCGACTATCCGGAATGGGAGCTCGGTCTGCAGCTGATCCCGGAAGAAGACGAGTTCAACTACGACTTCGACATCTTAGACCCGACCAAACTGTGGCCGGAAGAAGAGATTCCAGTGAAACTCGTCGGGAAGATGACACTCAACCGGAACGTCGACAACTTTTTCGCGGAAACCGAACAAGTCGCCTTCCACCCGGGTCATCTCGTCCCAGGAATCGACTTCTCGAACGATCCGCTCTTACAAGGTCGTCTGTTCTCGTATACGGACACGCAGCTTTCACGTCTCGGTGGACCAAACTTCCACCAGATCCCAATCAACAAGCCCGTCTGTCCTTTCCACAACAACCAGCGGGACGGGATGCATCAAATGGCCGTCCACAAAGGTCAGACGAGCTACCATAAAAATGCGCTCAACAATAATCAGCCGGAACCTGTGCCAGCCGATCAAGGTGGATTTGAGCACTATCAAGAGAAAATCGATGGACATAAGATTCGGGGACGTAGCGACAGCTTCCTTGATTTCTATTCACAGGCGAAACTCTTCTATAACAGCATGACCGATGTCGAAAAACAACACATCCAAGATGCCTGCAGTTTTGAGCTCGGAAAATGTGAGTCGGACATGGTGAAAGAGAATGCCGTCGATTTATTGAACCGCATCGATCGTCATCTCGCTGAAGTCGTCGCCGACAACTTAGGAGTACATGTGCCAGAAGAGAACAACGAGGTCAAGTCAGATAAGACGTCCCCTGCCCTCTCGATGGCGAACACAATCAAAAAGCCCGATACGAAGAGCGTCGCCCTTCTCCTTGCCGGTGACGTGGATGCGAATCAGGTGAAACAGTGGGTGCAGACGCTCGCCGATCACAACGTCAACTACAGCCTTGTCGGCAAGAAGGCGTATATGCTTGGTGACTTGAAAGTGAAGGAGACGTACGATACGGTCGACTCGAGCCTCTTCGATGCCGCCTTCTTGGTGAGTGCCGCGACGACTGTCGAGGATGATGTGCTCGAATTTATCGAGAACACGTACAAGCACTATAAACCGCTCGCTCTACACGTACACCATAAAGAGGCTCTCGCCACATGTCGCGTGAAGCAAGACCAGCCTGGTGTCTTCACGTTCGACGAGCATAACCTCGATGGATTCAATGCGTTCATCGATGGAATTGCGACTGCCCGATTCTGGGACCGTGCCTAACGACGTCACTTGACTCGACTCGATTCCCGAGTCGAGTTTTTTCATGTCTGTCATGCACTGCATGCAGTGCATCATCTCGGACAATCCTAATTTGATTTGGTATACTCTTTTAGTTATGTTTATTAACTATTCGAATTTGAAGAAAAGGAGGCGTCACGTATGATGCAACAACCTATTCAAAAACTTTGGACGAGAGACTTTTTAATCATCTCGCTCATCAACTTCTTCCTGACGCTCATCTTTTTCTTATTGATGGTCACCATCGGGGTGCATGCCGTCGAGTCGTACGGGGCGACCACGAGTCAAGCGGGACTCGTCACCGGCATCTTCATCATCGGGACGCTGGCCGGGCGCTTGTTCATCGGTCGACTAATCGATTCGATCGGTCGGAAGAAGACACTTTATATCGGGCTCGTCTTTTTCACCGCCACGATTTTATTGTACTTCGTCCATTGGGGTGTCGGTTTCTTATTGCTGACACGGTTCGTACACGGGCTCGGGATGGGATTGTCGAGTACGGCAACTGGAACTATCGTCGCGCAAGTCATTCCTGCAACACGAAAAGGTGAAGGGATCGGTTACTACAGCATGAGTTCTACTCTGGCGACAGCCATCGGGCCCTTCGTCGGATTACTTCTCAGCCAACACACGAGCTTCACCGTCATCTTCGCTCTTTGCTTTGTGATCGGGGTCATCAGTTTGGCGAGCACGTTCTTTGTGAATGTGCCTGAGGTCGACGCACCTGAAGTCGTACGTGGATTCTCTTTAAAATCGTTCGTCGAACCAAAAGCGCTACCGATCGCCTTGATTATCGGGATGGCCGCACTAAGCTACTCGAGTGTCTTGTCCTATATCAACTTCTATGCGAGTGAACTCGACTTGATCGAGGCGGCGAGCATCTTCTTCCTCGTCTATTCGGTCGCAGTCCTATTATCACGACCGATCACAGGAAAGTTGATGGACGCGCGTGGAGCGAACGTCGTCATGTATCCGGCAATCGCCATCTTCGCGATTGGACTGCTCGTGCTCAGCCAGGCGAACAGCGGTTGGATGCTTCTACTTGCCGGTGCGTTAATCGGATTAGGCTTCGGGAATATCCAATCCGGGACTCAAGCAATCGCCGTCAAGGCCTCTCCACCCCACCGAATGGGGATGGCGACATCGACCTTCTTCATCGCACTTGATGCCGGTCTAGGGTTTGGTCCTTATTTCATCGGGTTGTTGATTCCATTGACGGGCTTCTCGACACTTTATTTGATTCTTTCAGGCGTCGTTCTCTTTACCATTTTCTTGTATTACGTCATGAATGGACGGAACGAACAAAAACAACTGAACGAAGCTGCTTGACGGGGTGTACGTACATCCCGTCTTTTTTTGAAAGTTCACACATTTGATCGAATGATGCGGTAAGATAAAAATGACGTGTAAAAAATAGAATGAACGAAATGAGGGAGACGAGATGAAAGCTGACCAAACACTTCAATCCAACGCATCGATTTTACTACGGACGTTCGATAAAATTTCAGACTATGTGTTCTTTATGGAAGTCGATGGTTCAGCATATCGCTACGTCTTCGTAAATGAGCCTGGGAAACGGGCCATCAATTGGTCAGATGCGGATGTCGGGAAGACCATCGATGAGTTGGTCCCGATCGAGACCGCTAAACTTATTACGCAGTATTACGATGAAGCGATTCGTACAAAAAAGAGTGTCGTCTATGAAGACTACCGTCTTGCTGACTCCTTTTATACGGATACGGTCGAGGCGGATGATGTATTGACGCTCCCCCTTCATTATTTCGAGTCAGAAGTGACTCCGATTTTCAATGATGAGGGGCGCTGTACCCATATCGTCTCCGTCGTTCGTGAAGTGACGGAACGGAAGCGTCGCGAACTCGAATTGTCGATCTTAAAAGATCATCACGAGTCGCTACGACGGTATTCTCCACATGGCATCTTTGTACTCGACCATCATTTAAACATCAAATCTGTCAACCCGGCCGTCACGGTCATCACCGGTCATACGGAACAAGATATGCTTCATCATCCGTTCCTGCATTGGCTTCCCGAGAGTGAGCGGTCTCGAGTCAGGAAAGGGTTACAATTCACGCTGTCTGGGATTCCACACAAGTATTCCATTTATGCTGAACATCAATCCGGGGAACGACTCGACTTAACCGTCCTCAACATTCCAATCGAGGTCGGCGGTAACATTACCGGCCTGTTTGCGATCATCATCGATTTGACGCCAGAGAAAAATGCCGAGCGTGCCACGGTCGAAAGCGAACGTCGTTACCGTCAGTTGATTGAAACCATTCCGGAAGGCATCATTGTGCATCAGGAAGGACAGATTATATATGCGAACGCGATGGCACTCGCCACAATCGGAGAAACCTATCTAGAGAGTGAATCGATTTTTTCATTCATCGCAGAAGAGTATCATCAGTCCACCCGTCAACGACTTGCCTCTCTCGAGCTCGGAGGCCCCGTCCAAGACACGGAAATGGTCATCATGACACCGAGTGGAGACAAGCTCCAGATGGATATCAGTAGCCTTCTCATCGATTATGAGGGCGAAACGGCCGTCTTAACGATTTTGCGTGATGTCACGGAGAAACGTGAAATGGAACAAGCGTTAAGACAGAGTGAGTTACAATATCGATTGATCACAGAAAACATGAGTGACCTCGTCTGCATACTAGAACGGGATGGTACTGTTCGTTATGCGTCCCCTTCTCACCGTACCGTACTCGGTTTTGCGGCCGGATATTACGAAGGGAAGAATACGCTCGACTATATCCATCCGGACGATATCCAGATCGTCCGGGAGCAGTTGAAAGAAATGAAGGAAGAAGACATCTCCTTGACCCTTGAGTTTCGTCATTTCCATGCTGACCAGCGCTGGATTTGGCTCGAAACGAAAATTCAGGCCATCTATGATGAATCCGGACTTCTCCTACACTATTTGACGGTCAGCCGAGAAATCATGCAGCGAAAAGCACTAGAGAAGCAACTGAAGCATTTGGCGTATCACGACACGCTGACCGATTTACCGAACCGTCGTTTCTTCCTCGCTTACCTCGAGGAAGCGATCGATCGAACCGAATTCGAGCAAGGTGAATTGGCCGTCCTCGCTCTTGACGTTGACCGATTCAAACAAATCAACGACACGTTCGGTCATGATGTGGGCGATGAGCTCTTGCGACAACTCGCTCGTCGATTGACATCCGTGCTTCGCAAACAAGATATGATTGCCAGACTTGGCGGTGATGAGTTTGCCGTTCTCATTCGCTTCAACGATCCCTGTGCCCTACATCGGGTTGCAGAGAAAATCATTCAAGCACTACAGCGCCCATGGGAAATCGACCAACATACGTTCATTACGACTTCAAGTGTCGGGGGTGCTCGATTTGTAAAAGGGTTGTCGACCAAACAGTTACTAAAACGTGCCGACCTCGCTCTCTATGAAGCCAAAGCAGGTGGACGAAATCAATATGCACTCGCAAAGGACCACCAATAAGTGGTCCTTTTTTCACGTGAAACATCGAAAATAAATCATAAATCCGAACATTAAACATCAATCCGTTCAATTTTATTCATTTTTAAGATAAATTGATTGAGTTATCCTTTGACTTTAAACTCTATTCACGTTATATTACCGAATGGGCGAAGTTTTTTTATTGTTCAATACGTTAATGTTCGTGAATAGGGGTGCGATATATGGATAAAGTATTTGATTACGAAGATATTCAATTAATTCCTGCAAAATGTATTGTCGACAGTCGTTCGGAATGTGACCCGACCGTCGAGCTTGGTGGCTTCACGTTCCGATTACCGGTCGTTCCGGCTAACATGCAGACGATTATCGATGAAAAGGTCGCATTGATGCTGGCCAAGAACGGATATTTTTACATCATGCATCGCTTCAATCCAGAGACGCGCCTGGCGTTTATCCAAGACATGCATGAGCGTGGTTTGTATGCATCCATCAGTGTCGGCGTGAAGGAAGAAGAGTATGGGTTTATCGAAATGCTCAAATCGACCGGTCATACGCCAGAATTTATTACAATCGATATCGCTCACGGTCATTCGAATGCGGTCATCCGAATGATTCAGCATATCAAACACCATCTTCCTGGATCATTCGTCATCGCGGGGAACGTCGGGACACCAGAGGCCGTTCGCGAATTAGAGCATGCCGGAGCGGATGCGACGAAGGTTGGAATCGGGCCTGGTAAAGTGTGTATCACGAAAATCAAAACAGGTTTTGGTACCGGGGGCTGGCAATTGGCTGCACTTCGCTGGTGTGCCAAAGCAGCGACGAAACCGATTATCGCGGATGGGGGCATCCGTACTCACGGTGACATCGCCAAATCGATTCGCTTCGGCGCTTCGATGGTCATGATTGGTTCATTGTTCGCAGGACACGATGAATCACCGGGGGAAACGTTCGAGCAAGACGGGAAACAATTGAAAGAGTATTTCGGTTCTGCTTCTGAGTTCCAAAAGGGTGAGCGAAAGAACGTCGAGGGGAAAAAGATGTTTGTCGAACACAAAGGGGCACTACAAGATACATTGACCGAGATGGAGCAAGACCTCCAATCGGCGATTTCTTACGCGGGTGGTGACAGTCTCGAGGCATTGCGCACCGTAGACTACGTCATGGTGAAAAATTCAATCTTCAATGGGGATAAAGTGTATTAAAAAGGCGACCTCGTGTCGCCTTTTATAATTGCTTCATCATCATACAGTAATCCGATCCCGGCGGATAGTCCGGTAGCACACCTATTACCGTGTAACCGAATCGCTCATAAAACGGTTTCGCTTGAAACGAGAACGTCGTCAATTTCACACGCGTCGCACCGAGCGACTTCGCTAACGCCTCCCCTTCTCCAAGCAATTGACTACCGATGCCCTGACCATGAAAGTCTGCATCGACCCAAAGGCGATCCAAATCGAACCATCCCCAATACACACTCCCATATAAGCCGGCGATCACCCGTCCTTCTTGCTCCACTTTCAACTGAATGGTCGGCACGTGCGCCTCGCGAATGTCACGATGGTAAATCGAACGAACGTTGTTATACTCACGTAATTGAGTGGTCAAAAACTGTTGGAACGTCTCGTCTTCCTCGTGAATCCGCGTGATAGTGTAAGTCATCTTCCCACCGTCCCATTCACAAAAAACGTAATCAACTCGTTCTCTTCCTCGGTGATCTCCCGATTGACGAGTGAAGCATACGACTGCGTGATTTCATCAATATTTCCTGGGAAATTATTCGAAATGGTGGCGATTCGTCTTAATGCAAGGCAATCTTCTGCGAAGGATTCACGACTCACCATCTCACCGTGTGACCAGACAATCTGTTTAGCATCAAACGATTCCAATACATTCAACAACCGCAGGGTTTCTTCCGGAGTCATTCGCCATGTCGGAGAATAGATGTCTGCGTATAACGCGTCTCCTAAAAATAATACCCATTCTTCTACGACGTAAAGGACAACCGCATCTTTTGCGTGGTCTCCTCCGACATGTCGTAACACGACGTGAACGCCACCGAGGTCGAGTGTCAGCGATTCTTGAAACGTCAGCATAGGTAATACTATTTTGATATCGCGCGCGTCTCCATATTCTTCACGGATTGCTTCCGCGCAAAATGCGATTTCAATCCCTTGCGCCACCCGCTCATCGAGAGAGACATCATCCCAAGCATATGGGACAAGTTTTTCCATTCCCTGTTTGGTCGCTTCACTCGCAATGGAGACTATTCCTTCAAGTGCAGGTAAACCGAAGATGTGATCCCAATGCCAATGCGTCAATGCGACCATCGACGGCGCACGTAGGCCTTGTTTTTCTAGCTGTTCTAAAAACAACGAGGCGTGCGAAACGGAATTGCCCGCATCGATGAGCAGCGTATGCGTATCGCCGATAACGGCACCGAGAATTGGTCGATCGGTACGGTCAACGGGTGTCATATACCAAAAACGTTCCGAATGTTTGATTAAGGTTTGCATGTACGAATCGACTCCTCCTCTAATAAATTCGTTAATTCTTCGAATGAATGCCGATTATCATTTTGAATCCGAGCGTGGCGAAGAGGTAATTGTTTCAACAGTTCAAGCTCACGTCGTTGGCGTTCCACTAAAATCTCAATCGTTCCGGCCATACCCTTATGCGAATGGTTCACACCATAGGTGCCGCTCGTATAATACTCGACAAAACCGCTTTGCCATCCCATCGGTCGTTCATCATATACAATCGGAAAGATGCGTGCAACGTCATCCAATGCCAAATAAACGACCATCGGATCAATCGGTTTCAGAATGTCTGCGACCTCTTGAACGTATGCTTCCACGTCCGCTAACGGAACATCTTGGGCAACCATTCCAATGGTGAAAGGATTTTGGAGCAACGCACATTCAAAGATGACGTCCTCTTCCTCCCTATCTAACTTTTGAACATAACGCCGCCAGCGTTCGCACATGATTCGTGTGTGAAGGGCGAAAGGTAACTCGTAGACGTCTGTTCCGATCCGTTCTTCATCACCATCATAACGGACGAGCCACCCTTTTTCGATTTCATCGAGAATGCGACCGGTTGATGGTTTGTCCTCGACCCAATAGACATCATGCATATCCACGGGGTGTGACGCATCTACTTCCGAATAGAACTTGCCATTCCTTTTATCTCGCAGCCTCTCGGCAAATGTAGACTTTCCGCTTCCTGGCAATCCTTCAATCAGCCATAATCTCCCCATACTTAAATCCCCTTGTCATCTGAGTATCCACCATATTGGAACCACTGGTCTCCTCCATTGTTCTTTGCAATATACATCGCTGCATCTGCTTGTTGAAGAAGCGAATCGACGGTGTCGGTCGACTTGACTAGGGTGACGCCAACACTTGCCGTAAGATGAATGACTTCACCATTCGACGCGTCTATTCCCTGGGAAATAACTTCATTGAGCTGTTCAATCCCACTCAGTGGACCCGTTTGCACCAACATGAATTCATCGTCTGAAAAACGGTACACTTGACCACCAACATGCTGGACGAATTCATTTAATCGTTGTGCGATTTCAATTAACACTTCATCCCCTATCATGTGCCCGTACTGATCGTTGATTCTTTTAAAATCGTCTAGATTGACCAGTGTCACTGTAATCGCTGGCGTCCGGTTCATGTTTTTGTATAAATCGGTCGTGAGCGTATGACGATTATACAGTTTTGTCAGTTGATCTTGTTTTGCGATTCGAATCATCTCGCGTTGTTTCCGTTCCTTTCGAATCCCATTCTCCATCCATCGCGCAAGCAACCGTACCGTTCCAGTCAACTCTTGCAACGTTTCCTCATCAAGATGATCATTCAAGTTGCCTTGCTCCGCGAGAAGAACGACCCAGCCAAACACTTGATGCTCATGCGTCAAAGGAAAACTGACAAACCTCGTGAATTCGATACCATCTACAATCAGATCACCTTCCTGAAGCGTTTGCGCGCCGACCGTTGTCAGTTGATGTAGGGAATGCAGTTCTTCTTTCCCCCAAGTCAAACGAGAGACCCCATGCTCTACTAGAAGACGATGCGAAGGCTCAATCGAGAAGATGACCCCGTGGGAGTAACCGACCCATTCCAATAAAATTTCTTGAACCCGGGCCAATTGATCTTGGAACGGTACACGCAATGCCGTCGCTTCATACAATGCTTCGATTGATTGTTGTCGAGTGATTTGTCTTCTCGAGACTTCCGTGTGCTCGATCTCTGTCATGACCCAATGCGTAAACGATTCGAGCGCCTTCAAATTTTCTTCTGAGAACGTTCTCGCCTGCCCATCCACTACGCAAAGTGTGCCGATGACGTGACCTTGCTTCGTCCGCAACGGTACACCTGCATAAAATCCGATTCGGTCAATCCAAGGACTGTCACTTTCAATCGCTGCTGCCGCAACATCTTCAATCACCAGCGGAGACTCTGATGTGACAACCCGATTACATAACGTCCATTCCCGTTTGAGGTGAGCGGATTCGAGCTCGATACCGACACACGATTTGAACCACTGTTGGTCTGTCGTCATGATCGAAATGAATGCGATTGGCATCTGAAAGGTTTGTGCGACCAATCGGGAGATTCGGTCAAATCGTTCCTCTTGTGGCGTATTTAAAATTTCCAATCGTAATATCGCTTTGAGTCGTTGCAATTCACGCTCATCTAGAGAAGGATGCAACAACTGCGCAGGCTGCTCGATCTTCGATAACATCATCTGATGGGAATACAAGATTCCGAGCGCCTCTTCTAACTCCGCGAGCGGCATCGGACGACTGAAGAAATACCCTTGAATCTCATCGCAGCCGAGCTGACGTAAGATCCGATATTGTTCTTCCGTCTCCACACCTTCAGCCGTCACCTCTAACTCTAGCTTTTTGGCCAACGAGACAATCAGTTTGACGATTTCATACTCTTTCATGCCGCTCTCCTGATCGAGTTGCGCGACGAACGACCGGTCGATCTTGATCCCATCAATCTCGAACAACTTCAAATAATTCAACGAGGAATAACTGACCCCAAAGTCATCAATCAACAGTCGAAATCCTTGTTGTTTGAGCGATTCGACCGTTTTGATCGCCGCTACCGGTTCATGCATCAACGTGTGCTCGGTCACCTCAAACTCAAATTGTTCTGGCACAAGACCATACGATGCAATGATCGCAACCAGTTCATTCATATGGTGTTCATGAAATAAATTCGGTGAGACATTCACAGCCACGCGGCGCCCTTCAAACTGCTCAGGTTGTGACGACACATCCTGACATACCCGATTCATGACGAATCGTGTCACGTCTTCGATCAAGAGTGACTGTTCAGCCACACGAATGAACGTTTCAGGTGAAATGAATCCGAGAACAGGACTCTCCCAGCGAATGAGTGCCTCAAAATGAATCGCACCGTCCATCGACACTTTCGGTTGATACACCATGTATAACTCATCTAGCTTCAACGCTTTGACCAGTTCCGTTTCGATCATCATCTCATCGATGTAACGCTGCACGTATTCATCGTGTTCATATAAACGAATCGTTTGATTTCCCGTCTGACGCGCTTCCAACAGAGCCGTGGAGGCGTTCATGATGACACGGTCGGCATCCGCTGTACCGGCACCAATCCCGATACAACTCGATAACGGGAATTCGGCCTCCGCCACTTGATACGAATGATCTGCAATCACGTCAAGCAAATGCTCGGCGTACATGTATGCCAACCGGATTGGAGTATGAGGTAACACCGCGATAAAGTCTTCACCGTCTACTCGACCGATAATTGAACCTTTCGGAAGCGTATTCGCCAATTGACGTGTGATGTCTTTAATCAACTGATTCGAGCGCTCCACACCTTGAAGCGACATCATCATCTTGAAACGGTTGATGTGAAGGCGCATGACGCTCGTCTCTTCGGTGTCATGTTGCTCGAACAACTGGTCGAGCTCCAATTTGACTTTCATCAGATTTGGCATACCGGTCAAATAGTCCATATGCTCGATACTCTTTAACAACTTGATCTCCGCCTCCTCGGATAAATCAGTTGTCAAACCGAGTACATAACGAACGAGTCCATCCTCATCTTCAATCGGTACAAGCATAGAAGAAGCGAATCGGGCCGTATTGGAGTCGATGTTCATTTGCGACATGAAGTAGACCGGCTCCCCTGTCTCAACGACCGCATCATAATGTTCAATCAATTCCTCGACCACTTCCGAGCGATACATCTCATGTAAATACCGCCCTTCTACATCACTTGGAAGCGAAGAGGCCACCTTCCCCTGTTCGCTCACATTTACGTAACGATAGCCTGCTTCTGTCACTTCCATTAGAAATACCATTCGATACAAGCGTGTGAACAGCTCGAATAGATAATATGGGTCGCCTTTCATCCGTTGCATCGTATCCCTCCACCCGTTCCTTTTTCTTATAGTGTAGTTGGTTTCGCTCAAACTATGGAGAAAACCTTTGAAAAAATGGGAAAACGTTTTTCTCTAATAAAAAAACACCCTCTCATACTTGAGAAGGTGCTCTTTAGGTTAAAGCAATTCATTCGCCAAGAGACGATAGACGTTCAGGCGATCTTTCTGCTTATGCTGGATGCTACAAATCATCGCCTCATCGAAACCGTAACGTTCCGATTCATCCCGTAACTGTTCCGCAATTTGTTTCGGCGTCCCTACGAGGTGGATGGCTCGGTTGTTGGCGATATGAATTTTATCGACCTCCGTGAGCGGATAATCATGAGCCGCTTCTGGACTCAACAACTGTCTCAATTGACCACGCATCAAGAAGAGACGCGACAGATCAGAAGGTCGGGCCAAATATTCGGCCTCTTCTTCCGTCTCTGCCGTCGTGACCAAATACGTGACGCTGATGTCCGGTTTCTCCATGAAATCAGACGGCGTGAAATGGTGACGGTATGTGTCGAGCGTATCGGCACTCAATTGTCCGTTAAAGAACTGGGCAAACGAATAGCCGAGCCCCATCCGTCCGGCCTGCACGGCGCTGTTCCCACTCGAACCGAGTAACCAGGCTTCTGGAAGGCTGACACCAGTCGGAGCAGCCGGTGTATTTTTATACCATCTTTCCTCCGGTGCCTCACCTTTAATCAATTGAAGCGTCGTATCGAGTTTCTCGTAAAGTCCATCCATCATCGGTTTCTGCCCTTGTGACATCGCATAGATCGCGTTCGCATCACCGCCTGGCGCACGTCCGACACCAAAGTCGATCCGTCCTGGAGCGAGCGCGCTGAGCGTCTTGAATACCTCTGCCATCTTGAGTGGCGAGTAGTGCATCATCATGATGCCGCCGGACCCGAGACGAATCTTGTTCGTCTTCGCTGCCAGATAAGCCGTGATGACCTCTGGAGCCGAGCTGGCGAACGACATGCCACCATGATGCTCCGCCATCCACATACGGTAATATCCTAACTCTTCTGCGACTTGTGCGAGCTCGACCGCGCTGTTAAGCGCATGTTCTCCTGTATGACCCGACGTGACCGGCGCCTGGTCTAACACACTCAATCTCATCATGCATTCTCCTATCTCTATAATGAAGTTTCTAAATATCTTGAATTTGTTGGACTCGCCGTCATCATACTAAATGGTTTGATGGAATACGAATGTTTTGCCTAGTATTTAACCTTGTATTTTTCAGAAAATTTCCGCATGTTGTTGATAGCACCTGGTCATATTTTCTATACTAAGAAAGAAATACGTTTCAATAACGGCTGGATGTGTAATGGGGATACATAGACAGCACAAACACTTCGGGGAAATGGGGAATGCATCATGAATGGTTCATCAACACCAGACGGAAAGAAACCTTCTTTTTCGAGTCGAGACTTCTTTAAGTTCTTGATTCCATCACTCATCGGGATCATGTTTTTCATCGTACCAATCTCATCAGAGGAAGGCTTCACGATTCCAGTCGCCTTCTTATCCAATCTGCTGATTGACTGGATTGGGGATTTCGTCCCGACACTCGCCGTCATCATGATGGGGATTTCGATTGTCGGCTCATTATTACTCTTTACGGCACGTCCTGCTTTTATGATGGAGCGACCATCCATCAACGCACTGTTTAGCGTGACACCGTTTTGGTTCGTCATGCGCGTGATCGGTTTCATCGCCGGGGTCATGACGCTACTCACACTCGGACCAGAGATGATCACGTCAGAATTTACAGGGGGCTTATTGCTCTTTGATTTGATTCCAATCTTATTTGCGACATTCTTCTTTGCCGGTATGTTGTTACCGCTCCTATTGAACTTCGGACTTCTCGAGTTCGTCGGGACGTTCTTGATGAAGATCATGCGTCCGCTCTTCCGCTTGCCAGGGCGCGCCTCACTTGACTCGCTCGCCTCATGGGTCGGGGATGCGACGATCGGAATTCTACTGACGACCAAACAGTATGAGGAAGGTTATTACACGAAACGGGAAGCGTCGATCATTGCGACGACATTCTCCGTCGTCTCCATCACCTTCACCATCGTCGTCTTACAGTATGTCGAACTCGACCAATACTTCTTGCCTTACTACGGGGCCATCGTTTTATCCGGACTAGTCGCCGCTCTCATCATGCCACGGATTTATCCATTATCTAAAAAGGCAGACACGGCTTATGAGAAGACCGAGCTCAAACCGGAAGAAGAAGTACCCGCGAACGTGTCACTCGGTAAGTGGGCGTTAATTCAGGCGTTACAAAAGTCACGTTCGAGTAAAAGTTTCCTAGAGACGCTCAAAGACGGCTTCAAGAACGTGCTCGATATGTGGATCGGCGTCCTCCCTGTCGTCATGGCAGTCGGGACGATTGCGGTCATCATCGCAGAATATACGCCGTTCTTCACTATCCTCGGAAAGCCGTTCGAACCGATTTTGATGCTCCTTCAAGTGCCTGAGGCATCGGAAGCCGCTCAAACGATGGTCGTCGGTTTCGCCGACATGTTCTTGCCGGCCGTTCTCGGAAGCGGCATCGAGAGTGAGTTGACACGGTTTGTCATCGCTACGTTGTCGGTTACCCAGCTCATCTATATGTCAGAAGTCGGGGGCTTGTTGCTCGGTTCAAAACTACCGATCTCATTCATCGACCTCGTCTTGATTTTCTTGTTACGTACCTTCATCACCCTTCCGATCATCGTCGGCATCGCACATCTTGTGTTTTAACGAAAACGACGCCCTTTCTCTTTTATGAGATGGGGCGTCCTTTGTATACTAAAAGAAAAGGAGGGAGACCGAGATGGAGCACCCATTTGCAGGACAACTCGAGGTTGCGAACAACGGCTATGCCGGGATCATCGACCCGGAAGCTTATGTGAACGATCGTTATCACGGACGCTGGACATTAAAGCGCTCTGTACAGATTGAAGGCGTGCCCGTCTTGCTCCAACGTCAGTTCGAGAACGGCAAGAACAACTGTACGTTGACGTCCATCACCGCCATCTTCCGTTTCTATCGAGATCATGGGTATACGAACATCCCAGATGATGTGACACAAATCCAAGAAGATGTGCGAGAGATTGCCTTCAAGCATCATTTCAAAGACGAGAAAGGGACACCGCCGACACAAATCGCCACCATCATCACGAAACTTTGGAAACGATACGGGTATGACGGTCGAGGCAGTTCCCGCTATCTTTGGAAATGGTCGACGTTCGAGCGTGAGCTGAAAGCAGGACGCCCGTTTGTGTTGAACATGGCGAACGGCTTCTATAAAAATCATTCCGTCACGGGAGTCGGCTACTTGCAGTTTGAAAAACGGGGGTTCCCGGACGTCATCTTGTTAGCCGTGCTCGACAACCGTTCGAAGGACGTGCGCTACATCGACTTCAACGAATTCAACTTTTGGGGAAGCATCACGCGCGTCCATCCGCCAGCCAATCGTCCATAATCGTGTCAATCGCTTCTCCGATTTTTAAAAGGTGCTCGCGCTTCGCGTATGACCCGTAATGTAGCCCGTTTGAATCACGGCCATTCCCGAGCCCAACGAACACTTCTGAAGGCTTCATATGGAGGCCGATCATCGGGATACCCGAATCATGGCGTCCGATTTCATAGGTGACGGCGGGATATGCAGACAGTCTTCCGATTGTTGAAAAACCGTTCAAGGCACGACAGTTATCCCGTCCGAGCACGATGATACGGATCGGTTTGATGTACGCAATCGTCCGCTCCAACAGTTCGATTGAGGTCGGATGTTCCATCCAGTGGCGCCCCGTCCTCATCTTCCCCATCTGTTCATATGTCGCAAACTTGAAAAAATCAACGTGGATGACAGCTGCCGGATGATCATAGAACGAACGCCCCATCCCGTTGAGGAGTGCCTCGAGTTTGGCGCCATCCGGTTTCCCGAACCAGTTCGTCGTCGCGCGATTCGACTCGAAATAGACCGATGCCCGTTCGAGCGTTTGTTGCAGCGCCTCTTCATTTCCGAGGTAATCGTCAAACGAGAGTATGTTCCGCCAATAGAACTTTTGGTGTTGCCCCGTTCTCGGTGTCCCGTCACGATGTAAAAACTCGCCGCGAGACGGATTCGTCCCGATGGTCAGCCATTGATCCGGACCAGGTCGACCGTACCAAAGGACAGGTGATGCCTCTTGAATCAATTCTTTCCCGAACGTTGTGTCGCACAGTGCTTGTTGAAATCGGATTGCGTCTTGTAACAGTCGTACTGCCTCCATGTCATCCCTCCTCTCCCGTTCGTTTCCCGCTTTCGAGAGTTTATAAAATGCGTTATAGTGAGAGGACGAAGCCAAACAAAGGACGTGTACACATGCGCATCAATAAATTCATCAGTGAATCAGGCAAGGCGTCCCGTCGCCAAGCCGACCGTCTCGTCGAAGAGGGACGCGTCACCATCAATGGGAAAAAAGCAAAAATCGGCGACCAAGTCAAACCGGGCGATGAAGTCCTCGTCAACGGTTCTGTCGCACGGGTTGCCCGAAACAACGTCTACATCGCTGTCCATAAGCCGGTCGGGATCACGAGTACGACAGAAAAAAAAGTAAAAGGGAACTTGGTCGACATGGTCAACCACCCGCTCCGCATCTTCAACATCGGTCGTCTTGATAAAGACTCGGAAGGTCTCATCCTCATGACGAATGACGGCGATATCGTCAACGAGATTCTCCGTGCAGAAGGCGAGCACGAGAAAGAATACATCGTCTCGGTTGATAAGCCAATCACACCAGAGTTCGTCGAGCAGATGGAAGCCGGTGTCAAAATCCTTGGCCAGAAGACACTTCCGTGTAAAGTCCGTCCGCTTTCAAAGTTCGATTTCAACATTACCCTCACGCAAGGACTCAACCGCCAAATCCGTCGGATGTGTGAGGCGCTCGGATACGAAGTATTCCGCCTCCAACGTGTTCGTGTCATGAACATCACGCTCGGGAAACTGCCGCCTGGACAATGGCGCGATCTTTCGAAAAAAGAGCGTGAGCAGCTGTTCCGCGAATTGAATTACGAACCGAAAGAATGGTACTAAAAAGCAGCCTGAGTCGTCTCAGGCTGCTTTATTCTGGTCGAAGTGATGAGACATGGTCGGTCTCACGACGAATGAAACGTTTGAGTTGAGCGCTCAAGTCGTCGAGCTGTCCCATCGTCGTCCTCATTCTAAATTTCATATGAACATGGTCAAATGAGTCAAACTGCCATTCATCATGAATGAAAATATCGATTTGGATGGTCCCAATCCGGTCAATCAACGTGAAAGTTAGATTGACTTGCAAATCATCCGAACCCTCTTCTTCATCGACTAGTCTCCATGTGATCGGTTCTTTGCCCCACGCTTGATTGAATTGATCGATCTTTTGATAAAGATCCCCAAGACTCGCATCATCTAAATAAATCAACTGATTGCTGGCGCAGGCAGAAGACCGAAGTTGAAGCTGAACTTGATAAAACAGCTCCGTTTCATCCATCCAAATCCGTTCTATCTCAAACTGAGTGTCCATCTCACTATACCAACTTTCATAGTTAACTAAATAATATCAATTTCCTTTTTCGGCTCATTTGGCACTGTTCTACACTTGTCATCTCACTCTTTCATGTCGACTATATCATGTCAATTTGATGAATCACTTAAACTCTTTACACAAAACGGGAATATAAATAATACAGATGATTTTAAAATGAAAAGAGGTGAATCCTCATGAATGGTGCAATCTTTCCACATACTTCAATCGGAAAATGGTCTATTCTCTTGATTGCCTTGTTCCTTGCCATGTATGTACCGTTTCTTCTGCTCAATCAATTTGATACAATCTTCCACTCGACGCTTTGGAGCGACAATACTGCAAACATGCTTCGACTCAGCTATATGACCACATTCTCTATCCTCGGGCTAGGAGCGTTTGTGACCGGATGGTGGGCAATTTTGAAGCAGAAAGAGTATGCTGTGCTCGTCTTTTTTGCAGCTGTGCTTAGTTCAGGTCTAGTCATACTACTCGTGATGGAGTTAATCGGAATCTTAGAGTAATTAAAAAAGTAGGGCCTCCATAGAGACCCTACTTTTACTTCGCCGTCACGCCACCATCTACCGGAAGTTCGATCCCGCTGATATGATTCGCTTCGTCTGACGCAAGGAACAGGACGGCTGCCGCCACCTCATCCGCTTGTCCGAGATTCGGCAAAGCGATTTGATTCAAGAAATGTTGTTTATAGTCTGGATGCTCCATATGTGGCGCACTCATCGGTGTCACGATGTACCCTGGATGCACCGAGTTGACCCGAATGTTTTGCTTCCCGTAATCGACTGCCGCTGCTTTCGTGAGAGAACGGACCGCACCTTTCGAGGCCGTATAGGCACCGGCACCCGCCATACCGGTCAATGCAGAGATGGAGGAGATGTTGACGATTGATCCTCCCCCATTCTCCGTCATGAGCGGAATCGCGTACTGTGTCCCTAACATGACCCCATCGATGTTGATGCGATATGTGCGTGCCCAGTCCTCTTCTGTCTGTTCCAAGAAAGGTTTTGCAAGTGCGATTCCAGCGTTATTGACGAGAATATCTAATTTGCCACATGTCGCTTCCACTTCCGCGAATACATCCTCCCAGCTCGAGCGTGATGTCACGTCATGTTTCACCGCGATGGCTTCCCCACCTTGTGCACGAATCGACTCGACTACATTGTTTACTCCTTGTTCATTGATGTCTGTCGCGACGACTGTTGCCCCTTCTTTGGCGAATAGACGTGCCGTTGACTCTCCCATACCGCTTCCTGCCCCTGTGATGACCGCTACTTTCCCCTGTAAACGCATTGTCCCAGCTCCATTCATTAAATTATGATAGTCTAACTATCATAATAATAATTGGATGTGACATTAATCTCAACGAAACTGCTTGAAGACGATATACTAAGGACAGACAATGAGGTGATGGAATTGAGTAAACGACAACAAAACAAAGAAGAACGAGTTCAACTGATTATCCAGGAGGCAGAACGATTATTTATAGAGAATGGCTTTGAGAAGGTTCAAATGCAGGACATCGCGGATGCGGCAGGGATTGGGGTGGCGACACTGTTTCGCTACTTCCCGAAGAAGGATCAATTGATTGTCGCGGCAGCCGTCAAGAATCTACAACCGACACTCGAGAGATTTGAACAATTCATGCATGAGGAAGGAAACGCCTATGAACGACTCGAGGCCATCTTGAACCACTTTTTCGAGATGCAGTTGGAACGGACGAACCATGCCCGTTTCCGAGAGGCGTTCGAGAGCTATGCATCGCTCGTCGCCTCACCTCTTCCTGGAATCGAGACATACATCGACGTTCAACGACAGATCATGCAGACACTCGAACCCTTGATCGAAGATGGGAAACGCGACGGTTCATTCCGCTCGGATATCGATGTGAAGGTGACCGTCGTCACAATCATCAATACGTTCGGGACGTTCGGCAACAACATCATGTTGAAGTCGCACATCAGTTATTTAGAGGACGATATCGAACCGGCCGTACAATTGCGTGCTTTAAAAGAGATGTTCCTCACATCCATTCGGGCATAAGAAAAACCTCCCTTCGCTTGAAGGGAGGCTAATTGTATACATAAAAAATGAGCACCTCTCACTAGAGGTGCTCTCGAAAGTCTACCGCGACGGACCACGCTCCACAACGTGCTCCTCAAGGGAATGTCCGCCGTCTTACATAGACCAGCTCATCGCATGTACTCAACTATATGCGAAACCTACGTCCTCGTCAATCTTTTCTTCAATCTCGGTTGACATCTTCCTAAAAATTAGGATAATCAATAGTGTTAGCACTCCTATATACAGAGTGCCAAAATATAGACATCAAAAGGAGAACGATCATGACAAAAAAACAGTTTCAAACCGAATCGAAACGAATTTTAGAGTTGATGGTCCACTCAATTTATACACATAAGGACATCTTCTTGCGTGAGCTCATCTCGAACGCGAGTGACGCCATCGACAAGATGTATTATCGTGCCCTCTCCGACGAAAGCATCGAATTCAACAAAGACGATTACTTCGTCAAAGTCGAACTCGACAAAGAAGCGCGGACGATCACAATTCGCGATACAGGGATCGGGATGACAGAAGAAGAACTCGAAACAAACCTCGGAATCATCGCAAAGAGCGGTTCACTCGCCATGAAACAGGCGACGAAGATGGAAGAAGACCATAGCCTCATCGGTCAATTCGGGGTCGGGTTCTATTCCGCGTTCATGGTCGCTGACCGCGTGACCGTACGTACTCGCTCGATTGACAGTGATCAAGGATACGTATGGGAGTCCGAAGGTACAGACGGTTATTCAATCGAACCGACAGACAAATTGGACATCGGTACAGAAATCACGCTCCACTTGAAGGCAGACACAGAAGATGATGCGTATTCGTCATTCCTCGAAGAATATGAGATCCGTTCACTCATCAAGAAGCATTCGGACTTCATCCGTTACCCAATCAAACTGGATGTGACGAAACATCGTCAAAAAGAGGACTCGGAAGAGTATGAGGACTACAAGGAAGAAGAGACCGTCAACAGCATGGTGCCGATTTGGCGGAAACGCAAGAGCGAACTCAAAGACGAGGATTATAAGGCATTCTATCACGAGAAGCGCTACGGCTTTGATGAGCCGCTCAAGCACCTTCATTTGAACGTCGACGGGACAATTCGTTATCAATCGATTCTCTATATCCCATCAACGGTTCCATTCGATTACTACACGAAAGAATTTGAGAAAGGGCTCGAGCTCTACTCGAATGGCGTGTTGATCATGGAGAAGTCACCTGACCTCTTGCCAGACTACTTCGGCTTCGTCAAAGGGATGGTCGACTCAGAAGACCTCTCCCTTAACATTTCCCGTGAAATGTTACAGCAGGACCGCCAACTTCGCGTGATCGCCAAAAACGTGAAGTCGAAAATCAAAGGGATGCTCGAGAAGATGCTCCAAAATGAGCGTGAGGACTATGAGAAATTCTATGAGTCGTTCGGTCGCCAATTGAAGTTCGGTGTGTACGACCAGTTCGGCGCAGCCAAAGACGAATTAAAAGACTTGATTCTGTTCCATTCTTCTCATGAGAAGAAACTCGTCTCGCTCAAAGAGTACGTCGAGCGGATGAAAGAAGATCAGAAATACATCTATTATGCGACAGGTGAATCGATTCATCGCATCGACCTCTTGCCACAAGCAGAGCGCTTGAAAGAGGAAGGATATGAAATCCTCTACTTCACAGAAGAAATCGACGAGTTCGCAATCAAGATGCTTCAGTCGTATGACGACAAAGAGTTCAAATCGATTGCGAGCGGCGACCTCGGTCTCGATGACGCGGAAGCGAAGTCGCTCAACGAGGACAACCAAGACCTGTTTACATTCATGAAAGAAGAGCTCGGGGACCGCGTCAAAGAAGTGCGTGCCTCGACACGCCTCAAGTCACATCCAGTCTGTCTGACGGTCGCGGGTGACGTCTCAATCGAGATGGAGAAGATTTTGAACGCGATGCCAAACGGTGGCGGCATGAAAGCGGAGAAAGTGCTCGAAGTGAACGCCGACCACGCCATCTTCCAGACGCTCCAACGTGTGTATAAAGAAGATGAAGCGAAAGCGAAACAATATACAGACCTCTTGTATCAACAAGCCCTCCTCATTGAAGGGTTACCGATTGAAGATCCGGTAGCGTATTCGAATGCGGTGTGTGCGTTGATGGCGGAGTGACGGTGAAGGCAGAGGGAGTCCTCTGTCTTTTTCGTTTTTAATAAAAAAGCATGCTACACTCTATTTAAAGAAAAACCTGGAAGTGAGGTGCTTTATGCTGTTCGAAAAAAACAAAGTTTATAGACGTTCCCTCATTCATGATCAATATGGTGGAAGTCGTCAACGAGGAATCAGTACACCTAACAAACATAAACTTATTTTTATTTTCGATAGTGGGATGGACCAAGAGTTTGGCTATAAGAATGGCTGGAGCGAAGAAGATGGCTTGTTCTATTATAGCGGAGAAGGACAGGAAGGAAATCAAACCTTCTCCTTCGGTAACAAAGCACTTCTCCATCACATCGAAAATGGTGAGGATGTTTATCTATTTGAATCTCTCGGAAAAGGAAATTATCGTTTCGTAGACCAACTTGTTTTGATTGGCTATGATATTCAATTTGGAATCGACAAACATCAAAATCAGCGAGAAGTAATCGTTTTTGCTTTCGAACCTCTCCATGTCGTACAGGAAGAATCTCACGAATATGCAACAACTATGAGGTGCAAGTCAATTGAGGAACTCGAACAAATTGCCAATCGTGACCCGAAGCGTGCGACTGGATTAAGCATGTCGATTCGAAAGCGTCAAGTGAGAGAACAGACAGCGGCCTTATATTATTATGTACTTGCAAGAGCAAATAATCACTGTGAAGCATGCGGTCAAGGCGCACCATTCGATACTGAAAATGGTCCTTATTTAGAACTTTACTCGCTATATAAAGAATCAGATGAAGGATTGGCTCTTCCCGAGCAAGTGATTGCCACTTGCCCTAACTGTCATGCTAGACTACGAAAAAGTCAGGATCGTGCTTTGTATCGAGAAAAAATTATACAGCAAATTTTTCAACCTTAATCTCTGTTTGTGATTAAGGTTATTTTATTGATGTAATTGATAATCCTCTAATTTCTGACGAGAAAATGTAGAACCCTTTCCAAAATATTAGCAACTCTATTCAACATATTTATTTATCGAAATAAGAAAATCGAGAGAAAAATACTGTTTTTAATGTAAACGTTTTCTTTACTTCCGTTAAGCCACATGCAGATAATATGTTGGTACGTCTTATACTTTCAAAGCATGCAAACGCCTTGACAATTTCAGCTCGTTATATGAAGTTAGTATTACATTATAATTATTCTAGTCGAGATAGAAACGCTAGAGTAAAACACAAGGAGGACATAACCCATGTCATTAATCGGCAAAGAAGTACTACCATTCAAAGCACAAGCATTCCAAACAGGTGAGTTCCTCGAAGTTACAGAGAACGACCTCAAAGGTAAATGGAGCGTTGTCTGCTTCTACCCAGCTGACTTCACATTCGTCTGCCCAACTGAACTTGAAGACCTTCAAAACGAGTACGCTACACTTAAAAACCTCGGTGTAGAAGTATACTCTGTCTCAACAGACACACACTTCACACATAAAGCTTGGCACGAAACATCTGAGAAAATCGGAAAAATCGAGTACATCATGATCGGTGACCCATCACACGTCATCTCACGCAACTTCGATGTCTTGAACGAAGAAGACGGCCTCGCAGACCGTGGTACGTTCATCATCGACCCAGATGGTGTCATCCAAACTGTCGAGATCAACGCTGGCGGCATCGGCCGTGACGCGAGCACGCTCGTCAACAAAGTCAAAGCAGCACAATACGTACGCAACAATCCAGGCGAAGTCTGCCCAGCGAAATGGGAAGAGGGTTCTGAAACACTCCGCCCAAGCCTTGACCTCGTCGGTAAATTGTAAGGAGCGATTGCATGTTAGAAGCAGCGATTAAACAACAGCTCGACCAATATCTCCAGCTCATGGAGGGCGATGTCGTCCTCCGTGTGAGCGCTGGGGAAGACAAAGTCTCAAACGAGATGCTCGAGCTCGTCAACGAACTCGCCAGCATGTCATCACGCATCTCGGTCGAACGCGCGACACTCGAGCGTACACCGAGCTTCAGCGTGAATCGTCCATCCGAAGAGACAGGAATCGTCTTCGCGGGGATTCCACTCGGACATGAGTTCACATCACTTGTCCTCGCCCTCCTCCAAGTGAGCGGGCGCGCGCCGAAAGTCGATGCGGATACAATCAAACAAATTCAAAATATCGAAGGCACATATCACTTCGAGTCGTACATCAGTCTCAGCTGCCACAACTGTCCTGACGTCGTGCAAGCGCTAAACGTCATGAGCGTCCTCAACCCGAACATCACGCACACGATGATCGATGGAGCCGCGTTCCAGGATGAAGTGGAAGCAAAAGAGATCATGGCTGTCCCGACGGTCTTCTTGAACGGCGAATCGTTCGGTAACGGTCGGATGTCACTCGAAGAGATCTTGGCGAAACTCGGTACAGGTCCTGACGCTTCTGCGTTTTCGGACAAAGACCCGTATGACGTCCTCGTCGTCGGTGGCGGTCCAGCGGGTGCGAGCGCAGCCGTATACGCGGCTCGTAAAGGAATCCGTACCGGAATCATCGCAGAGCGCTTCGGCGGCCAAGTGATGGACACGATGGGGATTGAGAACTTCATCGGTACTGCTTATACAGAAGGTCCAAAGCTCGTCGCCAGTCTAGAAGAGCACGTCAAAGAGTACGGCATCGATGTCATGAACCTTCAACGCGCGAAGCGTCTTGAGAAAAAGGACCTCGTCGAGATCGAACTCGAGAACGGCGCTGTCTTGAAGAGTAAGAGTGTCATCCTCTCGACCGGTGCACGCTGGCGTAACGTCAACGTCCCAGGTGAGGTGGAGTTCAAAAACAAAGGGGTCGCTTACTGCCCGCACTGTGACGGTCCTCTCTTCGAAGGGAAACGTGTCGCGGTCATCGGTGGCGGTAACTCTGGGATCGAAGCGGCCATCGACCTCGCAGGAATCGTCAAGCACGTAACGGTCCTCGAGTTCGCTCCTGAACTTAAAGCTGACCAAGTGCTACAAGATCGTCTTCACAGCCTCCCGAACGTGACTGTCATCACGAACGCTCAGACGACAGAAATCACGGGTACGGACAAAGTAAACGGCATCTCGTATGTGTCTCGTGAGACGAACGAGTCACATCATGTCGAACTTGAAGGCGTCTTCGTCCAAATCGGTCTCGTCCCGAACACGGACTGGCTCGACTCGGTCGAACGCAACAACTTCGGGGAAATCGTCGTCGACCGTCATGGCGCGACGAACGTCCCAGGTGTGTTCGCGGCAGGAGACTGCACGAACAGCCCCTACAAACAAATCATCATCTCGATGGGTTCTGGTGCGACAGCCGCACTCGGCGCCTTCGACTACATGATTCGCAACTAACAAAAAGACTCGCCCTCTATCATGAGAGCGAGTCTTTTTTATAGTTCAAACGTCTTCCCTGAGTCCGGGATGAATAAAATCGAGTCTCCGCTCTCCGTCTCAAATCGATAGCCCACTCGAGGAGAGAATGGATTCCATTCTTCTCCGGTCGTCGGAACGCTCTCCATGTACTCCACGTCATTGTACATTTTGCTCAACGTCTCTTCTGCCTCAGCTAACGAGTAGCTCGGAATCGAAAGCAAAATCGCCGCCCCTACACTCATCACTCCGACCGACGCCGCCCAAAGAGTCGATGTCGGCTTTCGAAACTGTGCCAAGACTAGCAGCATGATGATCCAGCCAATCGGCACTCCAAACGTCGCCGCATGCCCATACCATTGCTCATTGATCGTCAATAAACTGGCGATCACCACACCTCCAAGAATCCACCACCACTTCATGAACATCACCTCCTCTTTATTATCCCAAAATCAGGAAATGACTCAACATCTTTTATTCACATTGATGTATGATAACTTATAGTGTATGATATACAGTATGAAGATAAACGAATGAAGGAGGCGAAAAAATGTCTGATGTAAAAGCCTCGTTGGTGACGGAGTTGCGGCGCGGCACATTGACGATTGCGGTGCTCAGTCAGTTGAAGACACCCCAATACGGCTATTCTCTCGTTCAAGCACTGCTAGATGCCGATATCAACATTGATCAAAGTACGCTCTACCCGCTCTTGCGTCGACTTGAAAAACAAGGACTCGTCACGAGTTCCTGGGATACGACAGAGAGTCGACCACGCAAGTACTACGTGCTCAGCTCGGATGGGATGGACATTTTGAATGAGTTGTACGTGGAATGGATGAACATGTCGAAAACGTTGACCCGTCTAATTGAAGGAGGAAATGATCATGAATCTTCGTGATGTGTATATCGATGAAGTCACCTCTCGAATCCCAGAGTCGATGCGGCAAGACGTCGCACTCGAATTGGAATCGACCATTGATGACATGACTGGAAATGACCCGTCTGAAGCGGCTTTATTTGAAGCATTGCGCCAACTCGGCGACCCTCAAATCCTCGCTGCTCGCTACGCGAACCGACCACTTTATCTCATCGGTCCTGCTCACTTCACACAGTACGTGAACATCATCAAAATCGTCTTACCGATTGCCGTCACGGTTGTCACCATTCTCTCCATCATCGGTTATTTGACCAATCCCATCGACGACACGTCTTGGAGTCAATTCTTGATTCAAGCATTCCTTCAAACTGGGGCGGCTATTTTCAATGTCGTCGTTCAGACGCTATTCTGGATCACCCTCACGTTCTTCATCATTGAACGTGCTGTACCTGAGGGCGAAGTTCCTTTCTCTAGTTGGAAACCTGAGCAACTCAAGAAGGTAAAACCACGTTCGACCTCGATTTCTTTTGGTTCGATTTTGTTTGACTTTATCGCCACCGTTCTGATGGTCGTATTGTATGTCAACGCCGAGCAGTTGATTCGTGTCGTCACAGATAGTGAATCCTATCCGCTACTCAATGCGTCGGTCTTGGATCAATTCTTCCCGTTTGTCATCGCCCTGGCCGCCTTTGGGATCGCCATCGCCATTTACAAATGGATGGTTCGACATTGGACAAAGCCGCTCGCCTTGTGGAACGCGCTCTTCAATATCGTATGGATTGTCGTCACAGCGCTCATTTTACTGCAACCTGATTTAATTTCTTCTAATGCCCTCTCGTTGATTGCTGAGCAAATCAACGTCGACCTCGAAACAATCAGTCGTTGGGGCGTCTGGAGTGTTTTACTCACCATCATCATCGTGTGTATCCTCGATTTGGCAGAAGGTTTAATCAAAGCGTTTCGACGTTGACCTCACATTCAAACGTTTCATTTCCGATGAAAGTGGAATAGCGGAGAAGAGAACGGATTTTGAATGGGGAGGCATTTGATGGGTATTCCAACAATCAAGTTACATGACGGTTATGAGATTCCGGCCATCGGACTCGGGACGGTTTATTTGAAAGGTGAAGCAGGGGTCGACGCCATCACATGCGCCATCCGGAACGGATATCGACTCATCGATTCGGCGATTCGCTACGATAATGAAGGCGCGGTCGGTGAAGCGGTTCGCCAATCCGGCATCCCGCGTGAACAACTTTTCTTAACATCGAAACTGCGCGCGCAATATTATGACTACGACCAGGCGCTCGAGATGATTCGAGAGTCCCTATATCGAGCGAACCTCGACTATTGGGATTTGTTCCTCTTGCATTGGCCAAACCCGAAACAAGACAAGTACGTCGAGGCATGGCGTGCCTTGATTCAAGCGAAGGAAAACGGATGGATCCGCTCCATTGGGGTATCGAACTTCATGCCGGAGCACCTTGACCGCTTGATTGAAGAAACGGGAGAAACACCGGTCATTAACCAAATCGAGTTACACCCGTACTTCTCGCAAGTCGAACAGCGGCAAGCCGACAAAGAACGCGGCATCATCACAGAAGCGTGGAGCCCGCTCAGTCGCGCTCGCACGGTCATTCATGACGAGAAGATCACCGAGCTCGCCAAACAAAAAGGCAAGAGCGTGTCTCAAGTCATCTTGCGTTGGCACGTGCAGCTTGGTGTCATCCCGCTCGCCCGCTCGTCCAGTGAGTTACACCAAAAAGAGAATCTCGACGTCTTCAACTTCGAATTGACGGATGAAGAGATGGAGACGCTCAATGCGTTGACGAAGCAGGATGGTCGCATCGATGACCAAGACCCGCGAGAATACGAAGAGTACTAAAAAAGATTGAGCCTAGATGGCTCAATCTTTTTTGTTTAAAACGCCGGAATGGCCGTTTCATCATAGTTCTCTTGCAAGAACGCACGGACTTCGTCACTTGTGAGCGCTTCGCCGAGTTTTTGGATCGCTTCGTCATCCTGGTTGTCTTCACGTGCGACAAGCGTGATGGCGAAATCATTCTCGACGCCTTCTGTTAAGAGTGCGTCACTCTTCGGTGTCAAACCGAGCGGTGCAGCGTAAGCCGGTGTCATCAAGACCGCATCGACATCATCGTACGCGCGCGCGAGCATCAACAAGTCGACTTCTTCAAACTTGAAGTTTTTCGGGTTCGATGTGATATCGGCTTGTGTATAGTACGTGCCTTCCTTCTCTCCGAGCTCGATCACATCATGTTGTGCGAGAAGGGAGAGCGAACGGTCGATGTTCGATACGTCGTTGGCGATCGCAATCGTTGCGCCTTCCGGGAGGTCTTCCATGTTGTCATAGTTTTTTGCGTATACACCATAGTTTGCGAAATAAATCGGTTCGATTGGAACGAGATTCGCATCGTTGCTGCGGTTGAACTCCTCCATGTACGGAACGTGTTGGAAGAAGTTCGCATCGACTTCTTTCGCCGCAAGTGCCGAGTTCGGTTGGACATTGTCTCCAAGAACGATAATTTCGAGTTCGATATTGTCTTCTGCGAGCTGTTCTTTCGCGATCTCAAGCATATCTGTCATCGGTGGGATGAGTGATGCGACTTTCAATGTCTGTGGTTCATTTGCTTGTTCCGTTTGTGTTTCTGTATCGTTCCCGCATGCTGCGAGGACGAGTGTGAGTGAGGCCAGAAGTGCCATCAATTTTTTCATATTCATTTCCTACTTTCTGTTTAACGTTTGTCGATGATTCGCGCCACGGTCGTGCCCGTGAATTGAATCAACTGTACGAAGACGAGCATGATGAGAATCATATAGAGCATGAGTTCTGTCTGAAATTGTTGATATCCATAACGGATGGCAAAGTCACCGATGCCACCACCCCCGACGACTCCCATAATCGTCGAGTATGAGATAAAACTGATGATAGATGTAGTCAATCCGAGGACGAGACCGGACCGGGCTTCCACATAAAGAAACTTAAAGATGATGTCTTTCACAGACGCTCCCATCGAGAGTGCCGCTTCGATCACCCCGCGTGGGACATCAATCAGTGACTGTTCGACGAGTCGCGCATAATGCGCAATGGCAATGATGGAGAGCGGCACCGTCGCTGCTGCCGTTCCGATGGCGGTTCCGATAATGAGCCGTGTAAATGGAATCAAAAACACGACGAGTAACAAGAACGGGAAAGACCGGACGATGTTCACGACCAGGTTGAGGACGGAGAAGACGATTTGGTTCTCTAACAATTGTCCTTTACGCGAAAGGTAAAGCCACGTGCCTAACGGCAATCCGACTAGAATCGCGGCGAGAATCGATACCCCGACCATAATGAACGTCTCGGCAATGGACTGCCAAATCTCTGATTGATAGCGGGCCAAGATTTCAGGCATTCGCTTCACCTTCCTCTCGCAACTGTTCGACGAACCAACTTGGATTCTGATCGATGGCGACCACCCCTGTCGGCTCCCTCTCAATCGTCTCATGAACAGATCCGTCTGCCATGACGGTGACGCGATGACAGATTTGACGGATGACATCCATCTCATGCGTGACGAGAACGACGGTGACACCGAGTTGTTCATTGACCGACTGAAGGACACGCAGCACTTCCGCCGTCGTATTCGGGTCGAGTGAAGAGGTCGGCTCATCGCATAGGAGTACACTCGGTTCACTTGCGAGTGCCCGAGCGATGGCGACACGTTGCTTTTGTCCCCCACTCAACTGGGAAGGATATTTATCGCGATACGCTTCGAGTCCAACGAAAAGGAGACATTCCATCACGCGTGCTTCCCATGATGCTTTCGGCCGCTTGGCAAGTTTCAGTGAATCGAGGACGTTATCAAACACGTTCTTATTCGCGACTAGATTAAATTGTTGAAAAATCATACCGATCCGATGTCGCTTCTTGCGTAGTTCCCGATTAGAGAGTTCGGTCAACTGGTCGCCATCGACCGTGACGCTCCCGGCATCCGGTTTCTCCAACAAATTCATCAATCGAAGGAGCGTCGACTTCCCGGCACCGCTCGCGCCGATAATGCCGTAAATCTCCCCTTTTCGAATGTGAAGCGATACATCGTGAACGGCCATCTCTTGTCCATAACGCTTATGGACGGACGACAATGTGATCATGGCAGACATCCTTTCTACATCTCGTGAGTGAGTCAACCGTTTATCATTTTAGCGAAGTAAAGAGTTGATGTCAGTTCATGTGCTCACATGAAAAGAACCGCACTGCGGTTCAAAGTGGATGTCGTTTGAAGTGTTCAGCAATATGCCGTTTCATGGCGTCTCGATTTTCGGCGAAGATGCGATGGCGATGACCGTTCCCACCAGACGGATGTGGAAACCCACTCACTACGCGATCTTGATCCAAGAGCCCTCGCTCAACCAATAATTCCACAGCTCGCCTCACGTTCACGCCCATCGGTAGGATGAGTGCATCTTGAAGATGGGCCATCTCTTCTGCGAAGATTCCTTCTACGTATGGTCGAAACAGCTTTGTTCGAATCATATCCGGGCTCGATCCGTTATAGTTCTTGCCTTTGTAGAAGACCGGATAAGGGAGGACCGCCGTGTTTTGAACGAGATGGTTCGCTGATCCAAACAAATCGAGGGAGGATTCGATCCCTAGATGATGATGTAACTCCAAATCGTCTAGCATCGTCACCAAGTTCTTTCGAATCGGACCGGAAAAACTGCCACGTTGTTTGACGGCTCGAAGCGCCTCTTCGTCTGTTGCATCCTTCAAGTCACGAATCGCCTCAAACGACTGACGCATCTGATACAAGCCTGGCGTGATTCCCGCGATGACGACTTTCGCCTTTGGATTGATGTATTCGAACGGTGCGTAATAGATGTCGAGTTGTTTCTTTTCATCACGGTCTAACAAAAAGTCTTCATTTTTCAACGTCTCTTCTTCTAAATTTGACAGCTGCAAAATCTTTGATTTATATGTGTGAAATAACGCTGTTCGTGTCATATAAATAACACTCCTTTCGTCTACTTTCTCTATCTCTATTCCCCTAAATCTTTTTGTGAGAAAAGTTCATCTTTCAGACAAATGCTATTCAAAAAATAAAGCGCTTTCATTCCATTTTTTGTGCTATCCTGACGATGTGATTGAGAAGGGATTTTTCATCAGGTTTGCTAAATTCTCACAAGGAGTGTGTTCACACATGAAAGCAGTCGTCGTCAATTCAGCAAGCAAGGCCAACATCGAAGTCGTCGAAAAGGAACTACGTCCATTACAAGCAGGCGAAGCGCTCGTCGATGTCGAGTACTGTGGCGTATGTCACACGGATCTTCACGTCGCAGCTGGTGATTTCGGAGATGTCCAAGGACGCGTGCTCGGTCATGAAGGGATTGGGATCGTATCTGAAATCGCCGACGATGTCACGAGTTTGAAAGTTGGCGATCGCGTCAGTATCGCTTGGATGTATCATGCATGTGGTCGTTGCGAATATTGTACGACAGGTCGAGAGACTTTCTGTCGAAACGTTCAAAATGCCGGATATAGCGTGGACGGCGGGATGGCTGAACAAAGTATCGTCGTGGCCGACTATGCCGTCAAAGTACCTGACGGATTGGACCCTGCGCAAGCTTCGAGCATCACATGTGCCGGCGTCACGACATATAAAGCCATCAAAGTTGCCGATGTAAAACCTGGGGAGACGGTCGTCATCTACGGTTGCGGTGGACTCGGCAACCTGGCCATCCAATATGCGAAACACGTCTTCAACGCACACGTCATCGCCGTAGATTTGAACGATGATAAGCTCGAACTCGCCAAAGAGAGTGGAGCTGATTTGACGATTAACCCATCGACTGAAGGAGATGCAGCTGACATCGTACAAGAGAAGTTCGGTGGGGCTCATGCCGCTGTCGTCACAGCCGTCTCAAAAGTCGCCTTTAATTCTGCAGTCAATGCAGTCCGAGCATGTGGGAAAGTGGTCGCTGTCGGTCTTCCTTCTGAAACGATGGACTTGAACATCCCTCGTCTCGTCCTCGATGGAATCGAAGTCGTCGGCTCACTCGTCGGGACACGGAAAGACTTAGAAGAAGCCTTCCAGTTCGGGGCAGAAGGGCTCGTCGTGCCGGTTGTTCATAAACGCTGTCTTCACGAGGTGCAAGACGTGTTCGAAGAGATGGAGCACGGGAAAATCCAAGGACGCATGGTCATCGACTTCAAAAATAAAGACTGCTAATCGGAACGGGGCCTCGTGCCTCGTTTTGTTCTAGATTGACGTTGACGGGGTATAGTTGCTTTTGTATAGTTAGGAACGTCTAAAAGCCGGAAATGAAAGAGGAGTGACTTGATTTGACTCCATCAACGTCAACCCGTCTACTTGATTTATTGTCAGAGCGAAATGATCAAGTTCGACGCATGAGTGAACAATCTTGGAATGAACAAAGTGATATCCAACTCTCGAACTCGGAGTGGTATATTCTCGCGACACTTTATCAGTCGAAAACAACAATTGCCGAAGTCACGCACAGTGTCCATATTTCTCGACAAGCGACTCATAAACTGATCAAGAACCTAGAGAGTAAAGCGCTCGTTCTTGTGACAGACCATCCGCAAAATCGAAAAGACAAATGTATCGAGTTGACCTCCCTCGGTCATACTTGTTATGAGCAAAACGAGACGCTCAAAGCGCAGCTTGAGCAACGGATACAAGAAAGTATCGGTCAAGAAGCGTTCGAACAACTGAAAACTATTCTGCGCGTGGATTGGAAACTATGACCGTGTCGGCTTGAAGGCGACACGGTTTTTCATATGCATACATGGACAAAAACGTCAACCGAGTTGACATTTCATCTTCTGAATGACTATGCTTATAGGTAAGGAAGAGGTGATCGACTTGTTTAAAACTGGAGACTTAATCATCTACTCGACCCATGGCGTATGTCGCATCGACGACATTTCGGACAAAACGGTCGCAGGAGAGACGAAATCGTACTATACGCTTCACCCCATCAACAACTCACAAAAGTTGCAGATCAGCATTCCCGTCGACAATGACAACGTGATGATGTTGACGTTACTCGAAGCAGATGAGGCATCAGAGATTTTAGAGTCGTTCCGCTCACCTGGCGTGGAATGGAATCCGCATTCCAACAACCGCAATCGTGAATTCTTGAATGTCGTGCATTCAGGAAACCGTCATGAGATTGCCCAAGTGGTGAATACATTGAGCCGTAGACAAATCGAGGCACTTCAAGCGAACAAAAAACTATACGAGCAAGATCGTAAGATTTTAGAGAACGCCAAAACGATTTTGGTGAAAGAGCTCTCCCTTGCCCTCGAGCGTTCAGAGAGCGACATCGAGCGCACGATTGGCGAGTACTTACATGAAAGCATGGCGACACTCACACCTTGACCTCTTCCAGTGGAAGTGGTCTTTTTTTGTTCTATTAAAATAATATACTTTTTTTTACATTTTTCAGGTATCCTAAAACAAATATACCTTATGATATAGGGAGGATGTTAGGATGCAACTGCACTCTAGTACGACCCATGTCACCGACACGCACGTCGTTCGGGCAATCGAAAACAATCTGGCCATCATTCGCTTTGATGAAAATCGCCGCGTCGCCTACGTCAATGAGATTTTTGCCAAAACGATGGGGTACGAAGTCAAGGAACTGATGGGACGCCCCCATCGTGATCTTTGCTTGCCCGAGTTCGCGAACAGTCCCCAATACGACCTGTTTTGGCGTAAGCTCATGCAAGGGTTGAGTTATCACGACAAGATTGAACGACGTGCCGCTGATGGTCATAGTGTCTGGCTAGAGGCGACCTACATGCCGATCTTCGATGATGCCCACCAGAACGTCATCGGCGTCTCAAAGATTGCAGCCGATATCACGTCACGGCAACAAGACGTACTCCACATGGCGAATAATCTTCAAGAGACGTCTGAATACTTATCTGCCCAGTCCCAAATCGGGAAACAAGACGGAGAACACGTACTCGAAAACGTCAAACTGATTGAACAAGAGTCGACTCAAAACCTAGAGCATTTACATGCTCTCCAACAAGAGGCGAAAACAATCACGGATATTGTCCGAACGATTCGTGAAATCGCTGCCCAAACCAACCTTCTCGCACTCAATGCCGCAATCGAGGCGGCACGCGCAGGTGAACATGGACGCGGCTTCAATGTCGTCGCGACAGAGGTGCGCAATCTTTCAAACAAAGTCTCACTCTCCATTACAGAAGTGAACAACAACATTGAAGGCATTGTGAAACGCATCGATGACGTGTCGATGAGCATCGGACGAATTTCTCATAAAGTCAAAGATAGCTCGGGACAACTCGAGCATACGGTCCGAGAGTTCGAAAAATTAGCAGATTCAGCCGCTACACTCGAACAGCAGGCAAAGACGTTTCTCAAAATGGTATGAGCGGCCCGATAGGAGGTCGCTTTTTTCTATACAAAAGACGAGCATACGATTGTATGCTCGTCTTGAATCAATTAATTGTGGACCATGTCCTTTTCCTCTAAACCGAGCGTGACCGCCGTCGATTCGTGAATCGTCTTGAATAAATCCGGGTGTTCCGACAGGTTCAATCCATACGACGGTACCATTTCTTTGATTTTCGCTTCCCACTCCGGTAAGTGTTGCGGGAAGCACTGCTCGAGCACTTTCAACATGACGTGCACGGCCGTCGATGCGCCTGGAGAAGCACCGAGAAGCGCCGCGACCGACCCATCTTCGGCACTGACGACTTCCGTTCCGAATTGAAGCGTTCCTTTTCCTTGCGGTGTATCTTTGATGACCTGCACACGTTGCCCTGCCACGACGATCTCCCAATCTTCATTCTTGGCATTCGGGATGAATTCACGGAGTTCATCCATCCGTTTGTCGTGAGATAAGAGTACCTGCTCGATCAAGTATTTCGTAAGTGGCATCTCTTTCGCCCCTGCGGCAAGCATCGTGATGACGTTGTTCGGCTTGACCGAACGAATCAAATCCAAGTTCGATCCTGTTTTTAAGAATTTCGGTGTGAAGCCGGCGAACGGTCCAAACAGCAACTCTTTGCGTCCATCGATAAAGCGGGTGTCGAGGTGAGGGACCGACATCGGTGGTGCCCCGACTTTCGCCTTTCCGTAGACCTTCGCATGATGTTGCTCGATGACCTCACGATTTTTGCAAACGAGGAAGAGGCCGCTGACCGGGAATCCACCGATTTGTTTCGATTCCGGAATCCCTGTCTTTTGTAAGAGCGGCAAACTGCCACCACCGCCTCCGATAAAGAGAAACGGTGCCGTATGCGTCTCAATCGTATTCCGAGACATGTCTTTCACTTTCACTTCCCAATGACCGTTCTCGAGGCGCTTCACGTCCTCGACGCTATGACCGTAGTTGAGCTCGACCCCGTTCGATGTGAGATGGTCAAACAACATACGTGTCAATGCGCCAAAATTCACGTCTGTTCCTGAGTCGATTTTCGTCGCGGCAATCGGTTCATCCGATGTCCGTCCGTCCATGATGAGCGGGATCCATTCCTGTAATTGACTCGGATCGTCCGATAAGACCATCCCTTCAAACAACGGATTCGTTGTGAGCGCTTCCAAACGGCGTTTCAAGAAATCGACGTTCTTCTCCCCTTGGACCATGCTCATATGTGGGATTGAACGAATAAAGGCTCCTGGATTTTCAATCAGTCCTTGCTTGACGAGGTGCGCCCAAAACTGGCGCGAGATTTGGAACTGCTCGTTGACGTTGACCGCTTTGGAGATGTCAATCGTCCCGTCTGCGTTCTCTGTTGTATAGTTTAATTCGCAAAGTGCGGCATGTCCCGTACCTGCGTTATTCCATTCGTTTGAACTTTCTTCCCCTGCTGCATCGAGCTTTTCGAACACTTTGATGTTCCACTCCGGTACGAGCTCTTTAAAGAGTGAACCGAGCGTTGCGCTCATAATCCCTGCCCCAATCAAAATGACGTCTGTTCTCGTTTGCGTACTGCTCATGAAAACCCCATCCTTATCCCCTGAATTTTTTGTCATACGATTGAAGAATCCCCATTCCTCAATCGTATATTTTATAATCGTTATACCGATTATAACTCTTTTGTGATGAATGATAAGGGTTATGTATGATTTTTTGTGCTGAAACTTTTTATGAAAATGGGATGATCCCATCAAATGAAGGAGGTGTTCTTTTGAGGCGTGGTTTACGTTTTACAATTCCCAATCAATATGGGCAATTTCTAAAAGCAATCTTAAGTCCAATCCCTCTTGATTCATACCAATGGAACGTGGTTGATGAGGAATCGTACATTGTGAACGAAGGGCAACTGGATCGCCTGTTGTTTCCGGAATCGACCGTAATCGATGGTCATCAATTCGCTGAACTGCTCACGTATCATGAACACTATTTGATTTTCGTTGATATCAAGGCGTTCCAACCGAATATGTCCTCGGAAATCGCAACGTATGAAGACTTTTTACATAGTACGTGTGAATTCGCTCTATTGGTGACGGACAGTCAAGACGTCACAATCTACTGTAAAGACCAAGAGATGCTCAATTCCCTTTACGAAAATGCTTCTTGGCATGGATTTGAAGACGTCACATACATCACAAGTCATAATGACTCGAGGACACGCTTATCCTGCTGGTAACCATACATTTTGAAGAGGAGAATCCATATGCCCACACTCTATTTGATTCGCCACTGCTCAGCCGCGGGCCAAGAACCTGACGCACCGCTCACAGAAGACGGTTACGCCCAGTCTTTATGGCTTCGCGATTTCTTTTCTGAACTCACAATCGACCGGATCATCTCAAGCGATTATACCCGTGCAATCGCTTCGGTCACGCCACTCGCCGATGCTCATCACCTCTCGATTGAACGTGAACCGTTACTGAGAGAACGCATCCTATCTCACGAACCGCTCGAAGACTGGCTGACCCCATTACGTCAGTCGTTCAGCGACCCGACGTTCAAGTTGCCTGGTGCCGAATCGGCTGAGGAGGCGACGCAGCGCATCCTACAAGTCGTCGAGCACGCCAAAGCTCCGCATGCCTCAACACTCTTAGTGACACACGGCAATCTGCTCGCACTCTTATTGCAACATCTTGACCCGCAATATGACTTTGAGACATGGCATAAGATGCGTAACCCAGATGTCTATCGTCTCGATTATCATGACAGCACACCGGTCATCGAGCATATTTGGCCAAACAAATAAGCCGTCTCGCGATGAGACGGCTTTTCTTACTTCTCTACAAAAAACATCGAGATGGCACCGAGTCCGACATGCGTTCCGACCGAGACCCCCATCTGCATGAGGTAAATCTCACCGGCGAAATCGGTTTCGCTTTCGAGCTTCGCTTTTAAGTTCTCCGCGATTCGTTGATCGGATGTGTACCCGATGATTACGAAATTGGTGATGTCCGGATTGACGCGTTTCACGAACTCGTCCGTATAATGCTTCAGCACTTTACGGGTGCCTCGCTCTTTGGCAACAATGGCGCCTTTCCCGTTCTTCATACTCATGATGGGCTTTACCATGAGTAGTTTCCCGATGATGGCACTCGCGTTTGAAATCCGTCCGCTCTTGATCAAGTGGTCGAGGTCATCTACGGATAAGAAGTGCTTCACTTTCGTTTTGTACGTCTCATTGAAATCAACGAGCTCTTCGAACGTCGAACCGGCTTCACGCATCTGTGCGCTCTTCAGCAACAGCCAGCCGCTACCGTGACTCATCGAACGAGAGTCGACGACATGGATTTTGACAGGTGAGTCAGGATGCGCTTCTTCAAAGTACTCTTTTCCGATTACAGCTGACTGATACGAGCCGCTCGTGCCGCTCGACATACAGATGCATAAAATCTCTTCGTGACCCGAAGCGACCGCATCTTCCATCAATTTCAAGAACGTCGCCGGGCTCGGCATCGCCGTCGTCGGAAATTCCGGGAGCGCTTCCAACATTCCGTAAAAATCATCCGGCTGGATATCCACCCGGTCCTGGTAAGACATATTGTTCATCGTAATGATCAACGGTGCGACCCCGATGTTGTACTGTTCAAGCACTGCATCTGATAAGTCACACGTCGAATCTGCTAGTAATTTAATCATGTATTCCTCCAAAACTTTCTCCATGAGTGACGGGAATCATCCTATAACTTCGTCGATTCCGACGTCACGATAGGACCTCTTCTAGTGTAGCAGATTTGGAGGGTTAAATGTTTTTTTACTGGGGTTGATGTGCAACTTGTTTTTCATGTTGCAAGAGCCATTCTTTTCGCCAAAGTCCACCGGCATAGCCCGTCAATTTCCCATTTGATCCGATGACGCGATGACAAGGCACGACGATGCTCAGCTTGTTGCGTCCGTTCGTCGCTCCGACTGCGCGGACAGCAGCAGGTCGCTTCACACGTTCGGCGAGTTCACGGTAAGAAGCCGTCTCCGCATACGGGATGGTTTGTAACGCATCCCACACGTCATGCTGAAACGTTGTCCCGATTTGCTCAGTCGGAAACGTAAACGTCATACGCTCACCGCGAAAATAGGAGTCTAGTTCCTCCCGGCACTGTCGCAATACATTTGGAATATCTGATTCAGGTGATTGCGTCCCTTCACGTTCGACGAATAAGATCGATTGAACGACCTGCTCCGTCCCGATGATTTCCAGGATGCCAATCGGTGTCTCCACGTCTAATCTATACGTTTCCATATAATGACCTCCACAGATAAAATGTCGCGTATCCTTCCCAACCTTGCCACGATTCACCGTAACGTTTCACCTCTTCAATCGTGGGCTTCTTCGATGTCCCTAACTGATGCTGAATCGCTTGATGTAATCCGACATCCGCAATCGGAAAGGCTGATGCGTCCTGAAAACACTTCATCAACACATAGTCTGCCGTCCATTCTCCGACACCCCGGATTGCCAGTAACCGTTCACGGATATTAGCTGAAGAGAGTGATTGTAAAGCCGTTTTCGACAGGTCTCCATTTGTTATTTCCCGTGCAATATCAATGACATACTCAGCTTTCCTGCGACTGAACTGAAGCTCACGTAACTCTTCCGGTTCGAGCAAGGCGATTCGCTCCGCCCGCGGGAACATCCAGTACGTTCTTTCTTCGACGACTCGTTGGTCTCCATAGCGTTCAACGAAGCGCCGTTTAATCGTATAAGCAAACGACAAGGTGATTTTTTGTCCGATGATGGCCCAAACGAGTGCTTCGAACAAATCTGGGAAGCCAATCATCCGTAATCCGCGATGTGCTTCAATCAAAGGAGCCAGCAATTCATCTTTCGCCCCCATCGTTTCAAACGGCTTCAAATCGCGCTCAAGGTCTAACCAGTCTCGTACCTCACGTGCGACACGTTCCTTTTCTGTCTCTGATACTTCATCGACTGGGAACCGTACACGAATGTGATGCTCCGCTTCTTGAAGCTCGATCAGGATGAGCCTTTCCCCGATTCGCATCAGCTTTCGAACCGTGTCAGGCGTTGTCACATGGAGCACTTCTTGTTCTGACCGACTCAAGAAGACGAGACACTCTTGAAAATCAAACGGCTGCTGTACAGCAAGTAGCATCTCCGTCATATGTCCTCTCCTTTTCGAAATGTGTTCGGTGTACAGCCTTTTACTTGCCGGAACACGCGGTAAAAGTTCGATGGTGTTTGAAACCCGACCTCATAGCAGACCGTCAGATTACTCATATCGGTCGTTCGTAATAAATATGCCGCCTTGTCGATCCGAATCCGTTCTAGTAGCTGCCTCGGTGTCTCTCCTGTCGCTTGAGTGAATGTCCGCTCCAAATGAAAGGGGCTCAGTTGGGCATGTTCGGCAATCTGTTCGAGGCGAATGGGTTGTTTGTAATGGTTCAGGAGATATGTCGTCACTTGTTGAACGAGCGCACGGTGTGGGGCATGCTCGACTTCGGGCTGACATCGCTTGCACGGTCGGAAACCGTTCATCTCCGCTTCTTCTCTCGTTAAATAAAAATCAACGTTCTCTTTCTTCGGTTTGCGGGATCGGCACGAAGGTCGGCAATAAATTCCTGTCGTTTTCACGGCTGTATAGAATAATCCATCGTAAGTTGCATCGCAGGCGAGCACTTTCGCCCACTTTTCGTCAAACGTCAGCATCTCCACACCCCTTTCTCCTCTCACTGTAGCAAATCTAAAATCAACATTTCGTCCTCTTTCTTGCGCTTACAATCCCCTCTTTTTGAAACGTTTTACAGATTTCAATCGTATCCTATAGTACGATTTAGACAGAAGTTGCTGTCAGTCCTATGGCAGATAAGGAGAAGATTGCAATGCGTACTCGTTTTTCATGGAAACAATTAAAATGGCTCATTCCTATAGCGTTAATCGGTTTGATTTTGATTCAGAGCGGACAAGAGTTGAAAGACCTCTCGCTCGCGACCGCCTTCACGACATTGAAACAACTGACCGGTTGGGAACAGTTCACACTCATCCTGCTCGGTGGATTCGCAGTCTTGACGATGACGGGCTATGACTATTTCCTGCTACGCTCTTTACATATCGAGCTACCGAAACGAAAAATCGTTCAAACGGCATGGATCACGAACTCGATGAACGGGATGCTCGGCTTCGGCGGCGTGATTGGGATTGCCCTTCGTACCTCCCTCTACCGTCCCTATACAGATACGAAACGCTTGCTCCGTGCCATCGGTTGGATGACCCCGACACTCATCAGTGGTCTGTCCATTCTTTCCATCGGTGTGCTCCTCGGAATCTTTCCAGCTGGTGGGCTCGTCGGTACGAAACCATGGATTTGGCCGGTGTTACTCGCCGTGAGTGCGATGCTCCCGTTTTATTTATTCGTCACATCACGCCGATCAAACGTCGGATGGTCTACTCTGCTCGGGTATACGATGACTTCACTCGCAGAATGGGTCACCGCTGGAATCGTCGCCATTTATGCTTTGACGTTACTAGACGGTTCGGCTTCGTTCGTGCAACTCTTCGGGGTATTCATCGTCGCGACGGTCGTCGGTGTCGTCTCCCTCGTCCCTGGGGGTGCTGGAACGTTTGACTTACTGTATCTCGTTGGGATGACTCAACTTGGGATTCATCAAGACATCGTTTTGTCTTCACTAATCATCTATCGATTCGTTTATTTTGTCGTTCCCTTTTTAATTGGACTTTTTCTCGCAGCCATCGCATTCGGAGATCAGGTCGTCAAACAAATCGAGTATCGGCCAATCATCGGGTCTTCTTATGAGATTGGGACCGTCGTCTGGCGCATCGTTTCGCGGACGCTTGCGAGGATTGGACGCCTGACTGGAAGTCTCATCGCACTCATGAGCAGTCTGTTGATTTGGTTCCAGACGCTTCTCCCGAGCGTGACGCCACTCTATGAAGTGAATCGCTGGTTTGAATGGATTGGGACCCTTTTCTTATTGAGTGCCGGACTTCTCATGTTCTTATCCGTCTATGGCATGTATGTTCGGACAAAACGAACGCTCTGGTTACTCAACACTGCCTTCATCTTGGCGACCATCGGTGTCATCGCTCGTGGGTTAAACCTGTTTGAGACCTTCGTCGTCATCGGGTTTGCGATGTTCGTCTGGTTGACACGTAAACGACACGTCCGATACCGGTCGATTTTAACGACAGGACGTCTCATCCGAAGCTTGATTTACGTCCTGCTCTATGTCGGCACCCACGCCCTCTTATTGCAGTCATTCGCAGGTACAGACAACTTATTCTTCACATCGCATCAAGCCGGTTGGTTGACGACGTTCGTCTTATTGTTAACTTCAATCATAGCAAGTGTACTCCTGCTCTTGTTCGATCGTTGGAAACGTCCGGCGCTTGGAGAGGCCTATGATGAACATCGCATCCGACAGTTCCAAGCAACACAGCACACATCGAGCAGTTTTGATTTGGCCCATATGGCAGATAAGCGTTTTTACATGAACGAGGCAGGAGATGCGTGTCTGTTGTTTGCGACGACTCGGAACCATGCCATCGTCCTTGGTGATATCCAAGGAGAGAAACAGGCTGCGACTTCTCTTTTGACACGATTCATTGAAGATGCAGATCGGATCGGGTATATCCCTTTATTTTATCAAATCACACCGAATTGGATGCCCCGCCTCCATGATGCTGGATTCACGTTCTTCAAACTAGGGGAAGAGGCGACGATTGACGTCTCGACCTTCTCCTTATCCGGGAAGAAGCGTGCAAATATGCGCTCTCTCTACAATCAGTTTGAGAAGAAAGGAATCACGTTCGACATCGTCTGTGAACCAAGCCTCTTGCTGTTACAAGAGTTAAAAGACATCTCAGACGAATGGATTGGGAATCGAAATGAGAAAGGCTTCTCTCTCGGATTCTTCGACTATGAAACGTTGACACGTTATCCGATTGCCTTGTTGCGAGATGCGGACGGTGTCGTCGTGGCTTTCATTTCGCTACTCCGGGGAGACGGGGCCATCTCCATCGATTTGATGCGTTCGAAAAATGATGCGCCGACCGGATCGATTGAAGTATTGATCCTTCACATCATCGAATGGGCTCGCGCAGAAGGCTATGACCATGTCGGACTCGGCGTGGCACCACTTGCCGCGGTCGGAGAGCAGACGTTCTCCCATTGGCCGGAGCGCGTCGCCGCCGACATTTTTGAAAACATCAGTTACATCTATCCGTTCAGTGGCTTACGACAGTTCAAACAGAAGTTCAAACCGTCGTGGGAAGGACGCTATCTCGCGTTTCGTCAACGCCGGAAGTTACTACCCTCGATTTTACGGACAGCGCGATTGATTAGTCGGAAACGCTAAAAAACAGGAATTTCTCATCGTGAGAAATTCCTGTTTTACGTATCATCTTATTTCAACGTCACACTCACATTGTCAATTGTGATGTCATGAGCCCCGAGTGGCGACCCTTCTGTGCGTCCCATCAAGAACTTCAATCCTGTGACATCTGTCACCGGCATCGTCACTTCAAACGTGTACGTGTTCGTTTCTGGTGTGACCGCTACGACTTCGCTCAAATAGCGATAGTACCCGACATTCTCTAACGTCACTTCGAATGAACGAGCGACAGTAGAGGATGCATCGAATTGGACGACGTAGGTTTGATCTTGTTGTAACTCAAGACCCCCTTGTTCCATGAGGACACTCCACGCTTCGTTCCCTTCTTGCGTAATCGAGATATGTGCCGCCTCGTTCACCGCTTCGACAGCAGCCTGTGCGTCAAAGTGTACATAAGAGCCCCAGTTGGTGAGACCTTCTGTGAATGCACCGTTTTTAAGTGGAGACGGGTCGATATAAACCGGTGTGACATCGCGCAACTCGACGTCATCGATTTCAATCGCACCTTTTTCAGAACCGAGAATGAACTGGAGTTGACTCATGAGGTCCGTTCCGGCTTCCATCGTGAACGGAATTTCATACGTATCGAATGCTTCAGATAGCGCGATACGCTCTAGCGGAAGGTAGGCATCCTCATTCGCTCCGTTCAATCCTACTAGCAGACCGTCTACACGCTCTGCACGTGCTTTGAAGCGAAGAACATATTCATGTCCCTCTTGTAGCTGAATGCCTTGTTGCACCAATGTGGCGGGTGCTCCTTTTTTCTTGTTCGTTTCAAAACGGAAGAGACGCTCTACTGGGTCGACTGTTCCTGTCCCTTTCGTGACACCTGGGTCGAACGTCCAATACGTCATACGATCCATCGCACCTTGGTCGAACGTGCCGTTATATACGTGATTTCCGTCGCCAAGCATCGGTTTCGTTGCATTCGGATCGAATGTCTCACGAGGCGTCTGCTCGACACGGACGTTCCCAATTTGGACACCCGACGTGCTGAGTCCGACGTTGAACTCGAGACGTGCCGCAAGATCCGTTTCTTCTGTCATATCGAATGTCATCGAGTACGTTTGAACGTCTGTCGTCAAATCGAATGACCCTTCATCAGAATATTTTGCATAGCCTCGGTCCGGACCCCCACCGACTTTAACGGCAATCGAACGCGCGGCATCCGCCTTAGCGTCAAACGTCACTTTATAGTGGCCACCTTGTCCGAGCGATACGTTTTGAATCAATTGATGCGAGTATGGTTGGCTTCCTGCTTGATCAATCGAAATGTCAGCAAAACGTGACCCTGCCAAGTCGATCACATCGATGGAACCGACGCCACCAAAGTCAGGAAGCGCCACGTAGTTCCAATACGTCGGGTTGAGCGCCTGCGCACCGTTCGTTACCGTCGTAATCGGTTCAGTGTAGTCTTCGTCATAGACGAGGTTCCCGTCTTCTAAAGGTTGTTTCGCACCTTCCGGTAACACGACTTCCTCATCCGAGTACGTCGGCTCGACAGCATCGCGATACTTCCCGTTCTTCAAGTCAAAGACGCGGACGTAATCGACTTCCATCTCTGCCGGGAACGGTGTCGTCTCGTCAACATCCCCATCGAACCATCCACCGACCGCCAAGTTCATAATCAAGTAAAAATCTTGGTCGAATGGTGCAGGGTAGCTATATTTCGATGCTTTGTTCGCTTCTTTCGCATACCAGTCGTTTTGTGTTTGATAGAGCTGACCGTCTACATACCAACGAATCTCACCTGGTTCCCACTCGATTGCATATGTATGCCACTTGTCGATGCCGTCACCTTCTGCGAAGTGATAATCTTTCCCCGTATATTTGTTGTTCGGCCACGTTTCTCCGTAGTGAATCGTGCCAGCGACTTTATCTGGCTGACTGCCCCACGATTCCATGATGTCGATTTCACCTGATGCGGCCCAACCACCGTAGCGGTCTTCTTCTGGCAGCATCCAAAACGCCGGCCACAGTCCTTTACCGGTTGGAAGTTTGGCTCGCATTTCATAACGACCATATGTCTTACTGAACGTCCCCTTCGTCGTCAACTTCGCCGATGTGTAATCATAGGTACCGAATTGATCCGATGCTTGTTCTTTCTTTGCACGGATGACGAGCTTCCCGTCTTTCACGAAAGCGTTTTCGTTTTTGTCCGTGTAAAATTGCTTCTCATTGTTTCCCCAACCGGCAGCGACTGGATTTCCGTCTTTGTCGACAATCCAGTTCCCCGTTTCAAAATTCCATTTCGAGTGATCGATTTCAGACTTGCTAAACTCATCTGACCAGACAAGTTTCCACTTAGCGTCATCGGCTTTTGAACTCTTTTCAGCCGGCACCTCTTGTGGCAAGGATAGGGCAAGGCCTGTCCCGAGTGCGAGTGCAACCCATTTCTTCATCGTGCGTCCTCCTTTAGGATAAATGATTATCATATGTCAGCCCGTACTTTTGAAAGCGATTTCCGAAAGCGCTTTCGATAAATCCATTATAGATTTTTCTTTGCTAAAACTTCAACCACTTTTCGGAAGTGAAATCAAACTGACACATAAAAAAGCACCGACTCACGTCGATGCTTCCCGTAGTTCCCAATTCGAAAATGTTACGTCAAAACCTGTCGCATTCACATCCGGACTACAGGCATATGGACCGATGCGTAATGTCGATACGTCATGGAGATGGGCAATGCGAAGCTGTTCACGCATACCGTCACCATATTCAAAGAAAATCTCCACATCTCCATCTGTATACACGATTTCAAACGTCAACGGATTGCGAACCATGTCATTTGAAAAATCACGTGTCGACCAATCTGAATAGCCAAACGAGGTGACGACTGCGCCAAGATGGGACGGTCCATCCGGAATGTACTCGACAGACGTCTTGATCCAATGGTCATCGTTCACATATAAGACGATTCCGGCCTGATCATATGTATGGCTCGGTTCCATCTGGATTGTCGCCCGACATGTAAATCGTTTGGCTTTGACGTCTGTCAATAACGCATGTGCCGTCATCCGATTGAATCCGTAATGTGTGTTTCGCCAAAAGTCCGTATCTGGCAAAGTGCGGAAAGTGAGCGGTTCAAATCCGTTCACGCTTTTTGGTTCATTTATCCACTTGTACGTATGCATGATGATTTATCCCTCCCCATTGTCCTCGCATGGCAAACAGTAACGGTATCATCGGCGTATGATACGGTATGAATTCATGCTGTTGAATCATCTGTAGAATCGTCGCCTCATCCGCCCACTTCACGGCCTGCACTTCAGATTCTTGAAGCGTCAGCTCGTTCAAATCCACTTCTATTTCGACCAAATAAATATCGTCAAACCCTTCGTCAAAATTGACTGTCAGGTGCGGTCGTGTCTGAGATAGATCAAGCTTGAGCCCAATCTCCTCTTCGAGTTCCCGCATCGCGGCTTGCTGGCTTGTATCTCCTACCGTGGCACTTCCACCGACTGTGATATCCCACATGTTTGCCCAACCATCCTTGAACGGTTGGCGCTGTTGAATCAACATCTCACCCTTCTCGTTAAAGATACATACGTGGATGACAAGATGGTATTCCCCTTTCGGCAATCGACTTCCGCGTTGCCACGTGCGACCGGTCTTTTCTCGGTCGACCGTATAGACGTCCCAAAATTCCATTAGATACTCCCCTTTATGTTGCTGCGCTAGATGCCGCTGCTTGATCTGCTTTCGCGCAATCGATTGCTACGACGATAGAGATAAGAAGGTGCTCCATCTCCGGTTCTTCGACACGAATCTCGTAACTATCGCCCCATGAGAACCATTTCTTTTGTACACTTCCGATCGAATGTCCGTTCTTCGTCACATCAAAATCCATGTCCCACCAATCTCCTTGGACATCGATCCCGGCTGCATCGATTGAATATTTCGGTTTGAAAAACGAGAACTCTTTCGAGATGGTCATCATATCTGTGCCGTCCACTTCCACAAAAAATTTCGGTAAAAAACTGAACGTCTTTTTCGTGATTGTCGTGACCGTCTGATCGTTCGTATCTTTGATTTCGAATGATTTTGGAAACTTCATAAAGCTACCTTCGATGAAATATTTGTCATGTCCGTCCGCATCCTTGATGGTGAAACGTCCGCGTAAGCTTAACACTTTTTGTTTCATGTAGAGCGTGTGCATGATGATCCCTCCGATTTGTTGTAGTCCTTTACTTACGAGTCCAATCCAGAAATCGATTCACTTATAGCGAAGCCGTCTCCTTTGAAACGATATCGAGAACTTCTGCCAAGTGATTCACAACGTAATTCGCTTCTTGTAACTCTACTTCTTGTGCGAAGTCAAAACGACAGCCGATTGAAATGAGTCCGTTCGCTCGTGCAGCCGAGATATCCGATAATCGGTCACCTACCACGAAGCCCTCCTGCAGTTCATACTTCTTCACGATTTCAGCCACCAAATCGCCCTTATCCAACGTGTCGATTTGTTGAATGCTATAAGTTTCTGTGATCCAACGATCTAATTCATAGTGCGTGACGATGGCTTGTAAATAGTCCACCAAACCATTGCTTGCGACGAAGATGGAATGCCCCATTTGATACAATTGTTCAAACAGTTCGAGTACCCCTGCATATAATGCTCCATTCCCGTTTTCAATGTTTTTGATGAGTCGTGTTAAGAAATAGGTATCGACCTCTTCTCTAGTTTGCTCATCGTATTGTGGGAGCAATGTGTTCCAAACAACTGGCAACGGTACCCCCATGATGTTCCGATATTGATCAATCGGTGTCGGACCTTTCCATTTTTCTTCACTTCGTAAATGATCAAACGTTTCATCTAGCGCCCGTTCCAAAATCAAATCTGTCCGAAACAATGTTCCGTCCATGTCAAAAATCACTGCGTGTTTCATCCGCTTCCCCCTCGTTAATCGAATCATGGTTGTCTGTCTATCATACGACAACTTCTGTCAATTCAACTCATCGTTTCGTACTTCGTATAGCTCGAGTAAGATGGTCTTAGTAGTAATCTTTCAAAAACGGATGAGGTGAGCAATGATGTGTCATCAAATTTCCATCGAGATTAATCTTGATTCGTTAACATACTCTGGTCAAATTATTGGCGAAATCAACTTTGTCATTGATACATACGATTATTTCCCGGGAGTAGGATGGTCTGATTTCGTTGCTGTCCTTTTAAAATGGTGGAGTGACAGCTGTCGAGCACTTTTGTTCGCTCCAGTGACATCCGTTCATTCGTTTCCATTTATGGATGGTCCCCTTTCTATATCCGCCAAAAAGATATCTTTGTCTGAACTCGAATTATCATTTATTAAAGATGGTCAAATGAAGACGGAAATCGGTATCGTTTTAATTAAAGAACTGAAGGTTACTCTTATTAAAGCAACACGACAGTTTATTAATGCAGTAAATCGATTGGGCTGGGAAAATGAAGACGTGGATGTACTCAGACATACAATCAAATCACTAGAAGCATTTTAAAGAATGAACAGACTGCTCGTGAATAAAATTGAAAACCATGCCGCTTGATTTGTTTTGTTGGTTTAACATAAAAAGCCTGACTCTCTCGTCAGGCCTGTAACGCTGTATGAACAAAAGTATGCAACGCCTCTTGGCTCGTGATGTGTTCGTTGCACGTCTTACTGTCGACACATATATATGTGCCGATGGCTTTGTAATAGTCCGGATTTTTCGCTTGTTTCGCTTTGGTGATCGTAACGCAGTACGTCACATCCGTGAACTGATTACAAAAGGCACATATGTTTTTCTTCGTATTCGTGCTCGGTTTACATGCGATGCCAATCAATTGACCTTCGTATTGGCAAATCATCAACTTTTGATTGGAACGTCCATCGTTCCAACTCAGATAAGTGAGTCGTCCAAAATCAACATCGGATAACTCCGGTAAGCGAAGCTTCTTTTGTTTCGGGAACAATTCCTTCAGCTGCTCGGCAGAAATAACGGGAAACGGTTGAACCCATTCTCGTAATTGTTGCATGTATTCGTCGAACGCTTCGTTCGTCTGTAGCGCCGCGAACTGTAACAGCTTCAGTTGTTCAGTCGTCGCTTCAGGAAATGCATAGATCACTTTCGATTGTGCCAAGTCGATGACTGCTCGCAAGACAGAAGGCGGCAGACTTTGCGTTCGACTCTCTTTGACGAGCGTCACTTGTTCTTTGATGAGATTATACTGTTCGTTTTGAATAAATGGATCTGACATTTTGTCGCCCCCTTGCTTAATTCTCAGTTTACAGGAAACAATGCTTCCTTACTGAGTACACTTTGATTAAGAAATATAGTCGACCTAAAAAGGCACGACTAGCGAACTAGTCGTACCTCCTTCATTTCGAACGGTATACAATCTTTCGAATCGTGTGCGTCGCCAAATGATAGGACTTGGCCAGATTTTCGATTCGCTCTCCATTTCGAAACGCTGCGCGTATGGCTTCGTTTCGTTCCTCAAGTAATTGTTTCCCACCGTTGACCGTCCCCCATTTCCGTTTCGTGTCGGTCGGGGTCGGCACATATAGCGTCTCACCTTGTACGTATTGTTGCACCTCTTGCAACAATCGTTCTGGCAGGATGTGTTGCGCATTGACGTACTTCATCATACCTCGCTCCTTATTGAATGAATCCAATCCGATAAGGGAGCAAAGCCAAACGGGTTACGTTAAATCAAGCGATCAAGGTATTCGTTTCGCCCCATGCAAGTGATCGCCTTTCGTCCAAATGGCTTTGCATGAGTGCGTGAAGACCTAGAAAATCGAAGCCGATTTTCCACGGGTATGCGCCTCCTTTGCGATGTATCGTTCTTTCGATTATACCGGATTCAATGAATCGGCAAAAGGGCGGCTCAACCGTTCTTCATACTGAATTCATCTGCGAGCGTGAAGGACACGTCCTTCACTTCTAGACCGCTCAGTGCGAAATAGAGTTGGAGATAATTATGTTGGTTCAAGAAAAAGACCTGTTTCGTCTGCGTCACCCATTCCCCGTCCGTCCCATTAAACGTGAACGTCGCACCCGGGATATTGTTCGCAAACAACGTCACCGGCATCTGTGCCAACTCTCCGGCGTTCGAACGAGCCGTCAACGTGATATCATACGTCCCCGTTTGGTCGACCGAGATGGCGAAGACATGTGTGTTCCCTGTCGAAGTATCGATTCCTGACAAATCCACATGTTCCCCGTTCTCGAGATGTTGATAGTCCAACTCAAATGCATCCTGTTGATTCATCTCATCCTCAAAGCCGAGCACCTCGACTGAACCGTCATGAATCCCGAGAAGACGCTCCATCGCCGGTGATTTCAAGATGAACGTACAAATATTACGCGCGCTCCGCAACAACTCGCCCCGTGTGACACTCCCTTCTTCGAGTGATGCCATCGTGTTATCCTCGAACGAGTTGAGGTCCGGACGGTCGACGACCATGTACAAGTCGTTTTGTGAGCGAACCATCGCTGCCGTATTTTGACGATTGGCCGACTCATCCTCACGGAAGTTCACTTTTGCCCACCAGTCTGTCATGACGATGCCTTCAAAGCCCCACTCATCACGTAAGATACGCGTATTTTGATCGTATAGACCAGCCGTCCAGATCCCGTTGACCGCGCCGTATGTCGTCATGATGGACGATGCGCGTCCTTCTTTCACCGCCATCTCGAACCCTTTCAAATAAATCTCGCGTAACGCCCGCTCCGAGACGACCGAGTCGATATCGTGACGATGCGCTTCTTGGTTATTGGCGCTGAAGTGTTTGAGCGTTCCCGTCACCCCGACACGATGCATGCCGTTCAATTGAGCGACCGCCATCTTCCCAGTCAAATGCGGATCTTCCGAGAAATACTCGAAGTTTCGACCATTCAATGGGTTACGGTGAATGTTCATTCCTGGTCCGAGCAACGTGTCGACGCGGTTTTTTCGCATCTCAAGCCCAGTCATCTCAAACAAGTCTTCGACGAGATCGACGTTAAACGTGGAAGCCAAAAGCGTCCCGTTCGGAAGCGCGAACGCTTTCGTCCCGATATCCATGCGAATGCCTGATGGACCATCGGCACAACATGCCGCTGGAATCCCAAGCTCGTTCAACCGGTCGGATACGCCACCAAACGCCGCTGCCGTCCCCGGTGTGACGCGTGGAGAATTCATCCCTTGTCCGCGGACAATAGCAGCCAAATCTTCATCCGTCAATTGATCCAAGAATGTGTCGAGTGAAGCCTTTCCATGATACACATCACTCAATTTGATGTCTTGGTCATCTGTGAAAGGTCGCTTCTCAGGACGTTCTTCCAAATAGCGCGTCTCCACGTCAACGGCGCGAAGCGGCGTCGACTCGTAGCCTACTTCAAATCCTTTTTCGCCCTGAATCGGTTTCATCCGTTCGAATGGGAGGACGGGCGCCATATTTTCACTTAACGTCTCGAGGACACGTTGCTCCTGTTGCTCGACTTCGAGAGCGAGTGTAGCCGAACGCACATCCGTTCCGACGTACAACCGATACGTTCCTGCCTCTAAAACGAAGCTCGATTCATAACCCGTCACGCCAGAGTCGTCATAGCTCGCAAAGTCAGTCATGTGGACGTTGAAAGAAAGGATTTGGCGCTCGCCCGGTTCAAGAAGCAAGGTTTTCTCGAACGCCACCAATGACCGGAACGGATTCCCGAGCTTCCCTTGCGGTTTCTCGACGTAGAGTTGGACGACTTCTTTCCCATCGCACTCACCCGCGTTCGTCACTTCCACCTCGACCGTCAGGACACCATCAGTTTCTGCGGTATGCTTTACCTCCGTTTTGAACGTCGTGTAAGACAGTCCGAATCCGAATGGATATAAGACATCCTCCTTCGCGAACGTTTCGAAGTAGCGATAACCGACATAGATGTCTTCTTGATAAATGCCTTTATCTGCATGACCAAAGTTCTTCGTCGACGGATAATCTTCAATCGATTGAGCAATCGTATCCGTCAGTTTCCCGGAAGGACTCACATCTCCGACGAGCACGTCGACGAGTCCTTTTCCACCTTCCATCCCACCTTGCCATGCATAGAGGATGGCACTCGGCTCCTTCGCCCACTTCATGTCGATGATGTTCCCAACGTTCAACACGACGACCGTCTTGTCGAAGCGTTTCGTGACGCGCTCGATCATCGTATGTTCGATATCCGTCAATAAGTAACTACCCGGATCGGCCGTGTTGTCACGGTCTTCTCCTGCCGTACGTCCAATCATGATGAGGGCGACATCTGATTCTTGTGTCGCCTGTTCGACGAGTTCGTCCGTTACGTCCATCTCCTGTTGCGACCACGGTTCACCGGCCCAACCGACACCTTGGTCGAACGGATTCTCCTTCACCCATTCCTCATACGTCGCATAGAGCGATTCATTGATATGAATATCTGGACGCTCGCGCAATGCCTCGAGCGGCGTCGTGACATGTCCGACGTTCACCATCCCGCCTGAGCCCGTACCGCTCTTGTAGTAATGGAACTGGCTACGACCAAATACGGCGAGCTTCGTCCCTGACTGTAATGGGAGGGTCTTCTGTTCATTTTTGACTAACACGACACCTTCCGCGACCGCTTGACGTGCCAATTCCTCATAACGAGTCCAATCCAATGTATACTGTTTCATTTCGTCAGCTCCTTAAGTCCTTTTGCGATTACATTCATACAATCGTCTGCCTGTGGATAGTCTCCCAACTTGTCCATGAAGGCATGGTCCATCCCCCGATATTGAATGAGGCGTGTCGGGACACCCGCTCGTGCCAGTTTCCGCGCATACGCCTCCCCTTCGAGTCGTAAGTAATCGTACTCCGCCGTCACAATCAAAGTCGGTGGTAGGCCTGAGACATCGTCTGCGAATAATGGTGAGACGAGCGGATGCGTGACATCCACCTCCCCTTGAAGATAGAGGTCATTTAAGAGCGAATCCGAGTCGGCGAGGGCGAGCACGACACCTCGAATTAGGTCGTGATGATGCGAGATATCATAAGCATCGAGCGCCCATTTAAAATCATCTGTCGGAATCGAACCCAGATTGACGACGGGATAGACGAGCGCTTGATAACAAATGCGTCCTTCCCCTCGTTCTTGCTCCATCAGACAGCAAGCGGTCGCCAAGTTGCCTCCGGCACTATCCCCTGCGACAGCAATTTGATCACGAAGGACGTTCAACTCCGTCGCGTTGGCATATACCCATTCAAAAGCGCGGTAACAGTCATTCAATCCGGCCGGGAACGGATGCTCCGGGGCGAGACGATAATCGACGGAGAGGACAACCGCGTTCGCTCGTTCCGCGAGCAACTTACAAGGATTCTCAACCGTCTCGAGCGTGCCTCCGAAGAAGCCGCCACCATGGAAGAAGAGAATGGCTGGGATGGCTTCAGTATGATGCGGACGATACAGACGAACCGGGATGTCACCGTCCTCACTAGGAATCATGAGATACTCGGTTTTGATATCAGTCGTCGTCTGATCCCGGTTCGGCCACCCCATGCTGGCGCGTGCCGCCTCCAGGTCAAATGTTGTATCCGGTTCATTGTGCGAAGAATGATTTGCGGTCAACGTCGCAAAGACGCGTGGATCAAGGTCACCGGTACGGTCTGAACCTGGAATGAGTTTGATGATGGTTTCGAGGTGGTTTGTTCTCGTAAGTTGCTGATGCTGATTCAAATAATCCATGAGATTTTCATAACTGTGTTTCAATATGTAGACCCCTTTCACCAGTACTTATTTTTATATGAAATTGGCTTTCCTAATGCCTTTCGGTCTATAATGGACTGTATTGCAAATAGACATTGAAATTTTCTGAAGCAGAAGTTTTCACGAAAGAATGAGGTTACCCATGAACAAACAGCAATTTACTGATTATCGCCTGAGCGACGAGATCACGCGCGCGCTAGGCATTATGAAATACGAATCACCGACTGAGGTACAACAGCAGGTCATCCCGCGTGCGCTCGAGCGCGAAGACTTAATCGTCAAAGCACAGACGGGAAGCGGAAAGACAGCTGCTTTCGGGATTCCGGTCATCGAGCTCATCGACTGGGCCGAAAATAAACCCCAAGTGCTCGTCTTGACACCGACACGCGAACTCGCTGTCCAAGTACGGGAAGACATGACGAACATCGGACGTTTCAAGCGAATCAAAGCGACTGCCGTCTACGGGAAAGAACCGTTTTCGAAACAACGTGAAGAGTTGAAACAAAAGACACATATCGTCGTCGGTACGCCAGGTCGCGTCATGGACCATATCGAGCGTGAGACCCTCTCACTCGACCGCGTCGAATACTTGATCATCGATGAAGCGGACGAGATGCTCAATCGCGGCTTCCTCGCTGACGTCGAGAAGATTCTTCAACAGTTGCCGAAAGACCGCGTCACAATGGTCTTCTCAGCGACATTCCCACAAGATATCGAACGTCTCTGCCAGAAGCATATGAATGCTCCGGCACGTGTCGCAATCGAATCGACCGGCATGACCGCTTCGACAATCGAGCACCGTCTCCTCCCGGTTCACCGGAATGAGAAACTGGCTGTCCTTCAAGACATCACGGTCGTCGAGAACCCGGATAGCTGTATGATTTTCTGTCGTACGAAAGAGAACGTCGATACGGTGTACGCCGAGCTCGACAAAGCCGGTTACTCAGCTGAACGCCTTCACGGCGGACTCGAACAAGAGGACCGTTTCGCCGTCATGAACGGATTCAAGATGGGTAACTTCCGCTACCTCGTGGCGACAGACGTCGCAGCACGTGGAATCGATGTCGATAACGTCGAGCTCGTCATCAACTATGACGTTCCTGTCGAAAAGGAAAGTTACGTGCACCGGACGGGTCGTACCGGACGTGCCGGCAAACAAGGAACAGCCATCACGCTCATGACCCGTCAGGAAGAACGTCTCATCGGAGCTATCGAATCATACGTTCAATTCGAGATTCCGATGATCGATGCACCGACAGAAGCGGAAGTCGCGGCTAACCAAGATGCCTTTGAGCAGAAGTTAAGTGGCCGACGTGTCGTTCGAAACAACAAGACGGCTCGTATTAACCAGGACATCATGAAGCTTCACTTCAGTGGCGGGAAGAAGAAAAAACTTCGCGCCGTCGACTTCGTCGGAACAATCGCCAAAATCCCTGGCGTATCCGCTGACGACATCGGAATCATCACAATCAATGATCAGATGACATACGTCGATATTTTGAACGGAAAAGGTTCAATTGTCCTTCAAGCGATGGAGACGACGCCGGTCAAAGGGAAGAAATTAAAAGTAAGCAAAGCGCGTAAATAATACAACTCTAGCCTCAAAGATGATATTCGTCTTTGAGGTTTTTTGTTGTTTCATAAATTCCGAAAGCGCTTTCGATAAACACTAAAAAAATATAGCTTTTAGAAAACGTTTTCACCTGCATCATACCTGTATCAAAGTTTGAATTCAACCTTCCTCACTTGATTGTCAAAAAAGAGCCCAAGGTTTACATCTTGGACTCTTAGCTTGAACGTTCACTTATGAACACTGCAACATGCTCGATTAGTCTAGCGACTCTTCCGAGATGAGCTTGAACCCTTCAATCTCCGTCTCCTCTTCCACTTCAATCAACAAGCACGGTTTTCCTTTATAGTTCACTTGCTTCACGTATTTCAAGTCTTGTGGACTGACGGAAATATTGGCCACTTTCGTATTGATTTTAATCGACTTTGACGTATACTTCGGAACGACACTCGTCGCTTTCATCTCATATTTCGTATCGTCGACGACTTGCTTGAACGCCTGCTCGACTTTCTCCGTCGTCACATCTTCCACACCACTCGCCCGTAAGACGACCTCGACGGCACGGGAGTCGAGCATCGCTACTCTCTCTTCTTCCTGTTCGTTCTCTTCTTCGGCGACAATGATTTGATTGATTTCATCATAAACGGTCGCGAGAGTCCGGGAATTGACTTCTTCGCCGATGACCGCTTTGACCACTTCTTCGAAGACCGCCTTCTCTTCCACTGCCGTGACAATCTCCGAACCGTTCAACACGTTCTCAATGAACGTCATATCCGGTTGATGCGCTTTGTGTGCCGAATAGAGGACATGGTTCACATCGGCCGCGTTATCCGTGAAGCACGGGAACAAGAATCCGCCGATTGGCGCCTCGAGTTTGATGATTGGATTCACAATCAAGCTGGCTTTGAATTCCCGCTCGACGAAGTCAAAGACGAGTGATTTTTTCGGAAGCTCTGTCGGGCTGATACTGCCGAGGATGAACTTCGTCGTATACACCTCATCGTTCGCGTGAATCTCAGACTCTTCCGAGTACCGGTTCGTCGGCTTATTGTAATTCCCCCGGATGAACGTCACGACCATATCCTTCTCAAACGGCGTGTCTTTCACCATCTTCAACGCGATGCGTTGCATATAGTCCGTCCAGACGTCGGTCTCTTCCGTACGAAGTCCTTCATACAGCAACCCTTGCGTATGGTCGACTTGACCTTCCTCGGGATATTGGAACTTCACTTCGAACAGTTTTTCATCAAGTTTTCCACCGAGCACTTTTTTGAAGTTCGTCAAAAACAGCTCCTGCTGCTCTTCTTCTAAGAACGGGAATGGGCGCAACTCTTCGTAATAAATCTCATTCGTTTCCTGTCGGATGTAAATCGTATATAAGTCAGCAATCTTTAGCTTTGTCGCATTTACTTTAAACTGTCGGCGAATCGCCGCAATCTCTTTCTTGTTCATTCCATCCACCTCTTCTTTTCTCTCCATCCATGTCATCCATTATACCAGTCCTGATCGCTCACTAGTTCCAAAGAAATAACACCATGTCCCTTGCTGATACTGGAGAAGGATTTGTGACAGTCTTTCTAATCATTTTGCAGATTTTCACACTTTTTCAAAATCGTCCTGTGTATGATCAAGTTGAATTTATCGCGTGATGTTTGTCTCACTAGTTGTTTGATGAAAGGTTGCCCACTTGCTCGACAAGTGTTCATTCCAAATACATAGTAGGAGGCTTTTTATGTTAAAAAAACTCATGTCTGTCGCACTTGTCGCCTTGCTCGTCTGGATTTCCGCATCGTTTGACGCGACACCAGTCTCTGCTTTCCCACCGAACATCCCATCGAAAGCGGACGCGCTCACGAAACTGAATGCCCTCACTGTCAAAAATGAAGGGTCGATGACGGGGTATAGTCGTGACCTCTTCCCGCACTGGTCGAGTCAAGGAAGCGGTTGTAACACGCGTCACATCGTCTTGAAACGAGACGCTGACTCGGTCGTCGACGAATGTCCGGTTGCGACTGGCTCATGGTACAGTTACTATGACGGAATCACGTTCACCTCAGCCTCTGACATTGATATCGACCACGTCGTTCCGCTCGCTGAAGCATGGCGCTCTGGCGCAAGCAGCTGGACGACGACAAAACGTCAAAGCTTTGCGAACGACTTGAACGGTCCTCAATTGATTGCGGTGTCCGCTTCATCGAACCGCTCAAAAGGAGACCAAGATCCGTCGACATGGCAACCCCCTCGCACCGGCGCTCGCTGTGCGTATGCGAAGATGTGGGTCGAAACGAAGAGTCGTTGGGGCTTGAGCCTTCAATCAGCAGAGAAGTCAGCACTCACGACAGCCATCAATGCTTGCAGTTACTGAGTTAGAAAAGGAGTCTTCGAATGAACGAAATCACTTCGATCTTTAAGGCAACCCACGGTGTCATGACGGAAGAAGTCGGTGTCATCAGTGGTGAGTTGGAACTGACGACGGCGTGTCAGGAAGATGGTTCCTTGACACTCCACATCACGTACGTCGGAGCGAAAGATGTATATACGCTCCCCGGCAGTCCCTATCAGCTTCATGACCCGAACGATCATACTGTCATCCATCAGATGCTCGTGAATGTTCTCGAACGGACGTAAAAAGAAGGAGTCCATCACTCGATTTGAGTGACCGACTCCTTCTTTTACTTTTTCATCATTTTTACAATGGATCGGATGACAAGATATGTCACGCCGAAGACGAACGCCACTAAAAGAAGACTTGCACCACCAATGATTCCGAATGTGAACATGTTTGTACCTCTTTTTCATTTTCTGAATGAGAACATGATGAAGATAACATATTTTCCCATCCTTATGAACCATGACTAGTTTTGTTGTTGCTTCCGATTGACCTCTCGAATAATCGCGAGTGCCTCTTCATAAGACTGTCGCAACTCATCCGGCATGTCTTCGACATACTCCCCAGCACGTACTCGAATCGATTCTTCTCGCATAAGCGCTTCGATATATGCGTCATATTCGTCAGCAGTCAACACATCACGTGCAGCAGGCTGATCGTTCAATTGATCGAAGTATGGCTGAAGATCAGCAAGTGCCTGCTTCACTTCCGCTCGTTCCGCCTTCGGAATCGCTTCATAATCGACATTTCCGTTCGTATTTCCATAAGCGATTCGCGTATCCGTGAAGATGCTCAGACCTCGCTCGAACTCATTATATTCTGCCTCACCCAATACTCCTTTCGCTTGATTCAATTTGGCGTCCAATAACAAGTATTTCTCTAAAGTAGCACTGACGATATGTACTTTCATCTCGTCAAACGAACCGTATAACTCATCCGCCAAGAGGGATTGATAAGCGAATGCACCAGTCGGGATGAGTAGTGCCGCTGCGATTCCGACCGTCATCAACCGCCGACGGATAAATCCTGGTTCCCGGCGCATTTCTTGTTTCGCTCGCTTCACACCTTGGCGCCCCCGCTCCCGTAGCTCACCCGGAATTTCGATGTCTGCCAACACTCGCTTCATCTCACGATCCATAGCAATCAGCCTCCTTCCATTCTCGTCTCAATTTATCGACGGCCCGATACAAGGTTGTCTTCACCGTACCAATCGGCCATTCTAATAAATCTGAGATTTGTTGAAACGTGTAGTCCTGATAATATTTCAGCACGACCACACTGCGTTCATCCTCATGAAGAGAATCCATCATATCAGCGAGTGTCATCGTTATCGCGTAATCCGTTTCCGCAATTCCGATTGACTCTTCAAACTCCTTCTTCAATTGAATCACATTTTGTCTCTTCTTCATGACATCGAGCGCACAGTTGATGGTGATCTTCATCAACCACGTCTTCAAAAATTGTGGTTCCCGTAACGTTCTGATCTTTTTAAATGCTTGATAAGCGACTTCTTGCACAACGTCGAGCGCATCGTCCGGATTTTTGACGTACACGTAGGCCATCCGATATAGGTCGGCCTCGTAATGCTGAAAGATCTTTAAGAAAGCCTGATCATTACCTCGTTGCGCTTTCTGAATGAGACGTTTCATCGAACGTCCCCCCTTTTCGTTTTTTCCCTTACACTCATTAGACATGAAACGCGTCCATTTAGCTTTACTCATTTGGGAAAAAATGAAAAAAAGCATCTCAGAAGAGACGCTTTGATGATGACACGTTCTGATATTTTGTTAATAAGTCTTTCGGAATATGGCAATAATCATCCGGACAACGCGTCAGGCGGTCCTGATGCTCGTCCGCACTTCGCACATAGTTTGTGAGCGGCTTGACTTCAACAGCAATCCGCTTCGCATCCGAGCGTCGATCAATGAATGCCTGCGCCTCCATCACATGTTGTGACTCCTCACTGTAGACACCCGTTCGATACTTCTCTCCGACATCGATTCCTTGTTGGTTGATGCTGTATGGGTCGATGATTTCAAATAAATAGCCCATCAAATCATTGACCGTCACCACGTCCGGATCGAACGTCGTTTTGACGCACTCCGCGTATCCGTCATATTCCCCGTCCAACGTGTCCGTCGTTCCGTTCGCACGTCCCGCTTCAGTTGAAAGGACGCCAGGTAATGTCCTCACAAATTTTTGAACGCCCCATAGACATCCGCCCGCTAAATAGATTGTTTCGATTGGAATCACTCCCGTTCCATATTATCATCTTCATCTTGAATATACCCCAACCGCTTCAAATCTTCATAAACAAGCGTAGACAATAACGTTCGCCCGTCCCCATTCAAATGGTCCGGGTTATGGAAGAAGGATTGTTTGTGAATGAACCGTTCATCCCCCATGTAATTGAGGAAAGGAACATCTAAATCCAGCTTCTCTAGGTGCTGAAACACGAGACGTTCCATGATCGCTTCGTCAAAATACGCATGATACGATGAATGGACCGGCTCTATCGCTAAGACGACGCGATAGCCTTGCTTCTTGCAATAATCGATGATGTCTTGTAAATATGCCATATTCTCTTCAATCTCGTGATTGTTCACGGCATTCTCATATTGGGCGGCGACTTCCTCATACTTACGCTCGGAATAGTTCAGCCCCCCATTCTCCCATGGCTTATGCGCATCGAAGCGAAAATCTCGGATTTCCCGGGAAATGGCGGCGTACGCGCTCCCACTGTTCAATGCAGGGAAGCGTTCGTGTGTATAGTAGTTGAACCAACTGACCGACTCCAAGTCTTCCCGTTCCAAGACGCGATAGTAGTTTTCTTTCCGACCGACGTTCGAATTGCTGAAGGTGATTTGTGATAACGACACAATCACGACCCCACCTGGCTTCAGATGTTCATCGTATTCTTTTAACATCTTCAAGTCATATTCGATTGGCTGACTCGGTAACGCCAAATCCAGATGCGATAATCCAAGCGACTTGAATGAATACCCGTACATCGCATGGGACGTCCCCAAATTGATGATGTCGACCGGGTGAGGGTCTTCCTTGAAGGCAAGGACAGCTCGGTTATTATTATATTCCCACGACTCTTTCACGAACTCGTTGACGGGAATGAAGATTGCGATGATGACGAGTAATACGACACCTATTTTGATTCCTAAACGCTTCATGCTAATTCCTTTCCATCCATCTTAGAACCCACCGTATACAAATCCTTGGCTCGACACGCCAAATAAGAACGCTGAGATAATCAAGAACAAGTTGATGGCCACACTCGTCACGGCAGACTGACGTGCCATCCAATCCCAAGCCGAACCTCTCGTCCGCTCGATATGTTGGAACAGATGAACGACGACAAAGACGACGAGGAAGATGATCAAATCGAGCAATGAGAAGATTTGAATCGCCTGCAACATGCCTGACGGTGCCCATGAAGAAGGCGTCACGTACAGTTTGGCATGCGAGAACGCCTCCGCCATGGAGTGCGACTGGAAGAAGACACGTGAGAAACAGACGAGCTGGAACGTGATGGCGATTTTCCACCACCGATGCAGTGTCGGCACACGGTCAAATCCGACCCATGACGCCATTTTTTCACGTTGTTGTTTCGTATGATCTCCGAAGACGCGATAGATTCCATGAATGAGTCCCCATAAGACGAAGTTCCATGCGGCTCCGTGCCAAATTCCACTTACTAAAAATGTCGCAAGGATGGCACCATAAATTTGTTCGCGTTTCTTCTTTCCTTTCGCGAGTGGCATGAAGATATAATCCCGTAGCCACATCGAAAGCGTGATATGCCAGCGGTTCCAGAAGTCGGCAATCGATACGGCGAAGTGCGGTTGCTTGAAGTTTTCCGATAAGCGAATCCCGAGTAAGCGTGCACAGCCGATCGCGATGTCACTGCATGCCGAGAAGTCCGCGAACAGTTGAATCGAGAACAACATCGTCGCGAGCACAATCTCCGAACCGGTCGGGTCCGGGCTATTGAACACACTCGCGACAATCGGGGCCAACCGATCGGCAATCAATGTCTTCTTGAAGAATCCCCAAATGATGCGCTGGATGCCGTAGCTGATGTTGTCATAGTCAAGATGTTGCTCCGTCTTCAACTGCGGCAACAGTTTTTTCGCCCGCTCAATCGGACCTGCCACAAGTTGTGGGAAGAAGGCGAAATAAACCGAGAAATAGCCATAATGACGCTCCGCCTTCTGCTTCCCGCGCGAGACGTCCACGACGTAACTGATGGCCTGGAACGTATAAAAGGAAATCGCCAACGGTAAGACGATTTCTCTATACGGGACATCATAATCAAATCCGCTCCATGTAGCAAATGAACGGAGCGAATCATTGACGAAATTAAAATATTTGAACCAGCCGAGGAAGAAGACGAGCACCGAGACACCGACCCACATGAGCCGTTTTTTCTGCTCCTTCTTCTCCTGTTTCTCAATCAGAATTCCAATCACATAGGTGAAAGCGGTACTGATCAGCAGGAGCGGGATGAATTGAACGCTCAACGTGGCGTAAAAGACATAGCTCGCCAACAAAAGGAGCACCCAACGATATCGATGTGGAACCATATAGTACGTTCCAACGATGAGTGTTAAAAATAAGAGAAATTCAATCGAAATAAAAGTCATATTTACCACCTGATGTTATGAAACTTGATGATATACCGATTCCTGACAATCAGGTGGTCACAAGTTCTCGCTTCGGCAATGCGGCATAACGAATCTTCCCGAACGCATTACGCGGAATCTCGTCAATCTGCATCACCCGAACACCTTTCACCTTGATTTGTTCTTTGATGATTTTTTGAATGCGTGCAACGTCATCTTGTAACGTATACACGTATAACTGGTCGTCTTCCCCGGCACAGACGGAGTCATGTCCATGCTCTCGAAGGAGCGCCTCGACTTCGTCTAGGCTGATTCGACTGCCATACAGTTTGATCATGCGCTTGATTCGGCCGACGATAAAGAAGTATCCATCCTCGTCACGATACGCCATGTCACCTGTTCGTAAAACACCGTGATTGTCATCACCTTTTGAAAGGTCCGCTAACGAGGTCGCATACCCAAACGACACGTTGTCGCCTTGATACACCAGTTCGCCCGTCACATTCGCATCTTTGATGTCGTTCCCGGCTTCATCTCGTAACGAGAGCGTTCCACCAGGGATGGCAATTCCGATGCTACCGGCTTTTTTCGCATGCATCCGATCCGGTAAATACGACATCCGGGCCGTCGCCTCCGTCTGACCGTACATGATGAAAAATTGAATTCCTTTTTCTTCACATACCGTTGAGAAGTGCTGCGCAAGCTTCGGATCTAACTTGCCACCGGCTTGCGTCAACTTCTTCAGGCTTGGGAGGTCGTACGTCTCAAACTTCAATCGTTTCAACATCTCATAATGAAACGGGACCCCACCAAACGTGGTTGCCTTCTCGGCACGACATAGCTCCCAAAACTCCTTTTGAACGATTGAGCGGTCTGTCAGGATGAGGGTCGCTCCTTTTAACAGATGACTGTTGATGATGGAGAGTCCATACGAATAGTTCATCGGAAGTGTCGTGATTGGTTTATCCGTTTGATCGATGTCGAGATAGTCGATGATGGATGAAGCGTTCGCCATCAGATTTTTGTATGTGAGGCGAACAAGTTTCGGACTCCCTGTACTACCGGAAGTTGTCAACAGAAGGGCAAGCTCCTCATGAAGTTGGTGGCGAACCGATGTTTCGTTTTCAAATAGGGCGTAGCCGCCATAAGCATAGAAAGAATCTAGCGACTCAGCCAAATCCTCCCTCGTCTCCGGAGCCCAGACGTGAGTCGGTTGATACCGTTCCATCAACTTCTGTAATTGTTCTACTGGAATATCTGCATCGAGCAAGACCGGGACGACTCGTCCACGGAGAAAGCCGATATATGCGAAGAGCGACTCGACTCGGTTAGCACATAAACAGAAGACGAGCGACCGTTCGCCGACTTCCTGACAAATCGAGTCCCCGACTTCCATCATCTCTTTATATGAATAAGAGCGGTCCGCATAGACCGCCTCACGATTCGTGTACTGCTCGAGTGTTTGAAAAAGCGTCATGACTGGATGTCCACACCGAGACGTTGCAACAACGCGATACCAGACTGATACGAATGGAACTCTGTCATTTCATCCGAGTCGATATACACGTCAAACGCATCCTCGATTTCAGCGATGAGGGTCATATGTCCAATCGAATCCCACTCCGTTGATTCCCCGAGCTTCATCTCTTCAAGGACCACATCGTCCTCTAGTTCCAATCCATTTCGAAATGCCATATTATATGCTTCAAGCGTGCTCATTGTATTCATCCTTTCACATTCACTCAACCTTATTCGATTCTATCTAATATTATCGACTGATAATGATAATCATTTGCCTTGTGATTCTATCACAATTTTTCGAAATCCTCAATTCTTCGTAGGAGGAAAAGCTTGGAGTTGAGCGATTTTATGCATGAAAAAGACCACATCGTTATGATGCAGTCTCAGGAGATGATAAAACATATTCGAGTTGTAAGTCGAGTGGTTCTGCCTCGTAGACTTCTGGCACGATTTCTTCGGCTAACGTACATCCCATCGATTTGTAGAAATGATACGTATCAACGGCCGGATTCGCCCCGATGTATAGTTTTTTCGCACTCCGTTCGATTGCTGCCTGACAGACACGTTCAAATAATCGCATCCCGATTCCCTGACCTCGGCAAGGACGACTCACATGAATGAAACCCAAATTCAAATACTGGCCTTCCGTTCCGAGCGGTTGTCCGTTCAGTCCGGCAAAGCCGAGTAACGTTTCACCATTTCGGATTGCAACAACAACTCCGCCACGATCGATGTAGTAGTTGAGAATCTCGATGACCTGTTTCTTTTTCGCATCGTCCCATTCATCAATATAGTACTCGTCTTTTTGATAAAGCTCACCATTTGAATCCACGGCATAGATGCGATGCGTTTCCTGAAAACGTTCGAAGGTGTTTAGAAAGTTTGGATCTAGTCGATTTGTTAGGAGGTGAGTCGTAGCGTTCATCGTAGTCTCCTTGTGGTATAAAAAATTTGTAAACGATTATTTGAACTCGATTGCCACCGTTTCATAACCGCTATTCTTTAAAAACTCTGTCAAGAACGCTTCAATGCGCTCGTCTGCCTCTGTCAGCAAACCTTGATCAATCTTAGTCTTTTCCATTTTTGCCTTCTCTTTATTGATTTCATCAAAAATCAATTGCGAGGGGTAGTCAGAAAAAAGTGTCCCTTTTACATCTGTCACTACAGCATCATCTGTATTCGCTACGTTGTCTAAAATGGTTGAGTGAGGTACAGTGACGTTCAACTGCTCAGTCGTGTCATTGTAAGAGACCTCCATGTTAGAGAGGTCCGTACCCGCCTTGAGGTATCCTGAGTATTCAATCAGCTTGATTGCTTCCGCTAGTTTGACATCTTTTAATCCGATCAACGATACGGATCTCGTGTTTCGACTGACAATGACGTTGCTGTATTCATATTTTAACGTTGTCAACTCCGTCAATTCGACGAGTCGATCTTTGACGAGCGATACATCAGCCTGTTGATTAGTTGAAAATACACCTGGCTTGATCACTACAATCGCAATGACACCAATCAAGACGAGTGTGAGTAAAACGAATGAGACTCTCCCAATCATTCTTTTCATAATCAATCTCCTTTTCATGTATTCAAGTACCTTCTAAAATTATGTAATGAACCCTTCATATACATATTATACCTAATTTAATTCCATAAATTTAATTTTTATTCAATTAAATTAGTTTTTCAAATAAAAAAGTAGATGGTTTGAGACCCACCTACTCACCATTTAGTATTATTCGTCGCCAAATGCTTTTTTAGTTCCGTAATCACGCTTAGAGTCCGAGCAAATTTCGTAAACAATGTTCATCGTATAAACTCTTTAAAAATATTACTTAACTCTTGTGGAGTTTCTTTCATGCCGGTCTTCATCCACCTTTTCACAATACTTGCTAATGAATCCGCGTATACCGCATTCGCATATACTTCTGCTTTTTCAGATACATTGCAATTCTCATAAATTTGAAAATCTGTACAAAGTAAATCGAAATGTTCCTCAAAGCGATTCAAAATCGGAAGTAAATCATTTTCTTTTAAGAGATTTAAAAACTCGATGTTGTCACTCCATATTTCAAAATACAACGTATCGAAATCAAGTTGCTCCTGTTTCGCTTCTGTTGAGGCAAGTTGAATCCTCTGTCGAAATATATGATACATATGATAGGTTAGTACATCTTCTTTCGTATCAAAGTGAGCATAAAATGTATTTCGCGCCAATCCCGCAGTTTTAGTAAGTTCTGATATGGTGATATTCGTAAAATTCGTTCGATGCATTAATTCCAACATAGTATTCACTAAAAGATTGATTGATCTCTTAGAATTCATATTTATAGGTTGTTGCTTTAGCATAAGTACTCCTTAATTTGTACAAAATGAGAGATTTGTATAAATACCTCTCTACTTATTGACCTAGCGTCTACACTAACATTATATTGCAGATATATTATTTGAGCAATTGTTCAAATAAAAGCATATGCTCAAATTAAAGGTTATTTAAATTCTAAAAATAGTAGGAGGGTTACCTATGAAAACAACAATCATTCTTGCTCATCCATGGCATGGTAGTTTCAATAAATCTATTATGGATACAACAATTGAACAGTTAGTCCGTCGGAAAAAAGATTACCAAATCATTGATTTAAATAAGGATCAATTTAATCCTGTCTTAAGTGAATCTGACTTATCTCTTTATTCGCAAGGTCAATCCCGAGATCCCTTAGTGAATCAATATCAGGAGATGCTAAGCGACAGTGATGAATTAGTTTTTATCTTCCCTGTTTGGTGGTTTGATGTTCCTGCTATTTTGAAAGGGTTTCTTGACAAGGTCATGTTAAAAAATTTTGCCTATGTAGAGGAATCTACTGGATTGAAAGGATTACTTACTCATATTAAAAAAACTACCGTCATTTCTACTTCGGAAGTGCCAACGTGGTATTTAAAATTTTTGGCCGGGAATCCCATTGAAGGAACTCTTATTCGTAGAACATTCAAAGGGATTGGACTTAAAAATGTGAAATGGTTGAATAGTCCGTTTACGAGTAGTGGGAAAGATCATCGAAGAAAAAGATTTTTAGATAGAGTAGCGAAGCGTATTTCAGTGTAATCTACAGTGCACAACCAAACTTTTGTGATTCATATATCATCCATGACCTCAAATTTTGTATTAAAAGCCAGTAGCAACATAAATTTGAGGTCCAACTTAGATGATTTTCATGAATAGTCACGTTCTTCACTTTTGTCAAATTCATTTGCTTCACGTAAATAACAATGAGAAGAGAGTTCGTTAATATCTATACCTCAGAAATAACGTTTATTTGTGATACGGCTCATTCCGATTAATCCGATATGCCCGATATATCTGTTCACACAATACGAGCTTCATGAGTTGGTGAGGGAACGTCATCTTCGAGAACGAGATTGTATCGTCCGCTCGCTTCATCACATCGTCCGACAGACCGAGCGATCCCCCGATGACGAAGGCGATTTTACTCTTTCCATACGTCGCGAGTTGATCGAGTTCACGGGCGAACTCTTCACTCGTCCGCTGCTTTCCTTGAATCGCCAAGGCGATGACGTGCGTATCTGGAGATATCTTCGCCAAAATCCGCTCGCCTTCCTTTTGTTTTACTAGTAACATATCTGCCTCACTCAAATGCTCGGGTGCTTTTTCGTCTGAGACCTCGATTTCCTGCACTTTTGCGTAGGCAGACAGCCGCTTTGTATACTCGGCAATTCCTTGCTTTAAATATTTTTCTTTCAGTTTGCCGACCGTGATAATTGAAATATTCATCCAATTCTTCCTTTTTCCACAGTTTTTTTGGAGTTATCCATAGGGTTATCCACAGAGTTATCCACAAATCCACATGTTGATAATTAGTTTTTGCTTGACACAATATATGTTGCATCGGCTTCACAGAACTCACATGTCACGTGTTCACTTGTGGATAATTCCTCTAGCAACGGGTATTCACCTGTTTCATCCACAATGATGTCTAAAGCGATTTCAACATGTTCCTTGCATACTTTTTTTTCCACAGTTTTTCCTCCTTAAAAAAGAAGCGTCGCCGCTTCTTTATGTTGCTTCAGTTAATGTCGCCTCGGTTTTTCTTGCTTCCCCGCGACGTAAATACTCAATGGTAATCGTATCACCGACCGTCGCATCACGATAGAGCGCATCGCGTAAATCGACGTATCGTTTGATCTCCCGGTCTCCGATTTTCGTGATGACATCTCCAACACGCAGTCCCGCTTCTTCAGCCGGACTACCCGGTGTCACTTCTTCGACGAAGACACCGTCTTCCTGGTCGAAGGAGATTCCATACTCTTCTCGGATGTTTCCGGGTACAGCGATGACTTCCTGAATCGTGACACCGAGCTGTGCCCGCGTCACCTTGCCGTCGCGTTCTAACATGTCAATGACCGGTAGCGCCACGTTGACGGGAATGGAGAATCCAACCCCTTCTACGCTCGCCTCGGCGATTTTCATCGAATTGATTCCGACGAGCTCTCCACGAATGTTGATGAGCGCACCACCCGAATTCCCCGGGTTGATGGCCGCATCCGTCTGAATGACTTCCGCGTTATAATCCATCAAGCCGTCGCTGTTCGTATCGACCGGCACCGTCCGCTCGACACCACTGACGATACCACGCGTAACCGAGTTTGAGAAGACACCAAGCGGATTTCCGATGGCCATGACGGTCTCGCCAGCTTGGAGAACGGTGGAGTCACCGAGAACAATCGGCTCCACATCGATGTTTTTTGGTAACTCGACCTCAGCGACAGCCAAGTCGTTGAGCGGGTCTTCGCCTAAAATGGTTGCCGATGCGATTTGACCATCGGAAAAGGCGATGTTGACCTCGTCCGCTTCTTCGATGACATGGAAGTTCGTGACGATATAGGCCGTGTTTCCTTCTACTTTATAGATGACACCGGATCCGGCACCCGCCTCCCATTGCGAGTCCGAGGTGAACGCACGCTGGATATTGGTGATGCTGACGACGGACGTCTTCGCCCCAAGGACAGCGGTCGTGACGTCCGATTCGGTGACGGTGACGGCCTGTTCGGTTCGCGTCAGTTCATTCGTCACAAAACGAGAGGTCGGCGAATCCCAGAGCATCACGATGACAAAAAACAAAGCCGCTCCTAAGAATCCGCCAACCCCTCCGAGTAACAACGGTTTTATATTTGGTCTCGGCTTATGGCGTACGTGCTCCTCTTGCTTCGGTCGCCATTCGCTCCGAGACGGATACGTCGATTTCTCTTCTGTTGCTTCGTGTACTTCAGGTTCGACGTCTTGAGGTTCATACTCATGGTGTCTCTCTTCGTTCACGACGCGTCCCCCCTTCAAGACAGTGTGATAACTGTCTTTTCCCAAGTTTCCTTATAAAGAAACGAGTGAAGTGGGGATTGTCGGGTCCGTGTCGCACAATTTGATTCGACCTAAGTCGACGTCTCGCATGCCGAGTGTTTGTGAGACGCTCATCTGTGCGAGCTCTTTCATGTTGTTGTCTTTACTTAAATGGGCCAAATAGATCCGTTTCGTGCGGTCACCGATGACCTCACTCATCGCGATGGCTGCATCCTCGTTCGAGACGTGGCCATAGTCGCCGAGGATTCGTCGTTTGACACTCCATGGATAACGCCCCATCTGCAACATCGAGACGTCATGGTTCGACTCAAAGATGAAGTCGTCCGCTCCACGGATGATCCCTTTCATCCGGTCCGAGACATAACCCGTGTCGGTGATATGGGCTAATCGTTTCCCGTCATGGGCAAACTGATAAAACATCGGGTCTGCCGCATCATGGCTCACGTTGAACGTCTCGATTTCAATATCCCCGAACTGTTTCACATCTCCGACTTCGATTTGAAACTTCAAGGCAGGATCAATCTTTCCAATCAGTGATTCCATCGCCGCCCATGTCTTCGCATTCGCATAAATCGGTAAATTATACTTACGTGCTAATATCCCGACACCTTTAATATGGTCGGAGTGCTCATGGGTGACGAGCAGTGCGTCGATTCCGTCAAATGACCGACCGATGGCTTCGATGCGCTGTTGCATCGCTTTTCCGGTCAATCCGGCATCGACGAGCAGCTTCGTCCGTTCCGTCTCGATATAGAGGGCGTTTCCGGTCGACCCGCTCGCTAACACACTATACTGTAAAGTCACGCAATCACTCCTTTCATTCTTTCGTTTCAAACTCCACGTGCTCGACTGTTCCATCGATTGCATTGACGAAGTAGACCTGATCATCAATCCCGATCGACCAAAGCGGTGGCATGATAATCAAACTGCCAGAGCTGTCGAGCGGTAAACTGTAAAATCCGGTATTGATGGCCCGCATCTCCTGGTTCGGTTGGAAGTACTTCCGAGACGCGAGTTGTGAGATGGCTTCACTGGCCGTCAACACGAGGTCATCTTGCGTTTTTGAGGAGAGGTCTTTTAAATGACGCTGTTTATAATCCGTCACTTCGAACGACTCGTTCAACTGAATGAGGATGAGGGACGGACCGATGTACATTTCCGTGCCACCCTCGACTTCAGGTGCTGAAAAAATCTTGTTGTCCTCGAATGTTTGTACGAAAGCAATCTGTCTCGTTTTTTCATCGTAGCGCCAGTAGGCGTACTCGTTTCCAAACGGAACATATTCCGCCACAAACGTCGAAGCGGTCGTCCGCAAATCCTTCGCATCGAGCGGCACGGGTTGTTTCAACTCGACTTCGAGTTGCATGTTGTCGAGCGTCGTCGCGAGCTGCGCCTCCCGATTTTTCGTGATCATCGCAGCTGACATCTCTTCAGACGAACCCGTCAAATAGCCGATATCTCGACCCATCCGTGGCAATTTTGCCGGATCGACGTTCCGCTGGTCTAAAATCTGCGTGATCGAGGTGTTGTCATTCGTCACGACTTCGGTCGCCCATGTTTCCGTCAGCAATTGAAACAACAGATAGATGTTCAAGGCGAGGAAGGCGAAGATTAAAATCGATTTCGCTTTACTCCAATCCACGATACATCATCCTTTCTGTCCAATCGTCTCCTTGATTGTATGGGACCCAACGGCCCGCCTCACGCACGAACCAGTTCGGTGAAAACGTCACATAGCGGCTCGTGTCCTCGTTATATTCGATCTCATAACCGATTCGAATCTCGGTCACGTTCTCAAATCGTCCGGAGTTGATGAGCGTACCGAGCACCTCATCCGCATCAGCCAACTGTGTCGTGCCGACGGTGATCAGGCGATCGATTTCCAAGTGGTTACGTGTGATTGACCGGACCTGTGCCCCGTCGTTTTCCACACGTAATGTGGATAAATCGATGGCATCGTTGTTGATAAACGCTTCACGCTGACTGAAGACGGGATACCCTTTCACGTGAAAACGGAACACGGTCGTTTCAAATCCTTTATTGGCCGGTGTGATGGCATCGAATCGAAGGGACAGCCCTTGATTCTCAGACGCTTCATCGACCCACCCCCCGTGGAAGTTCACGAATTCCACAATGGAATCTAACCCGATTGCTGTATCACGCTCGGTGCTATTCCGAGACAGGTTTCGATAGCGACTGGCGTTCAGTTTCGCATCATATTCCGCCACACTGACACCATTCGTCAACGCCCCGACCGAGCTTGCCGGGTCGACTTCTTGAACGTTCGGGTCACCTGGGAAGAACGTATCTCGCATCCAGTCGAGACGAGTGTCGATTTGAATCGACGACACGTCATACGCGAACAACTCATTCATCTCAGGTCCGACGACCGGGATATAATTCACGCGTTCATCCGTATACGTCACGCGCTTCATCGTTCGACTCGAGTTTTTTAAGAAAAGACTGTTCACATCGCCGTTTCCGACTTTCGTCAACTTCCCTTCCCAAATGGACTGGTCGCTCATGATGGCACGAATGTTGAACGCACTGTCATCCATATAGATGAGGATTCGCTGTGGAATCTTCCCAGACAGACTATACGTTCCCGGAAGCATATAGCTGAGCGTGTCCGCATAGTAGGCCTCCGGTAAGATCAACTCCAGTCCCTCGTTGATATCCGTATAGAAACTCGGGACGTTTTTCACAGCGAGCGGCTTGAACTCACTCGCTTCAAACGAATCCCGAATGACACGCATCAGTTGCTTCGGTGTATTCTTTGAAGCGAACACAGCATTGTTGTCATGCACGACCGCTTGAACGGGAATGATGACCTGGTCCGCTCGACGCTGCAATGACTCGTCCACCGTCGTGAGTTGCGTTTCAGATTGGACGGCCTGATACGTGGGATGGTAGTCCCACAAGATGATGGTTTGAACAATCGACGTGACGATTAACGTGAGCAAAATGAACGACTTCCACAGTTCCGGCTTTGCAATCGTAAACCGTTTCATCAATCATTCACCTCCACAATCGTATCGAACGGGATCGTGAAGTAAATCGTTGTACCTCTTCCAAATTCACTCTCTGCCCAGATGTCGCCACCGTGAGCAGATACAACTTCCTTGGCAATCGATAGACCGAGTCCTGTACCACCGATGTTACGCGCCCGCGCCTTATCGACACGATAGAAACGTTCGAAAATTTTCTTTAAGTTCGACTTCGGAATCCCGACCCCTTCGTCTTTGATGCCGATGACGAGGCGTTTCGCCCGAAGCATCGTCCGGAACGTAATCGTCCCACCTTCTGGTGAGAACTTGATGGCGTTCGTGATGATGTTGTCGATGACTTGAGTCATCTTATCTTGATCGGCATGCACGTAGACGCGACGCTTCATCAGTTTGCGACGGAATTGAATCGCATCCCCTTTCGTCATCTCATGACGGTCGATGATATCGTTAAAGAACTGCACGAAGTCGAACTTCACCTTCTGCATCTTATATTCTTTACTGTCCATCTTCGAGAGCTGCAACAAGTCATTGACGAGGCGAATCATCCGCTCCGTCTCGTTTTGCGTCGTCTCTAAGAAACGTGGCGCCAATTCCTCATCCTGATAAGCACCTTCTGCAAGAACCTCCAAGTAACTACGCATCGTCGTGAGCGGTGTCCGCAATTCATGACTGACGTTCGCAACGAATTCACGGCGGTCCTGTTCGACCTGTTCTTGTTCCGTGACGTCATGCAAGACGACGATGAGACCTGTGATTGGTCCACTATGTTTTTGAATCGGTGAGAAATAGGCACGAACGAGGAACAATTCTTCGTCCGTACTGAGGTCAATCAGTTTTGTCGGCATCGTGCCGTCTTCCGGAATGATGATTTCCTCTTCGAATGCGAGGAGATTTTGTAGATTCGTCCCCATCGCCTCTTCTTCATCGACTCCAATCATGTCGCGCGCCTGGTCGTTCATCAAGATGACCCGTAGCGAGCGGTCGGTCGCGACCACACCGTCGGACATGTTCTCAAGGACACTCGTCAAGCGGCGTCGTTCGGCTTCCGTCGTCGCGTTCGCCTCCATCAACTCGTCCGTCAATTCATTGAATGCGTAAGCGAGTTGACCGACCTCGTCATCCGAATACACTTTAACTTTTCGTGAGAAGTTCCCTTTCCGCATCTCGACGGCCTGCCTCCGCATATCGGCAATCGGTCGCGTGATGGTGCGCGATAAGAGAATTCCGAGGAACGAGGTGATGATGAGTGCGATCAACGTCCCTGTTGCGAGGATACGTGTCACTTGTTCCATCTGGTTGTAGATGGACTTCATCGATGCCTCGATATAGATCATCCCGGTCGTCGTACCGTCCACTTCCGACTTGATCGGAACGGCAACGACGCGCATTCGGTCATTTGAATCTTCATAGACGAGCGTCTCTTGCGCCCCGCCTGTCGCGAATGACTTTTGAATGAACGTGCTCGCGGTCCGTTGTCCGACGAGACTTTGATTATTTTGGTTCGAGGTTGCCCGGACGACACTGTTCGTGTCGATGATTTGGACTTCTCGAATGTCGTCAGCTAGCGTCGTGCTCTCTGTAAATTCAGACAGCAGCTGATCCAGTAACTGGTTCAACTGCTGGTCCGTGGTCAAGTCACTCTCGTTCGCGGCAGTCCCCTCACTGATGTTATAGCTCAGTAGGTTCGCCCGGTCGACAAGTGACTGCGAGAAGTTGTTGATGTATTGCCGTTCCAAAGAACGCACAAAGTACACGCCGATGACTTGCATCGCAACGAGAATGAGCAGCGCATAGATGACGACGAGCTTCCACTGGATTGATTTAAAGAAGTTCGTCCGTTTCATCGTTTAATCTTCTTCTCCTGCCTTCAAATAATACCCGACGCCACGACGCGTAATGATATACGTCGGAGTCGATGGATTGTCCTCAACTTTTTCACGAAGACGACGTACTGTGACATCCACGGTACGCACATCACCGAAGTAATCATAGCCCCATACCGTTTGGAGCAAGTGCTCCCGCGTCATCACTTGCCCGATGTTTTGGGCGAGGTAATGAATCAATTCGAACTCGCGATGTGTCAATTCGATCTTCTCATCCCGTTTCGTCACCATGTACGAATCCGGATGAATCGTCAAGTCGCCGATCACGATATCGTTCGCGTTGGCTCCTTTTGCTTCTGGCGCCGGTGCTGTCGCATGACGTCGCATGTTCGCTTTGACACGGGCTAACAATTCACGTGAGCTGAACGGCTTTGTGACGTAATCGTCTGCGCCGAGCTCTAGTCCGAGTACTTTGTCGATCTCGGAATCTTTTGCCGTCAACATGATGATCGGCATATCGTATTTCTTCCGCACCTCACGGCATACTTCCATGCCGTCCTTGAGCGGAAGCATGATGTCGAGCAAGATGAGATCCGGTTGAATCTCTTCTACTTTGACGAGTGCTTCTTCACCGTCATAGGCAACGTGCACCTGGTAACCTTCTTTTTCAAGTTTAAACTTCAATATATCTGCGATTGGTTGTTCGTCATCTACCACTAAAATCGTACGATCCATTCAGTGAGTCCTCCTCTTATCATTAAACGTACATGCCTACATTGTAACTCTTTTTAAACAGCTTAGAAAGCGTGGTCCATTTCCGTGGAAATAGAAAAAGAGAGCCCGGTGGCTCCCTTTCTTATGCTTCGTAAATATCACGCAAGATGACTGTCTGTTCACGAGCCGGTCCGACCGAGAACGTCAACAATTCGATTCCTGTCAATTCCTCGATGCGACGCACGTAACGCTGTGCGTTCTCCGGAAGGTCTTCAAAGCGACGAACCCCTGTGATATCCTCTGTCCAGCCAGGAAGCTCTTCGTATACCGGTACACACTTCTCAAGGACGCGGAAGTTCGGTGGATACTCGTCAAGATGCTTTCCTTCATACTCATACGATGTACAAATCTTAAGCGTCTCAAGACCTGTCAGCACATCGATTGAGTTGAGGCAAAGATCTGTGATCCCACTGACGCGGCGTGAGTGACGCACGACGACCGAGTCGAACCAGCCGACACGGCGTGGACGACCTGTTGTCGTTCCATATTCTTTCCCGACTTCACGGATTGTATGACCGATCTCATCGTCGAGCTCTGTCGGGAACGGACCGTCTCCAACGCGTGACGTATATGCTTTACAGACACCAACCACGTGATGAATCTTCGATGGCCCGATTCCGGCACCACTCGATACGCCGCCTGATGCAGCATTCGACGATGTGACAAACGGATACGTTCCATGGTCGATATCGAGAAGGACCCCTTGAGCCCCTTCAAAAAGAACTTTTTTCTCTTCGTCGAGCGCATCGTTCAACACGACCGATGTATCACACACGTATTTCGCGAACTGTTGACCATACGCGTAGTATTCTTCAAAGATGTCATCGAACTCGATTGGATCGACTTCATACATTTTCACGAACATGCGATTTTTTAGTTCAAGTACAGTCTTTAGCTTCTCCGCAAACACTTCTTTGTCGAGAAGGTCGGCGATGCGAATCCCGATACGTGCCGCCTTGTCCATATACGCTGGACCGATTCCTTTCAGTGTCGTACCGACTTTCGCGTCACCTTTCGCCTCTTCTTCGAGACGATCTTGAAGCTGGTGGTATGGCAAGATGATATGCGCCCGGTTCGAGATCCGGAGGTTATCCGTGCTCACACCCCGTTCATGTAAGTAAGCGAGTTCTGTCACGAGTGATTTCGGGTTGACGACCATCCCGTTCCCGATGACACACGTCTTATCCGAATAGAAAATCCCAGACGGAATGAGGTGAAGTTTATATTTCGTATCATTGAAGACGATCGTGTGACCAGCGTTGTCTCCCCCTTGATAACGCGCGACGACTTCGGCTTGTTTCGATAAGAAATCGGTGATCTTCCCTTTCCCTTCATCGCCCCACTGCGTTCCCACTACGACTACTGATGACATAATGAATCCTCCTTATTAATCAACGTTCTGTTCAAACCATCCGTAAGTGTACACTTGAAAAGCAAGAAAGTCAATTGAATACCGAACGTTTTATATAAGATGTAACTATTCGTTCGTCATTTTGATCTAATCCTATACAAAAAAAGACACCACCGACGTTACATCGGTGGTGCGAAGGCTTGCGTCTCCATATTGACGAACTTGTTGTACTCTTTCCTGAAGGAGAGCTTGACCGTACCGGTCGGACCGTTACGTTGTTTCGCAATGATGATTTCAATCGTATTGGCGTCTTCACTCTCTTTATCGTAATAGTCATCACGATAGAGGAAGGCGACGATATCGGCATCCTGCTCGATTGCTCCCGATTCACGGATATCGGACATCATCGGTCGCTTGTCTTGACGACTCTCTACGCCACGTGAGAGCTGAGACAAGGCGATGACCGGTACTTGTAGTTCCCGTGCGATTGCTTTGAGCGTACGTGAGATTTCCGATACTTCTTGTTGGCGGTTCTCGCCCGGTTTCCCGTTCCCGACGATGAGCTGCAGGTAGTCAATCATGATCATCCCGAGACCATGTTCCTGCTTCAATCGGCGACATTTGGCTCGGATTTCGTTGACCCGAAGACCCGGTGTATCGTCGATGTAGATGCCTGCTTGGGAGAGCGACGACATCGCAAGGGAGAGACGACCCCAATCTTCCGCTTCAAGACGACCGGTCCGGAGGCGCTGGGCATCGATGTTCCCTTCCGCACATAACATACGCATGACGAGTTGCTCGGCACCCATCTCCAAACTGAAGATGGCGACGTTCTCACCCGTACGGACCGCGACGTTTTGCGAGATGTTCAAGGCGAACGCGGTCTTCCCGACAGATGGACGGGCGGCCACGATAATCAAATCGTTTCGTTGGAAACCGGCCGTCATCTTATCCAAATCCGTGAACCCGGTCGCAATCCCGGTGATTTCACCGCTCGACTGATGCAGCTTTTCAATCGTCGAGTACGCATCGGATAAGACAGAACCAATCGGGTGGAAGCTCGATTGTCCTTTTCGCTGCGATACTTTTAGAATATTTCGCTCGGCATCAGATAAAACAGAATCCACCTCATCTTGACGCTCATAACCATCCGAGACAATGTTGGTCGCAGTTCGAATCAGACGACGGAGTGCCGCTTTTTGGTCGACGACGTTCAAGTAATAGCCGATGTTCCCGATGGCGGGAACGGATTCCGCGACCTCCGCCAAATAGTTGAGGCCCCCGATTTCGTCTAAAATCCCTTGCGCCTGCAACTCAGAACTGAGCGTTACCAAGTCGACGAGCTCGCCTCGGTCATTGATTTTTAGCATCGCTTCAAAGATGCGTTGGTGGCTGACACGATAAAAGTCGTCCGGGTCGACCCGCTCTGAGGCCGTAATCAACCGATCCGAATCGAGGATGATTGCCCCTAAGACGGCTTGCTCCGCTTCCACGCTATGCGGTGGTGTATTGACTTGAATCGCATCACTCATCCGTCTCTACCTCACCTTCAAGCTTCTTGTACATGTACATTCAACGTCGCGACGACGTCATGGTGCAACTTCACTGGCACTTTCGTGAAACCGAGCGCCTTGATCGGATGCTCGAGTTCAATTTTACGCTTATCGATTTTGTAGCCCATTGATTTAAGGGCATCCGCGATTTGCTTGCTCGTGACCGAACCGAACACGCGACCGCCTTCACCGGCTTTCGTCGTGACGGCAATCGTCTCTTTTTCAAGCTTTTCTTTGAGTTGTTTCGCTTCGTTCAACTCTTCTTCTGCTGCTTCTTCGGCACGACGTTCTTTAGCCGCGAATGCTTTCAGGTTTCCTGGTGTCGCTTCCACTGCCAAGTTTTTCTTGAACAAGACGTTCTTAGCGTAAGCGTCTGCCACGTTTTTCACTTCTCCAGCTTTCCCTTGTCCTTTTACATCTACTTTCAAAATGACTTTCATTCTAATTCCTCTCCTTCAGTTTCATCTGTTACGTAATGATCGATTGCCTCTTTCAACATGACTTTCGCTTGTTCGCGACTCACTTCAAGTTGCGTCGCCGCATTCGTCAAATGGCCACCGCCATCGAGCATTTCCATGATGACCTGGACGTTGACGTCACCGAGCGACCGCGCGCTGATTCCCGTACGCCCGTCCGGTAAGACGGCGATGACGAACGAGGCTTTGACGCCTTCCATATTCAGCAACTGGTCTGCAGACTGAGCAATCAACACTTGATGGTGTGCCTCGTCGTCAGAAGCGACCGCAATCGCCATCCCACCTGCATAAATTTCGGTGTTTCTCAAAATCTGAGACTGCTCGATATAAGCATCGAGATCTTGTCTCATGAAGTGCTGTACGAGAACCGTGTCAGCACCTTGAATCCGTAAGAAGGATGCCGCATCAAACGTACGGGATCCCGTACGGAGCGTAAATCCTTTCGTATCGACCATGATTCCCGCGAGAAGTGACGTTGCCTCTAAAATAGAGAGCTTTCGACTTCCCGCCTGATACTCAATCAATTCCGTGACGAGCTCACTCGTTGATGATGCGTAAGGCTCCATATACACGAGAACCGGATCTTCGATAAACTCTTCCCCGCGACGATGGTGGTCGATGACGACGACCCGCTCCGACCGATCCAAAATGTCTTTTGAAATGACGAGGGACGGACGGTGTGTATCGACGACGACGAGTAATGTCTGTTCATCGATGAGTGGCTGCGCCTCATACTCGGTCAAGAATTGGCTGTATAACGAGTCATCGTTCTCTACTTCATGGACGAGCCGCTGAATGCCGACACTCGTCTCACCGGATGGAATGACGACATACGCCTCGCGCCCGACAAACTCGGCCAATTTCATGACACCGATGGAAGCCCCGAGCGAGTCCATATCTGGATTCTTATGTCCCATCACAAGGACACGGCTCGATTCCCGAATGAGGTCACGCATCGAGTTCGAGATGACACGTGCCCGGACACGCGTTCGCTTCTCGGTCGGATTTGTCTTCCCGCCGAAGAAACGAACTTTCCCATTATGACGCTTAACGACTGCCTGGTCACCACCACGGCCAAGTCCTAAATCTAGACTCGACTGAGAGAGATTACCGAGCTCCGTCAATGTCGTTTCACCGCACCCAATCCCGATTGATAACGTCAACGGGATTCTTTGTTCCTTCGTCGCATCACGCACTTCATCCAAGATTGAAAAGCGGTTGTTTTCAAGTTCAGATAGCGTCCGTTCATTCATGACGAGGAAAAAGCGGTCCGCAGCTGTACGACGCATGTAGATATGATGCCGCTGCGCCCATTGATTGAGGAGTACCGTCACCCGACGATTGACTTCACTACGGACCTGTTCATCCACCGCAGTCGACATCTCGTCATAGTTATCTAAATACAAAATACCGATAACCGTCTGCGTTTGAACATACTTTTGTTCCATCTCCGCTTCTTCGGTCATATCAAATAAATAGAGGGTTTGATGGATTTGATTGTAATAAACACGATAGACACGGTCACCCACTTCAATCGTGGCTTCATCCTCTTCTTCTTCAATCAATTCATCGAAGGCGGAATGGAGCGCATCAAGCGGTATTCCAATCGCCATATCGAGTTCGAAAATCAATCGTGATTGTTCGTTATACCAACTGATCCGTCGGTCCTGGTCAAAGACTAAAATCCCAATCGGCATCGTCGTCAATGCTTCTTTTCCGACCTCTTCGATTTGATGAGAGAGAGAGAGGACATACTGTTCCCAATTTTTACGCTCCCGTCGCATCGTCACTTGCTGATAGATGAAAAAAATCAGCGTGCCCATAAACAGGGTGATTGCCGCCACAATGTTGTAGAACGCCAATCCTAACGAGACAAGGAATCCAATCACGTATGGAATCATGTGCCGCGCGTATTGGTTCTTCACGGATGTTAATGCTTCACCACTGTGCATGTATGCCTCCTAAAATGAGTAATGTTCACCCATGGAATCGTAAAGGTTTCTGCTCTATCATACCATATTCGTCGGTTTCACTTACACACTTACAGACGAGATGAAATACAAAAAAACGACTTATCCAAGAGGATAAGCCGTTCGTCAAACAATTACTCTGCAACGTATGGAAGCAAAGCCATTTGACGTGAGCGCTTGATAGCGACAGTAAGTGGACGTTGGTATTTCGCTGAAGTACCAGTCACACGACGTGGAAGAATTTTACCACGCTCCGAAACGAAGCGTTTGAGCAATTCTACGTCTTTATAATCGATATGAGTGATGTTGTTCGACGTAAAGAAACATACTTTACGACGACGACGACCTCCTGGACGACGTGCCATGTGAAGACCTCCTTTATAGGTTAGTTTTTATTGTCCATGATGATTAGAATGGCAAATCATCATCTGACAAGTCGATTTTGCCGCCACCCGAGAACGGATCTGCGTCAAAACCTTTATTCGAATTCGAGGACTGAGATGAAGTCGAAGCGGCTCCTGCGCCCCATCCTGATCCACTTGATTCACCACCACCGAAGACATCTCCAGATGGTGCTTGCTCACGTTGCCCTGAGGCTCCGCGTGGTTCAAGGAAGCGTACGCTGTCTGCGACTACTTCTGCCCGGTAACGACGTTGGCCATCTTGTCCTTCGTAACTACTGATTTGAAGGCGACCGTCAACGCCGGCCATGCTGCCCTTTTTCAAGTATTGTGCTACGTTCTCTGCTTGTTTGCGCCAAACGACACAATCAATAAAGTCCGTCTCGCGCTTCCCATCTTGTCCAGCGAATGGACGATCGCAAGCGAGAGTAAGGCGTGTTACGGCGATTCCGCTCTGCGTATAACGCATTTCGGGATCGCGAGTCAATCGACCAACTAACACAACTCGGTTAATCATCTCCAAGCTCCCCTTTCACGATACGAAACGTTAAGGATTAACGCTCGTCTTTTGTTGTCATTTGACGGACAACGTCGTCAGAGATCTTCATGAGACGCTCTGTTTCTAAGATCGCTTTAGGTTCAGCAACGATGTTAAGAAGAACGTAGTGTCCTTCGCGCATCTTGTTGATTTCATAAGCGAAACGACGTTTACCCATGTCTGTTGTTTTTTCAACAGTACCACCGTTTTCAGTGATGACGTTGTTGAAGCGCTCGATTAAAGCTTTCTTCGCTTCCTCATCAACTGATGGACGGATAATGTAAAGAAGTTCGTATTTACGCATTATCTTTCACCTCCTCTTGGACTAACGGCCCCTACCGGTTGTAGGAGCAAGGAGCAAACAATTGTTTTACTCACGTCATAATATACTATCAAACTTCCTTAACTTTTACAATACGTTTCCGTAAATCCACTTATACGTTGAAGCGGAACGTGACAACGTCGCCATCTTGGAAGACGTATTCTTTTCCTTCTGAACGAAGTTTTCCTTGTTCTTTCACCGTCGTCATGTTTCCTGCTGCTGAAAGGTCGTCATACGACACGACCTCGGCACGGATGAATCCACGTTCGAAATCAGAGTGGATGACACCGGCACATTGTGGGGCTTTCATCCCTTGTTTGAACGTCCAAGCACGAACTTCCTTCTCACCTGCCGTGAAGTATGTCGCAAGGCCAAGTGTCGAGTAAGCCGCACGGATCAATTGATCAAGTCCTGACTCTTCGATCCCGAGATCTTGTAAGAACTCGAGGCGTTCTTCCGGTTCGAGTTCTGAAATTTCTTCTTCGATTCGTGCACAGATGACGATGACTTTCGAACCTTCTGTTGCCGCGTGATCACGGACTGCTTGTACAAACTCGTTCGAATCGGCATCTGCCACTTCATCCTCACTCACGTTCGCCACGTAAAGCATCGGCTTCATCGTAAGCAATTGGAAGTGTTTGACGATTGCGAGTTGGTCTTCTGATAATTCAGCGACACGTGCCGGACGCTCTGATTCAAGAACATCTCGCACGATTTCGAGTGCTTCAAGTTCTTGTACCGCACCTTTATCTTTTGCCTTCACCATTTTTTGAACACGTGCGATTCGTTTATCGACTTGCTCAAGATCAGCTAAGATCAATTCAAGATTGATAGTCGTAATGTCATCGATTGGTGAGACACGGCCTGCGACGTGCGTGATGTTCTCGTCTTCGAAACAACGGACGACTTGGCAAATCGCATCCACTTCGCGAATGTTCGCCAAGAATTTGTTTCCGAGACCTTCACCTTTTGACGCACCTTTCACGATTCCAGCGATATCTGTAAACTCAAATGCTGTTGGTACCGTTTTTTTCGGTTTGACGAGTTCTGTCAATCGATCAAGGCGCGCATCCGGTACTTCTACGACGCCGACGTTCGGGTCGATCGTCGCGAACGGATAGTTGGCCGCCTCGACTCCTGCTTGTGTAATCGCATTAAACAATGTCGATTTCCCGACGTTTGGCAATCCGACAATTCCTGCTGTTAATCCCACTAGTATTTCCTCCTCATCCGGTGTTTCCCGGGAAATGTTAAGCCGTCTGTGGAGTGGGTACATTCAGTACACCACACCGTCACATCCTTCACAATTATAGATAGTCCACGATTAAACCGCAACTCACGTTCATAACCTAAAGAAAAACGCCGCTTATTCGGCGGCGTTCCCTTGTTCAAGCACTTTCTTGAATCGCTTATCAAAATCACGGCGTTGCATGAGCACACTAGCTCCGCAGCCTTGGCACTTGATCCGAATGTCCATCCCGACACGCGTGATTTGCCAGCGGTTCGTTTTGCAGGCATGTGGTTTTTTCATTTCCACAATATCGTTCAATGCATAGGTTTTACTTTGCATTTTCTGCTTCTCCTCCTTTAGGAGCCGAGTTCGGTGGCATCATGACCGTACGTGGGTATGGAATTTCAATCCCCCGCTCGTCAAGTCCAGCCTTTAACTCTTTATGCAAAATTCGACCAGCTGCGAAGTGCTGGGTCGGCGGCACTTCCGCCATTAATCGGTACACCACTTCCGACGGTCCGAGCGACTGCACTCCAGCTAAGTCGATTGGTTTGATGAACAAGTCGTGATAGCGTGCTTCGACCGTTTTCGCAATTTCCTTGAGCGCTTGCTCTACTTTTGACATATCTTCTTCGTACGCAACCCCAATATCGACAACAGCGACGCTGTTTTCAAGCGAGTAGTTCGTCACTTGTAAGATTTGTCCGTTCGGAATAATCGTCACTTGTCCGTTTAATCCTTTTAATTTCGTCGTCCGGATTCCGACCTCGATGACCGTCCCGTCGACTTGTTGGTTCAAATTGACGTAATCCCCGTTTTTGTATTGGTTTTCAAAGATGATGAACGCCCCTGTGATGACGTCTTTCACCAAACTTTGTGCCCCGAATGAGATTGCAAGACCCGCGACCCCGGCTGATGCAATCAAACCGGCGATATTCACACCGAATTGTCCGAGCACCGTCAAGACCATAATCAACCCGATCACATAGCGGATTGTGTTTTGGGCTAATTTTAATAACGTTTCATTCTGTCGCTGGGCGACGATATCATGTTCTTTTATTTTGCGGAGCGTAAACACGCGCTCGACCATCGTTGTCAAAATGCGTGTTGCGATATATAAACCAAGGATGATGAGCGCCACACCGGCGAGCTTGATCCCTAAACCAATCCACATGTCTGTATCTTTAAAGTACTCGACGAATCGGTTCACGCTGTCGATTGTCTCATCGGCAACCGTATTTAAATCTTTTTCTGTATTTTGCGAAGCCATCTTTTCACCTCAAAGTCGTAGATTCTAAATCATCAAAACATATTTCACGACTTTTCTCAAACACTGCATTCGGAAGTTAGAAGTTTTCCACTTTTGGGAATGGGTTAATACGAGATCAATCCCCCAACTGCAACTAGGAATAGGCAGCTTAGAAGAGAGGATGAGATTCATGCCGTTTCGCTTAAAACCTCATAAACCATACTCTTTCTTCATTGAACACACTGAGCGGAGTGGATCCAGATTGCTTGCGGACCAGCTTCATGAACAGTTGGTCAATGAAATCCATCGCCCCATCGTCCTTGTTTGCATCGGTTCGGACCGTTCGACCGGTGATTCACTCGGTCCGCTCGTCGGAACGTTTTTAGAAGAACGCCATATCCGAAATTTACATGTATACGGCACATTAACGAAGCCTGTACACGCACTCAATTTGGTGGAAACGTTACATGAGATTCAAACGCGCTTCCATCAACCGCTCATTATCGCTATCGACGCCTGTCTCGGACGTTTATCAAGTGTCGGTTATGTCTTCTTTTCGGAAGGTCCGCTCGCTCCAGGGGCCGGTGTCCAAAAAGAACTTCCGGCAGTCGGCGCTTACAATATTAAAGCCGTCGTGAACGTAAGTGGATTCATGGAGATGATGATTCTACAGAATACCCGTCTCCATCTTGTATATGAACTCGCACGTTTCATCACAGACGGATTCGCCGATTTTGATACACGGATCGGGCGCCTGCATCACGAAGAGGCGGCCATCACGCGTCTTCGTCAGTCACGAGATGAATCAAAGTCTTGAGGCGATAATAACGTCAACAATTGTTCCAAGTCGTCTTGTGAAAAATACTTCAACTCGAGGACGCCGCCTTTTCGGCGCGGACGAATCGACACATCCATCTGAAGACGCTCCGCAAGCACCGCTTCGACCGCTTCGATATCGGCGTTCGATCGCTTCAGCGTCTTTTTTTCTGTGCGCTCTTTTTGTAAGTAACGCTCGAGGCGACGGACCGTCCAATGCTCGGCAATGACCCGTTTCGCAATCTGTTCCATCGCTTGTTCCGATTTCATACCCGTGATGGCACGTGCATGTCCCATCGTCAAATCTCCGACCATGACCGCATGCTGGACGGCACTCGGCAATCGAAGGAGGCGAAGACTGTTCGTCACATGACTGCGGCTCTTCCCGACGCGATCGGCCAACTGTTGTTGCGTCAGACCTAGCGTCTGCATCAACTGTTCATAGGCGACAGCCTCTTCGATGGCATTCAAGTCTGCCCGCTGAATGTTTTCAATCAGCGCCAACTCCATGACGCGATCGGAGTCCGCCGTGACGACGAGGGCAGGAATGTCTTCTTTCCCAGCGAGCTTCGCCGCCTGAAACCGTCGTTCCCCGGCAATGATTTCATAGTATCCTGTCGCTTTTCGAACGACGATTGGTTGTAGGACGCCATATCGCTCAATGGATTGACGCAACTCTTCTAATTTTTCCACCTCAAATTGTTTCCGGGGCTGATTCGGGTTTGGGCGAATGAATTTTAATGCTAATCGTTCCATCTACAAACCTCCTTCATTGTATAAAAAAGCACGGACTCATTTTTGAGGCCGCGCTTTCGGGATGCGAATTCGAATTTCAACAAATTCCTCTTCGTCTACTTCTTCAGTTTGGACGTCAATCCCTGTTTTCCCAATCAAATTGATTGAGTCACGAATCGTGTTGATGGCGATTCGCGTGTCACGCGCAAAACTTTTCGTCCGACGACGTTGTTTTTTCGGCTTTCGCTTCTCTTCTTCGATCGGTGTTGTTAAAAAGGCGACGCGTTCTTCTGTCTCCTTGACGTTAAAATCCTGTTCTAACACTTCTGCGAGCACTTGAAGTTGCAATCCTTCTTCCTTCAACGGCAACAACGCACGCGCATGTCGTTCGTTGATCCGACGATCGCGAAGCGACTGCTTCACATCCTCCGGCAATTTTAACAAGCGCAACTTATTGGCGATCGTGGATTGACTCTTGCCTAGACTCTTCGCGAGCGCATCTTGCGTCAAACCGTTCAAGGCGAGTAAACGATCATATGCTTCCGCCTCTTCAATCGGGCTTAACTGCTCACGCTGCAAGTTTTCAATCAAGGCGAGTGCAGCCGTCGTATCATCGTCCATATCGCGAACGATTGCCGGAATCGCTGACCAACCAAGCGATTTCACCGCACGGAAACGACGCTCCCCGGCAATGATTTCATAGCAGTCCCCATCTGCCTTTCGAACCACGATTGGTTGAAGGAGTCCATGTTCCGAAATCGTCGTTGCCAACTCTTCAATTTTTGCCGGTTCGAACACTTTACGCGGTTGATAACGGTTTGGACGCAACCGTGACAACGAGAGTTCTTGTACCGTGTCATCCGCTCGAACTTCCGCAATCTGCGTCACGGCAACTTCGTCTTTTCGATTCACACCGAACAATTTCGCAAATCTATTCTTCAACGTCGGGCACCCCTTTATGTAAAAAAATAAGCAGACTCCACCACTGGAATCTGCTTTTGTTTCACGTGAAACGACATCATCAGATAAGTGGCTCTTTCGCCGGTGTCCCCGCTTTACGCGGATATTTCCCGGGCGTTTTTCGTAGTTTATCTACAACTACGATATTACGCTCACTCATCTCTCCTGGCAATAGGAACTGGTGTGTCGCTTTTTCTTTCCCACCTAGAACGGCTAAAGCGTTTTTGGCGTCTGCCATCTCGTCAGAAACCTTGGCCGCTTTAAGCGCAACGAAGCTTCCGCCTACTTTCGCGAGTGGCAAACAGTATTCTGCCAACACGGTCATGCGGGCAACCGCACGTGCTGTGACGACGTCAAACTGTTCGCGGAACTTTTTATTTTTTCCGAACTCTTCGGCACGACCATGATGGAACGCGACACCTTCGAGTCCAAGGGCAAGGGCCAACTCGTTCAAAAAGGTGATGCGTTTGTTTAACGAATCGATGATCGTGACGTGTAAGTGTGGGAATAAAATTTTGAGCGGAAGACTTGGGAATCCGGCTCCTGCCCCGACATCACATACGGTTTCGACTTTCGTGAAATCGAAATGAAACGCTGCGCTGAGCGAATCATAGAAATGCTTCAAATATACTTCTTCTCGGTCCGTGATGGCCGTTAAGTTCATTTTCTCGTTCCATTCGACGAGCATTTCGAAGTAACGCTTGAACTGACTGAGTTGTGTCTCACTCAGCTCAAACCCTTCAGCTCGTAACGCTTCAATAAATTGAGATTCGTTCATCGTTTCACTCCACCGTTGCGTATTGTCCTTGTTCGATATAGACGAGCAAGATTGACACGTCTGCTGGGTTTACGCCTGAGATACGAGACGCTTGACCGATCGAAAGAGGACGAACTTGTTTTAGTTTTTGTTTCGCTTCTGTCGCGAGACCACCGATCGCATCGTAATCCAAGTTTTCCGGGATTCGTTTTTCTTCCATGCGACGCATCTTCTCGACTTGTTCAAGCTGTTTGGAAATATAACCTTCATACTTCACTTGAATCTCGACTTGCTCTTTCACTTCATACGACAATTCTTCCGTTGACGGAACGACCGTCATGAGTGCTTCATAAGATACTTCCGGACGTTTCAACAAGATGTTGGCATGCGTCGCTTCTTTAAGCGGGTGCGCACCGACCGATTCGAGCATCGCATTGACTTCAGGTGTCGGTTTGACGACAAGTGACGCAAGTCGCTTCACTTCTTTTTCAATCGCTACACGCTTCTCGTTGAGGTGAGTGTGACGATCTTCTGAAAGTAAGCCGATCTCATACCCGATGTCGCTGAGTCGCAAGTCCGCATTGTCATGACGCAACAAAAGACGGTATTCGGCACGTGATGTGAGAAGGCGATACGGTTCGTTCGTACCTTTCGTCACGAGGTCATCGATTAAGACGCCGATGTACGCTTGCGAACGGTCCAAGATAACCGGATCTTTTCCGAGCACTTTGCATGCGGCGTTGATTCCCGCCATGATGCCCTGTCCAGCCGCTTCTTCGTACCCGCTCGTCCCGTTGATTTGTCCCGCTGTGAAAAGACCTGGGACAGCTTTTGTTTCGAGAGTTGGCCAAAGCTGTGTCGGTACGACCGCATCGTATTCAATCGCATAACCGGGACGCATCATCTCTGAATTTTCAAGACCCGGGATCGTGCGAAGCATCTGATGTTGCACGTCTTCTGGCATACTCGTCGAAAAGCCTTGGACATAGATTTCTTCCGTATCGCGACCTTCTGGCTCTAAGAAGATTTGGTGACGCGGTTTATCATTAAAGCGAACGACCTTATCTTCGATTGATGGGCAATAACGGGGCCCCGTTCCTTTAATCGCACCCGAATACATCGGTGAGCGATGCAAGTTCTCATCAATCAATTGGTGTGTACGTTCGCTCGTGTACGTGAGCCAGCACGGGATTTGTTCGATCGGATCCAAGTCCGTCGAGGTGTACGAGAAGAATGATGGATTCTCGTCCCCTGGCTGAATCTCCGTCTTCGAATAATCAATCGTCTTGCCGTCGATTCGTGGCGGTGTTCCCGTTTTGAATCGAACTAAGTCGAGACCGAGCTCTTCAAGATGCTTCGATAGCTCGACCGATGGCATTTGGTTGTTCGGACCACTCTCGTAAGCCAATTCCCCGATGATGATTTGACCACGCATGAACGTTCCCGTTGTGACGATGACCGCTTTCGCGCGATATTCTGAACCTGTGTTCGTTACCACGCCACGTACTTCTCCGTCCTCAATCAACAAGCGCTCGACTAGCGCCTGACGAAGCAGCAGATTCGGCTCATCTTCTAGCACTTTCTTCATATGATTTTGGTATTGGAATTTGTCCGCCTGTGCACGTAGCGCACGTACCGCCGGCCCTTTCGATGTGTTGAGCATCTTCATTTGGATGTATGTCGCGTCAATCGCACGCCCCATCTCGCCACCGAGCGCATCGATTTCACGTACGACGATCCCTTTCGCCGGCCCACCGATTGATGGGTTGCAATACATGAATCCGACCATATCAGGGTTCATGGTGAGCATCGCTGTTTTCGCGCCCATTCGAGCCGATGCGAGTGCTGATTCAATCCCTGCGTGTCCGGCCCCGATGACGATGACGTCAAATTCGCCTGCCGTATAAGCCATATTCGTTCCTCCTTATTATTTCCCAAGACAAAACTGTGAAAAGAGCTGATCAATCAAGCTCTCCTGTACGGTATCTCCATTGATTTCACCGAGCGTATCCCACGCACGACGTAAATCGATTTGAACCATGTCGATCGGCATATTCATGACGGCACTACCGAGCGCCTCATCAATTTGACCAATCGTTCGTTTGATTAACTGAATGTGTCGAGCGTTTGAGATATACGTCATATCCTGTGACTCGACACCTTTTGCGAAGAATAGATTTGCGATGGCCGCTTCAAGGGCATCGATTCCTTCATCTAGCAAGAGCGATGTCGCCACAATTGGACGTCCTGCCGCTAGTTTCTCTAGCTTAGAAGAATCCATGTTTTGTGGCAAGTCTGTCTTGTTGATGATGATGATGGCATTCATTCCTTTAACTGCCTCAAATAACGCCTCATCCTCGACAGTCAACCCCTCATGTCCGTTCAAGACGAGAAGGACCAAATCTGCCGCTTCTAACGCTTTTCTCGACTTTTCCACACCGATTCGTTCCACGATATCTTCCGTTTCGCGAATCCCTGCCGTATCGATCAATTTGAGCGGAACACCTTTCACGTTGACGTATTCCTCAATTGTGTCACGTGTCGTACCGGCAATTTCGGTGACAATCGCTTTTGTCTCTTGAACGAGCGTGTTCATCAAAGAAGATTTTCCGACGTTCGGTCGACCGATGATTGCCGTGGCCAAGCCTTCACGTAAGATTTTCCCTTGTCGCGCTGTCTCGAGTAACTGTTCGAGGACACGTTTGACCTCGCCCGCTTTCTCTTCGACAATGGCCTGGGTCATCTCTTCTGCGTCATATTCTGGATAGTCGATGTTGACCTCGACCGCCGCAATCGTCTCGAGCAATTGTTGACGTAACTCGCGAACGAGGCGTGACAAACGTCCTTCCATTTGCGCCATCGCAACGTTCATTGCTCGGTCCGTCTTCGCGCGAATCAAATCCATGACCGCTTCCGCCTGAGATAAATCGATCCGACCATTTAAAAAGGCGCGCTTCGTGAACTCGCCCGGTTCTGCTAGGCGGATGTCGGGTTGATCGAGAATGAGCTCAAGGACACGATTGACCGCTACGACGCCTCCGTGACAATTGATTTCGACGACATCTTCTCGCGTAAACGTCTTCGGCGCGCGCATAATACTGACCATGACTTCATCGACGATTTCGCCCGTATTAGGATATTTTAACGTTCCATAATGAATCGTATGTGAATCGACTGTTGTTAAGTCTTTCCCAGAAAACACATTGTTCACCGTTTCGACCGCCAAATCGCCCGATAGTCGGACGATCCCGATGGCACCTTCACCCATCGGCGTCGAAATCGCTGTAATCGTGTCAAACTCTAGCATCTTTCTCCCTCCAAACCTAAACATCTTCTTCTATCATATGCATAACGAACCTACTATACACGATATTCGACTTGAACGAAAGAGTTGGACCATTGATAAAGTCATTGCCATTCGCCTCATCGTTTTCGTACAATAAAGGAATATATTTACATAGGAGAGAGATGATCTAAAGATGAAACAGCAAGACGCAATCCGAATCATCACCGAACGATTACAGCACGATGAAGCGGTTCAAGCGATTTTTATGAAGGGTTCATTCGGTCGGGGAGAAGCCGATGAACATTCAGATATCGACCTCTATGTCATGGTACACCCCGATGAAAAGGTCTCTTTTCTATCTAGACGCCTCGAGCATGTAACCGCCTATCGTCCGATTCTGTTAAAAGACGAGATTCACATCGTCGCTCCACAACTCATCGCCGTCTTTGATGATTTTCTTCACCTCGACCTGTTCACGGTCACGCAAGAGACGTTGAATCATCAAGACTCGATTCATGTGCTCTACGACCCACAACAGCGACTTGCTAGACACGCCACTTCCTTGCAATTAGACGAAGCGGCAATCAGTGACCATGCGTTCGATACCGTGTGGTTCTTTTTCCAATATACAAAATCACGCAATCGAGGCAACGCGATGTGGGCAACGGAGATGCTCCGGCAAGGAATGGTCCATTTCGCATATGTGTTAGCCGCTCACCACACACCGGACCGGGCTTCCCTTGGTTTAAAAGATGTGACGCAGCGACAAGAAATCGACCTCCGCTCATTTTATGACCATTTGACCCCCGCCTCACACGAAAAAGCCGCCCACATCTATCTGGAGCGACTTCAGGTAGAGCAAACTTTTTTCACATCACTACCTGGCTACAACGTGTTCGGACCGTTCATGGAACAGTTGATTCAACGAGAAACAAGCCGTCCTGGCATATAGGGCGGCTTGTTTTTTAGTATCTTGCTTGGCGTTTCGTCGAACGAATCGTGAAATAGAGGAACAGTTCCATTATCGCGATGGCGATGAGAATGCCGCCGAACAGTTGGAACAAGACAAGTAGACTACTGAACGGATTCGTCAACATGAGAATCCCGACACCTATCCACAATAGACTTCCAATCAAAAACCAAAGCCATCGTCCCGACATCGATTGACGGTAACCGAGTGCCTGAATCAGGCGGATAATTCCACCGAATAAGAACAAGGCTCCGATCAAAATCGGGAGAAGACTAGCTAGCGTCTCTGCGAAGAAAAAGACGACCGCTGCCAAAATCAAATAGATGAGACCCATAAAGAAAGTGGGTGGCAACCCTCCCTGACGTCGACGCAACCCTTGAAAGATCATCCAAATCCCCATGATCGCTAAATAACCGGCAATGACATACACCATGACATCAAAGAAAAATCGAGGATATAACAGAATGAGAACACCAAGTACAAAATAAATGATCGCTTGCCATAACGTCGAACGTTCCAAACGCTGAATGAATGCCTCCATTTTCCCACACCTCCGTTTACTCGTTTCTATCTCTATTCCCCTCTGACTGGCTTGCAATCCCACAAAAAAAAGCTGAGCGTCAGAAGACACTCAGCTTAGCGATTATTTACGCTTTTTCTTTTTGTTTTTCTTTTCTTCTTCAGCAAGCGCTGCACGCTCTGCTTCTTTCGCAGCGATTTTCGCTTCAGCCGCAACCTTCATCTTCTCACGCATCGGGAGCATGATTGCCATCGTGACGATGATCGAGATGATATAACCGACTACCCAGTATAACGAAAGGGCAGCTGGGAGGTTGATCGACATGACGAAGATCATGACCGGGAAGATATAAAGCATCATCTTCAACTGCGGGTTCTGTTCTTGACCCGCCATTGAGATTTTTTGTTGTGCGAACGTCAAGATTGCCGCTAAGATCGGCAAGACGAACGTTGGATCCGGAGCACCGAGGTCGAACCATAAGAAGTTCGCTTCGAAAATCTCAGGTGTACGGCGAATCGCATCATAGAATGCGAAGAGAATCGGCATTTGAATCAAGATCGGCAAACATCCCGCGAGCGGGTTGATTTGGTATTCCTGATAAAGCTTCATCATCTCTTCTTGGAGTTTACGTTGTGTTTCCTGGTCTTTTGAGCTGTACTTTTCACGAAGCTTCAGCATTTCTGGTTGCAACACTTGCATCGCACCCATACTCTTCGTCTGCTTGATCATGAGTGGGAGAATCAATAACCGGACGATAATCGTCGCGATGATGATTGAAATCCCGTATTGCCACGGGCCACCGACCAAGTAAGCAACTTCCTTCAAAAGCCATGCGAGCGGCCATACAAAGTACTTCGCCCAGAAACCTTCTGTGTCAGCCGTTACTGGTTCGGCTTGGATGGTAGACGGATCCACACAGCCTGCCATCAGCATGATGACCGCGGTCATGGCAGCGAGTAATCCTAATTTTAGCTTTTTGCTCATAGTTCCTCCTACGCTTTCTTTATCAATTCTTTTTAACGCACACGTCGATCGGGCAATCTTATCAGACTCTAATTATATGAGAGAACAAATTCAGATTGTCATGGTCACCGGCCCTGCTTTTGCCAAACCTTGGCCCGTTTGAATACGTGTTTCAAACTCTCGGTTACTTCCGACTGCGTCAATGCGGTCGCAGGTTTTCGAGCGATGATGACATAATCATTCGGTGCAACGTTTGGTTCGAGCAAGCGAAGCGACTCACGCATCAATCGTTTCATCCGGTTCCGTTCCACAGCATTTCCAAGTTTCTTACTGACGGAAAGACCCACTCTGAAATGCGTTTGATCCGCTTTGAGCGTGTAGACGACAAACTGACGATTGGCCACGGAGCGTCCTTCGCGAAACACCGCTTGGAACTCTTCATTCTTTTGCAGGCGGTATTCTTTTTTCAAAATTCTCACTCCATCCTTCGCTTCAAAAATCGTCAACTAACATCATATCATATCCACATCATTTGAACGAGGGAGAATCCATGAAATACTACGTTTCTGTGACAAACTAAAAAATTGCCCGAGGAAAGGATCCCCGGGCAATCTTCATTCAGAATTATACAGTCAAGGCTTTACGGCCTTTACGACGACGAGCAGCAAGAATGTTGCGACCGTTTTTAGTCGCCATGCGTGCACGGAATCCGTGAACTTTCTTACGCTTACGGTTGTTAGGGTTGAAAGTTGGTTTCATGGTTACAGCACCTCCTCAAGATTAACGCTCTATTAGCAAGTTATAGTTTCATTTAAGGCAGTCTTTAAGATTATATAAATCGATTCAACAATTGTCAATGTATTTTCGGATGGTTTTCGAATTCGTAGAATGAGGCACTCAGAAAGCATTCATCCACATGGATTCGATCCTTATCCGAAGGACGAGTAGGGGATGAATGTATACACAACCTTTACGTATTTTATAAACGGTCTTTATAAATAGCCACGTTGAGCCATTTTATCCACAAAATCTCGAAGTTATCCACATTTATATGTGAATAACTCCTCTTTTTTTCATATTCTTATTCTTTATTTTTTCATTTTCTTCTTTTACAAAAACAATCTTTCATTTCACTTCTTCCTCTTTTGTGTATAACTTTTTCATCTCATATTCTATCATTAGTGCTTTATCCACAATATATCCACAGGTTATCCACAAAACACACAGCATGTGGATAAGTGGGTGTGGATACTTTTCTTTATCTGTGGATAAATACCAAAAAGCATTGCCACGTCTATTTTATTTTGCTAAACTGAATGTGCACAAACTTGTGGATGAACAATTCGTGATTCCAAGATATACACAGGCTGTGGATAAGTGTTATCCCCATAATGAACACCATGTGGATAACTTTATCCACAGTTTTTGTTCTCTGGGGATAACCCTAGTTTCTACTATAGAATAGTGTATGTGTATATCGTGTGAATAAGTTTTACCCAACATGTGAGTAAAGGAGGTCTTTCATTGAAGAATGCTCGCGAGATTTGGAGAAATGTCTTATCGGTAATCGAGGAAGAAGAACGAACTCCAAAAGCCAGTTTTGACATGTGGTTGAAATCAACCGAGGGGATATCATTGATGGGAACGACGCTCGTTGTGTCGGCACCCGCCAGTTTTATCGTCACGTGGTTAGAGCGACAGTATCTCTCTCTGTTACAAGATACGGTTGAAGAGATCACAAACAACAAGCTTGAAATTCATTTCATCGAGGAATCTCAAGCACACAAGTATGCTCCAGCGGATGGATCGTCAAATGAGTCCATCGCCGTGACAGAAACAAAAGAACAGCCCGTGCTATTACCTTCAAAAGAGGAAGGGGATCTTGGTCAACTGAATGACAAATACATTTTCGAGACGTTTGTCATCGGATCGGGGAACCGTTTTGCCCACGCCGCATCACTTGCTGTCGCTGAAGCACCTGCACGCGCCTATAACCCGCTCTTCATTTACGGAGGCGTTGGACTTGGTAAAACACATTTGATGCATGCGATTGGTCATTATGTAAAAGGTCAAAAACCGGGGGCTCGCATTGCCTATGTCTCTTCTGAGAAGTTCACAAATGAATTTATCAATTCGATTCGGGATAATAAGACCGGTGAGTTTCGGAACCGTTATCGAAACATTGATGTACTATTGATTGATGATATTCAGTTTTTAGCAGGGAAAGAACAAACCCAAGAAGAGTTTTTCCACACATTCAATGCATTGCACAACGATCAGAAACAAATCGTGATTTCAAGTGATCGACCACCAAAAGAAATCCCGACGCTAGAGGATCGACTTCGTTCACGCTTTGAATGGGGCCTAATCACAGACATCACACCACCGGACCTTGAGACGCGAATTGCGATTCTTCGCAAAAAAGCGACCGCGGAAGGGCTTGATATCTCGAATGAAGTCATGCTGTATATCGCGAATCAAATCGATACGAACATTCGGGAACTAGAAGGGGCACTGACACGAGTCGTCGCTTATGCAAAACTTGTCGGACGACCAATCGACCCGGACGTGGCAGCCGAAGCGCTTCATAATATCATGCCTGTCCAGGAAGCGAAGAAAATTGTCATTCGCGATATTCAAGAAGTTGTCGGTCAACACTTCAACATTCAAGTAGAAGAATTGAACTCGAAAAAGCGAACCAAGACGTTGGCATTCCCACGTCAAATCGCAATGTATCTCTCGCGGGAGATGACGGAGAGCTCCTTGCCAAAAATCGGGGAAGAGTTCGGAGGGCGTGATCACACGACTGTGATTCATGCACATGAAAAAATTAGCACCCTTCTAAAGAACGATGTGGAAATGCAAGAGACGATTCAAACGTTGAAGAAGGCACTTTCTAACTAATGAAGAATTCTCTGTGGATATCTTGTGGATAAACCACCTTAGTTATCCACAAGTTATTCACAGGCGAAATGGCTTAACACGTATGGATTAGGGGACTTATCCCCAGTATCCACAGCCCTTATTACTATTATGACTTAATTAATACTATTATATTATTAGGAAATGGACTCATTTCACCTTAGGAGGAATTATCCACATGCATTTAACGATTCAACGAGATGTATTCATGCAAGCCGTACAAGACGTATCAAAAGCTGTGGCTTCACGAACGACCATTCCAATTTTGACAGGCTTGAAACTTGAGGCACATGCGGATGGCTTAACACTGACAGGAAGTGATACCGAGATTTCGATTGAACGCTTGATTCCAATCGAAGAGGGTGGAATTGAACTCATTCAAATTCAACGTGCTGGAAGCGTCGTGTTGAACGCACGCTTCTTAGGAGAAATTGTGAAGAAGTTACCGACGAACGAGGTCACACTCGAAGTTTCACCGAACTTCATGACGCGCATTGAGTCTGGTCAGGCAGAGTTCCATTTAAACGGTCTCGACCCGGATGAATATCCACGCCTACCTGAACTTGCGAGTGATCGTCGCTTCTATTTGCCGGCTGATCTATTGAAGACCATCATCCGTCAGACGAGCTTCGCTGTTTCTTCACAGGAGACGCGTCCCGTATTGACAGGGGTTAACTTCTCAGCAGAGAAGGGCTTCCTTACATGTGTCGCAACCGATAGCCACCGTCTGGCGCTTCGTCGTGCGCGATTTGAGACAGATAACGATTTGACGTTCCAAAATGTCGTCGTTCCTGGTCGCTCACTCAACGAATTGGCAAAATTACTCGACCGTGAAGAGTTGCCGATTGAAATCGTCTTAACGGACCAACAAATTTTATTCCGTATGAAAAACATCTCATTCTTCTCTCGTTTGTTAGACGGTGCCTATCCAGACACGTCACGTCTCATTCCGGAAGAATATCGCACAGCGGTTCGGATGAATGCGAAAGAGTTCTTACAGGCCATTGACCGTGCATCGCTCTTAGCACGTGCCGATCGCAACAACGTCATTAAATTTGTGGCGGAAGATACAACGGCAGTTGAAGTCTCTTCACACTCGCCGGAAGTCGGAAAAGTGTCGGAACGTGTCAGCATCCTGTCGCTTGAAGGAGAAGAACTAAAAATTTCCTTCAACTCGAAATTCGTGATGGACGCGCTCCGCGCACTCGATGCATCTGAAATCGAAATCCAGTTCACGGGTTCGATGCGACCGTTCATTTTACGACCGGTTGAACAAGATAGTGTTCTTCAACTGATTTTGCCAGTCCGCACATCGTAAGCTGCGGATAGGGATGATGAGGTGTCTTGCCTTGTCATCCCTCTTTTTGCCTTATTCGACGATTTTCGATAAACTAATATGTATGGCGATTTTTTCAGATCAGCATGTGAGAAAGGAAGTGACGACATGGAAAAAGTGTCAATTACAACCGAGTATGTAACGCTCGGACAATTTTTAAAATTAGCAGATATCATCTCAAGTGGGGGACAAGCAAAGTTCTTTTTAGAGGATGTCATGATTAAAGTGAACGGTGAGCAGGACCAGCGCCGCGGTCGTAAATTAAGAGATGGAGATACAATCGAAGTCGAAGGCTTCGGGGAATATCAAATCGAGGGAAACTGACGTGCATTTAAAGTCGATCCGATTGCAAAACTATCGCAACTACGAAACCCTCGAGCTAGATTTTTCAGAACAGACGAATGTTCTGATTGGTGAGAACGCCCAAGGAAAAACGAATCTTCTCGAATCGATTTACGTACTTGCGCTCGCAAAATCGCATCGGACGACACAAGACCGTGAGTTAATCGGTTGGGAAGCCGATGCTGCGAGTATCGAAGGACGGATTCATAAACGGACGGGCGAATCGGTGCAGAGTCTCTCTTTTTCTCCTAAAGGCAAGAAAGCAAAGCTCAATCATTTGGAACAACGTCGTCTCAGTGACTATGTCGGCGCATTTAACGTCGTCTTGTTCGCCCCAGAAGACTTAGCCATCGTGAAAGGCAGTCCGCAAGGGAGACGGCGATTTTTAGATATGGAAATCGGTCAGGTCAGTCCGGTGTACTTACACGAGCTCAATCAATACTTGAAGACGTTGAAACAACGGAACGCCTTGTTGAAGCAGTTATCCACAAAAGGTGGCGACGAAACGTTACTTGAAGTCTTGACGGATCAATTGATTGAACTTGCCGTAAAAATTGTGATGAGACGCTATCACTTCATCGACCAGCTCGAAAAATGGGCCAATCCCATCCATTCCGGAATCACAAGAGAACTCGAAACACTGACGATTCAATACGTTTCCGACACGTTCCAAAAAGAACGCTTCTCAAAAGAACAGATGTTTGAAACGTATCGTCAAAAGTTTGATAAAATAAGAGAGAACGAACGACGAAGAGGTGTGACCTTATTTGGTCCGCATCGTGACGATTTTGAATTGTATGTCAACAATCGAAACGTTCAAACGTTCGGTTCACAAGGTCAGCAACGAACGGCGGCCTTGTCATTGAAGCTAGCTGAGATTGAATTGATTCATGAAGAAGTAGGCGAATATCCTCTGTTGTTATTAGACGATGTGTTATCTGAGCTTGACGATCATCGCCAAACCCATCTCCTCGATACGATGGGACGGAAAGTACAAACGATTTTGACTACAACAAACATTGACGGGATTGCACATGAGACCATTCAACAAGCGAAAGTGTTTCACGTGAAACAAGGTGAGGTTGAAACGGAGTCCGTGTAATCGTGGCAAGAAGGAACACCAAATCATGTATAGTAGGTGAAAATAACCGATGAGTAATGAAAATGAAAAAGAATTGCAAGCGTACGGCGCCGATCAGATTCAAGTCCTTGAAGGCTTAGAGGCTGTCCGTAAACGTCCAGGGATGTATATCGGTTCCACAAGCTCTCGCGGTCTCCACCATTTGGTATGGGAGATTGTCGATAACTCAATCGATGAGGCGCTCGCTGGTTATTGTGACACGATCACAGTGACGGTCGAGCCAGGGAACTCGATCGTTGTTGAAGACAACGGACGTGGGATTCCGGTCGATGTTCAAAAGAAAACGGGTCGACCTGCCGTTGAAGTTATTTTCACGGTTTTGCACGCAGGTGGTAAGTTCGGCGGTGGCGGATACAAAGTATCAGGTGGTCTTCACGGTGTCGGGGCGTCGGTTGTTAACGCCTTATCGACGAAACTTGAAGTGTTCGTTCGTCGCGATGGAAACGTATATTACCAATCGTTCAAACGGGGTGTTCCACAAGGTGAACTCGAAATCGTCGGGACGACCGACACGACAGGGACGACAGTTCGTTTCTTCCCAGACGGGGACATCTTCCAAGAAACACTCGAATATGACTTTGATCTGTTAGCGACACGCTTACGTGAACTCGCCTTCTTGAACAAAGGGTTACGAATCGTGGCTAAAGATGACCGTAGTGACGAGACGATTGAGCGGAACTATCACTATGAGGGCGGAATCAAGTCTTATGTCGAGCACTTGAACCGCTCAAAAGCGTCGATTCATGAAGAGCCTGTATACGTACACGGGACGAAAGACGGAATCGAAGTCGAGATTGCGCTTCAATACAACGAAGGTTTCGCAAGTAACATTTATTCATTCACGAACAACATTCCGACGCATGAAGGTGGGACGCACGAGACTGGATTTAAGACGGCGCTCACCCGTGCCATTAATGATTATGCGAAGCGATTCGGATTGATGAAGGAAGCCGATGGTAGCCTCTCAGGGGATGATGTCCGTGAAGGATTGACGGCGATTGTTTCGGTCAAGCACCCTTCTCCTCAGTTTGAAGGGCAGACGAAGACAAAACTCGGGAATGCCGATGCGCGTACGGCAACGGACACATTGTTCAGCGACACGTTCGAACAATTCCTACTCGAGAACCCGTCGGTCGGCCGCCTCATTGTCGACAAAGGCTTGATGGCGGCACGTGCGCGTCTTGCTGCGAAACGTGCACGCGAGATGACACGTCGTAAAGGGATTCTCGAAGTCAGTTCATTGCCAGGGAAATTGGCAGACTGTTCGTCAAAAGATGCATCGAAATCTGAACTATACATCGTTGAGGGTGACTCAGCGGGAGGTTCTGCGAAATCTGGACGTGATCGTCACTTCCAAGCCATCCTTCCGATTCGAGGGAAAATCATCAACGTTGAGAAAGCACGTCTTGATAAGATTTTGGCCAACCAAGAAGTCCGGACCATCATCACGGCTCTCGGAACAGGGATTGCCGATGAGTTTGACTTATCGAAAGCGCGCTATCATAAACTCATCATCATGACCGATGCCGATGTCGATGGTGCGCACATTCGAACGTTATTGTTGACGTTCTTCTATCGTTACATGCGCCCACTCGTTGAAAGTGGATATGTTTATATCGCGCAACCACCACTCTATGGTGTGAAGCACGGGAAAGAAACCATCTACGTTCAAAACGACCGTGAGTTGCAGGCAGCGATTGCACAACTTCCTGAAAATGCACGTTATAGCGTTCAACGTTACAAGGGTCTCGGAGAGATGGATCCTGAACAGTTATGGAATACGACGATGAACCCGGAAACGCGTTCGATGCTTCGTGTCGACCTGCAAGATGCAATCGAAGCGGATGAAATCTTCGAAACGCTCATGGGTGACAACGTCGAACCACGCCGTGACTTTATTCAATCTCACGCCCATTACGTGAAGAACCTCGATATTTAATAAGAAGGGTAGGCAATAACGAATGGCAGAACAAGAAAATATCAAGGATATAAATATTAGCCAGGAGATGCGAACGTCGTTCATGGACTACGCGATGAGCGTCATCGTATCACGTGCCCTTCCGGACGTGCGAGATGGATTAAAGCCGGTTCACCGTCGTATTTTATATGCGATGAACGAACTAGGTATTCGCGCGGACAAGCCACATAAGAAGTCGGCGCGTGTCGTCGGGGACGTCATCGGTAAGTACCACCCACACGGTGACTCAGCCGTTTATGAGACGATGGTCCGCATGGCTCAGGACTTCAGTTATCGCTACGAATTAGTCGACGGTCACGGGAACTTCGGTTCAGTCGATGGCGACTCGGCCGCTGCGATGCGTTATACCGAGGCACGTATGTCTAAAATTGCGATGGAACTCGTACGAGACATCGGAAAAAACACGATTGATTATCAACCAAACTTCGATGGTGAAGAAAAAGAACCAGTCGTACTTCCGGCACGTTTCCCGAACTTCCTTGTGAACGGGACGAGCGGGATTGCCGTTGGTATGGCGACGAACGTTCCGCCTCATAACTTGAACGAGGTCATCGACGGTGTACTGGCGCTTTCTCACAACCCGGACATCACGATTGCAGAATTGATGCAACATATCCCGGGTCCTGATTTCCCGACTGCGGGAGAGATTTTGGGACGTAGTGGGATTCGTCGTGCATACGAAACTGGACGTGGATCGATTACGATGCGTGCGAAAGCTGAAATCGAGGTCTTGAAAAATGGCCGTGAACGGATCCTCGTGCACGAGATTCCTTACCAAGTCAACAAAGCGCGTCTCGTTGAAAAGATTGCCGATTTGGTTCGCGACAAGAAAATCGAGGGAATCACGGACTTACGCGATGAATCAGACCGTAACGGGATGCGCATCGTGATTGAAGTTCGCCGCGACGCGAATGCGAGTGTCATCTTGAATAACTTGTACAAGCAAACACCGATGCAAACGACGTTCGGTGTTAACATGCTCGCGCTTGTAGGCGGTCGTCCAAAAACGTTGAACATCAAACAAGCAATCTATTACTACATCGAACACCAAAAAGAGGTCGTGCGTCGTCGGACGCAATTCGATTTAGACAAAGCGGAAGCACGTGCCCACATTTTAGAAGGTCTTCGTGTTGCCTTGGATCACTTGGATGAAGTCATCGCCATCATCCGTAGCACACGCACAGGTGACGAGGCTCGTGAAAAGTTGATTGCCCGCTTTGGACTTTCGACTGAACAGACGCAAGCAATCTTAGATATGCGTCTCCAACGCTTGACTGGTTTGGAACGTGAGAAGATTGAAGGCGAATATCGTGAAGTGAAAGCGTTAATCGAAGAACTTCGTGCGATTCTCGGAGACGAAGAATTGCTACTCGATATTATTCGTAACGAGTTAATCGAAATCAAAGAGCGATATGGTGATGCTCGTCGTACGGTGATTCGTACGGATATCGTTGAACTCGAGGACGAAGATTTGATCCCAGTTCGCGACATGATGATTACGCTCACGAGCGAAGGATATATCAAGTCGATCCCATCGGATTCATATCGGACACAGCGCCGTGGTGGACGTGGGAAACAAGGTATGGGAACGAACGATGAAGACTTTGTGCTTCGTCTGCTCTCCGCGTCGACACACGATACCATCCTGTTCTTCACCAACTTCGGACGCGTCTTCCGTCTCAAAGGATACGAAATTCCTGAGATGAGCCGTACCGCGAAAGGGATGCCGATCATTAACTTGCTGCAAATCGACAAAGGTGAAAAAGTCGAAACGATGATTCCTGTCGATTTCAATAGTTACTTGGCTAACCAAACGGTAGCGGAAGAGACACAGGATGAGTCTGAAGAAGTAGCGGACGAGCAGTTGTCTCTCGTCTTCATCACGAAAGAAGGATTGATTAAGCGTTCGCCACTTTCGGCATACGCCCGAATCAACAAAAACGGTCTACGTGCCATCAGTTTGAATGAGACAGATGAACTCGTCACGGTCCGTTTAGCGAAGAGCGACGATGAAATGTTGATCGTCACACGCCAAGGTATGTCGATTCGCTTCCCACTCGAAGGAGAAGTTCGTTCGATGGGACGTACGGCACGAGGCGTTCGCGCGATTCGATTGAAGAAGGAAGACGATTTGGTCGTCTCGATGGAAATCGTTCGCACCACGCAAGACGTCTTGATTATCACTGAAAAAGGATACGGAAAACGTACGGCCATGGAACAGTTCCGCACACAAGGTCGTGGCGGTTCCGGTATCATCGGAATTAAGACAGATCGTGGAACAGTCGTCGGGATGCGTGTCGTTGATGAAGACGATGACATCATGCTGATGACCGAACTCGGTGTTGCGATTCGGATTGATTCACAAACGATCTCTCAAATGGGTCGAAGTACTCGCGGTGTGAAAGTGATGAACATCGAAGAGGGCGATCGTTTAGCGACTATCGCAAAGTTGAAAAAAGATGAGTTAGAAGAGGAATCAGCAGTCGATTTGGAGAATGGGTTTGAGGATGAAGCACCTGAAACCGATGAATCGTCTGATGTGAATGAGTAAGACGAGAGGTCGAACGGTGTTTCCGTTCGATCTTTTCATATATTAGGAGGGATTCGCGTGCGTTTGAACTTATCCACTGTACATGTTGGGATGACGCTATTGTCACCCGTTTCTTCTTTAGAAGCCGGAATCCACTTAACCAATGAACATTTACGTTTGCTCCGTTTCTTAAAAATCGAAGATATCGATGTCGCACCTGTTGAACAGAAGCTCTTCACGTCTAAAGAAGAACAGCGCCTCTGTAATCAGGTCCTTCAATATGAGAAGCATTATAATCAGTGGGAAGAACGGATCGCACCTAACCCATATGAAGGTCTAGAATTCATTCATCAACTATTTCGTCAGGAAGTTCCGCTTACAGCGATCGTTCATTTCTTTACGCATCAGCCGTTGCGGAAAAATCATGTCATTTACCATTCCGTCTATCGAGCGCTCGTCGCCCGTGCCTTATCGAAATATCGAGGGGACGAACATCAACTCCAATTTGATTACGGGATTGCTTCTTATTTTGCAGATGCGAGCTACGCTAAAATTCGGAAATGGTCTCATATGCGTTATTTCACAAAAATGGAACGGGAGCTATTGTATCAACACCCACTCGTTTCGGCATCGATGCTCCCGAGTACTCAAACGTTAAGAGGAAGAGTGTATCAATTGATTACCGAGCATCATGAGCGATTGGATGGATCCGGGTTTCCAAAACGTCTGACGGAACGCGAGTTGAATCCAGCCTCTCCTCTATTTATTGTCGCCGATCGCTTCTGTCAGTTAACAGCACCCCGAACGTTCCGAAAGCCGCTCTCTCCAGAGGAAGCATATTTCTATATGTGGCAGAACAAAGCCTATGATGGAGAAGCTTTGTCGCTTCTTGCGACATTACTTGGATTTTATGAAATCGGTCGCCCTGTTTTATTGAGCAGTGGAGTACGAGGAACGATATATGCCTATACGAATCGTGTCGAACAACCGATTGTGCTTGAAGCGACAGGGGAGAAAGAATATGATTTATCGCGATTAACCGATGTGAGCATTGTTGCATTTCAATAAGAAGAAACTAGCGATTCCATTCAACAAAATGAAATGGAATCGTCTTTATTTATTCTTTTTTAAAAAACTTTCTTTTTATAGTTGACGGATATAATTACAGGTGCTATTATAAATGAGTCGCTAAGAGCGGCAGACGAACTTTGAAAACTGAACGATGAGGCAAAAAAAGTTTTACAATTTTTGAATGAAGCGCAAGCTTCGTCAATTTAAGAGCTATATCA